>DATAYF010000309.1:0-5331 GCA_036272735.1 Ktedonobacteraceae bacterium
CAAAAACGATCACGTTCACGGACGGGACTCCCCTGATGATGCTGGAAAGCCCGGTGCAGAGAAATCTGCACGCCGGGTTTGGAGGGAGGCATTCGGAACAGGACAGCAATGTACCTCGCCGGGTGCCTACCCTACTTCGATGCCACTGCGTTTTCCAAGTTCTTCTTTCGTCCAGGTAGGAGGCAAGCACGAGCGGTTTTGCTGGCGTTTGGGGTTCCACGGGATCACTGCGATGGAGCCAAGGGTTTCATGAATCCAGTGAATGAGGCGCAAGCTCCAATAGGCAGCATCAAGATGAATGACCCGTGGATGAATGCGGTAGAGTCGTACAGAGAGTTCCAGTAGTGGACGAGCAAAGGGAGCATCATGGACATTGGCTGGTGGCACCAGAAACTGGAGCGGAAGCCCAGAACCGCGACAGAGCAGGGTATGGACCCGAAAGCCGCGTAAGAGGGGACGAGGATGATGAGCAGGAGCGTGCCCATAAGCGGCATCTGGATCAGCTTTGCGCCAGGCGAGCATGGGGACACTATCGATTATCAGATCTCGTGCCCGCATCACTCGGCAACGCAGAGCGGTAAGCACACTTACCAGAAACAGGCTCTCGGAAAGCGGAGCACCAGCGGCTTGACGACGTTTGCATTGTTGTGAAGCGCTGGGAACATGGAGTCTTCCTTGCCGATCGTAGGAGAAGCCGCAGGCCAGGCACGCAACCAATCGGTCATATCTTGATACGAGGGACGCCAAAGGGTTTTGAGCAGCGCCACCAGCAGTAGGCTCTCCTCGCGGTATTGTCGTGGGGCTCCTCCTGGGCCTTTGGGCAAAGGAGGAGGGCAGCGGTGATGGGCAAGACAAACGGCAAGTCGGCAAAGTGTCAGCAGATGCAGGGTTGTGACCAGCGTCAAAGCATCGATATGAAGAGCTTTCCCAGCTTTCGCTTGCGCCCGATGGTATGCTGGTGGCGGGATGAGCACCTGGTGATTCATTGGAACAGGCATCATATGCTGATCTCGCTTTCCGAGGCGGCAACCTCTGATCCCAGAAACAACGGAAGAAATGTTCTCTTGAATGAGAAAACGGCGTTCCGTTTTTCTCATTCAACTCGTTGCCAGTTCGCGCTCTGGAACTCCTGTTAGCAGGCACGCTTCTGCGTGGCATCTGCGGGTGGAAAGGCTTTTTTCTGGTCCCACACGTAGGCCAGAACGGTGTTAAGCACAAAAAGCAGCGCGAAAATGAGCGCCAGAATGGGCTGGCTGGCAAAAGAGAGAGCCACGGCTGCCGAGCCAAACCAGATGATTTGCAGCAGCAAGAAGGGAAAACCTTTCAACCGCCGCCGCGAGGTCGGCGCACCAAACAGCACCCAGATGACGATGGCTACCACGGGCAAGCCGAGGCCCAGGCCAATTTTTCCCGGCCAGCTCGCTTCCACCACAAAACCAAAGTAGCACAAAGCGGCCAGTACGACAATTTCCAGCAACAGAGCCAGTCCCAGATTGGCATTTTTCAACAGAGCGAGCATCTTTTCCTTCTTCTTTCTCTTTTTCATGAATACTGCTGAAAAAAACCTCCAGCATGGCTCTATGCCTGGCTTGCCAGGCGCTCCAGCCCAGCAGCGTACAGGCTGATCAGCCAGTGAAAGCTGGCGTCCAGATCGATCGGCATGGCGAAGCCACCAGCCATTTCCAGGGAGATGAAGCCTTGGACGATGCTGCGCAGACTGCGGATGGCGTGAATGGTCGTCTCTTCGCCCAGAGCGTAGGGCGCAAGGACAGCGCGCGCGACTCCCACGCTCTGTCGGCCCAACTCCTGCCACTCAGCGTCGTCGGGCGCGGGCGCTTGCAGGGTGAGAGTATAGCGACCAGGCATCATCTTGGCGTAGTCCCGAAAGGCGTCGGCCAGCGCGAAAATGGCCTCCGCGCGCGCTTTGCCCATCACGGCCTGCGTGAGATGACCCAGCAGTTCGCGCAGGCCGTACTTCGCCAGGGCGTTCTTGAGACCAGGCAAGCCGGCGACGTGATTATAGAGCGAAGGTACCTTCACGTCTAGGCGCTCGGCCAGGCGAGCAAGCGAGAGTTGCTCCAGACCATCTTCATCCACCAGCCTGACCGCGTCCTCGATCACGGCCATCCTGTCTAATCCTGCTCTGCGTGTCATGACAAAACCCTTTCTCCAAACACATTCTTCACCATCTATGCCACCTTGCCCTGCGCCCCATGCGCTTTCAACAGGTCGCGTTCCAGAACCTGGATGGCGCGCGCCATGGCTTCCTGGGGCTGACTGAGCATGCGGCCATGGCCTACAGTCAACAGAGACGGTTGCAGCGCCAGCAGCTTGCGCGCGCTCACCAGGCTTTGCTCTTTGCTCCAGTTCGACATGGCCGGCAGAGGAAAGAGCGGCATAATCGTCCCCGAAACCGCCACGCCACCTAGCGTCTGGAGGGCGTCGCCAGCGATTAACGCGCGATCGCGGATATCGAGAAAAGCGAGATGGCCGAGCGAGTGCCCCGGCGTGAAAACCGCCTCAAGCGAGCCAATCCGCTCGCCCTCGTCCAACAGTTGCGCCGGCTTCGTCTTGCAGGGATAGGCACCAGGCGCTTTCTCGCCCCGCGGCTCCGTAGGATCTAAACTCAGATCACCAGCCAGCAAACGCGCCTCTCGCTGGCCAATCGCCACTGGCACATCTGGCAACAACTCATGGAGCGCGTCCAGCGAACCCACATGATCGATATGCGCGTGGGTCAACACAATGCGCACAATCGGCAACCCCAGTTTGCCCGCCTCCCGCGCAATCACCTGCGCCTGGCTCGACGGCCAGGAAGTGTCAACCAGTGTAAACCCATCCTCCTCGCGCACCAGAAAACAGTTGACCAGCCCCAGATGCGTCAACTGAAAGAGATGGTTACTCACAGCTTGCGTTTTCATTGCTCTCTCCTTTTACTTGTTTGATTAGTCTCTTTGCTAAGTATATTACATTACAAACTAATATAATTAGTTTGTCAAGAGGGTCAGGAGAGGAATTTTCGACGGCGTTCTTGACGCGAGGTGGGGACTATCTGCTGAAATTTTGTAAAAATTTCAGGGAGTTTCCTCACCCTCAAAAAACTCTTCAAATAAAGAAGAAAGCATGCTCAAAATGTGAGTTAAGAAACGCCCTCTTAAGACGTCATAAGACGTCATAAAGCGTCATAAGACGTCATAAGACGTCAAATGCCAACGACAAGCAACAGGAATAAGCGCCAATTTGAAGCCATGCCAATAATACACGCGGTACGACAAAGTCAAAGCAACCGGATACTTCATTGATCAGATAGAGGAATGTTAACTAAAACAGTGACCTAGGTCATTTTGCAAAAAAACCAGGGTAGAAGCTTCTAAGATCATTTACTAACTAAGAATTGGGTTGATTTAACTACCATCAAGCTACGCAAAAATGAAGACAACAAATTAGCCATACAGGCTGTTCAAGAAAACCTTTACATAGTTCGTTAAAAATGTTAACTGCCAATTAATCGGCAGTTAACCAAATAGCGTTATCCTCTTTTGAGGAGGACATGCCTCCGCATTTGTATGTATTAATTGCGTAAGGAATGAGTATGAAGAAAAATGTTATGCGTAGTCTTTTATTCGCAGGAATACTCCTTGCTGCACTGGCACTGATGTTGATGTATAAGCAATCTGGGGTAGTAACGGCATCAGCGGCCTCTCCTCGAGCTAGCAGTGTTGTCGCACTTCCTGGCTATGACGTGAGTATCTTTGCTAAAGGGACCTCAGCGTATTATAATCCTGACTCTGTTGCCGTTGCTGGCCAGTCTGTATTTGTCGGGTATCAGAATACCACCGCCACCGATGGTTCAGATCATAAATCCAGCACCATTGTCCAGTATAGTAAGCAAGGGAAGGTTGTTCGCACCATCAGTGTTCCTGGTCATAACGATGGTCTGCGCTACAATCCTTACACACACCAGCTTTGGGGCACTTCTGATGAAGATGCAAATCCATACATCTATACGATTGATCCCACAACCGGTAAGGTAACAGAGTACCAGGTTCCACCCACACCTCATAAAGGTGGCTATGATGACCTTGCCTTCCTGAATGGGAATGCTTTTGTTGCCGCCTCGAATCCGACGTTAAATAGTGCTGGTGTGAATGTATATCCGGCCCTGAGCAAAGTAACCTTACAGCATGGTAAGGCTATTTTGACTCCTGTCTTGAATGGCAATGCAACAGCTACCGATGTGGTTACCAAACAGCAAGTCACGCTGAACTTGACTGATCCGGATTCCATGTCCATTAATAATCAGGGGAATCTGGTGCTGGATTCTCAGGCTGATGCTGAGCATATCATTATTCACAACCCTGGTGCTGCACAGCAGACTGTATCTCGTCTGAGCATCGGTACCCAGGTGGACGATACACAATGGATTCCTGCCACCCAGGGACGTTTGCTTATTGCTGACACTGCGACGAATAGCATCTATAGTGTTGCTGGTGATGGGAAAGCGGGCCTTGCTGCCGGGAATGTCTATACCGCGTCTCCCTCGAATTCTGGTGCAGCTGTAGCTGGCTTTGTCGGGAAACTTGATCCCACGACTGGGACGATTACTCCTGTCATTATTGGACTTTCTAGCCCACACGGTCTAGCGTTCCTTCCTGACACGAACCATTAAGAACAATCAATAAACATCCTGAGCACAGGCTATCTGAGTATCAGGGTTTTGATGCGCTACTTTGAAACCGGAAGTTTGTATCCTTTGGCTTAATGGGCGCATAAAATATAAAAAAGGAAGAGCATCGTTTTGTCGCCATTTGTGACAAAACGATGCTCTTCCTTTTATCAAGACGCTTTTGATTTTTATGCCAGGCGGAGATATTGTACGATGGCTATTCTTTCACGTCACGTAGTCTCGTCAAGAGAATCGCAGCAACGGCGAAGATGATTGCGTAGACCAGCGTGACCCACAGAGTATAGGCTCCGGTTACCGGGACCTGCGGATTAATCCCGAATGATGCGGCAAGGTGACCAGGGATGAGAACATTGGGCATGTCATTCAAGTTTGGTCCGAGCAAATAGGCGGTAATGTCAAGCCAGAACTTACTATTCGTCACACGGTACGCAATAGCCATAAACTCTGAGCCCACGTTGTCAACTGCGAACCAACTTAGCTAGACTTTATCCATTCGCTAGACAAAAAACGAAAGGCAGAGTAAGCTTCGCTCAAATCTGATTGCGAAAAGAGAAGAGAGATGCTCAATCTGCCTAAAAGGATTATACAGGTACTGCGCTCCTTTGAAGAAGCGTTTAGCGAGCGAGTTTGGGAATGGGCCAAGG
>DATAYF010000310.1:0-7946 GCA_036272735.1 Ktedonobacteraceae bacterium
GTATCCGAAAAGGTCGGCAAGGCTTTGGCGTACCAAGCGGTCTGACGAACAGGAAATGGCTGCCCATCCAACATCTGTTGAGCAAAGATGGTGACGAGCGAAAACAGAGCCAACAAAGCAGGAGTCGTGCGCGCAATTGCCAGTTCCGACCATTGACGCTGCGTCTCAACACCCAGATGCGCGCGAACCTCATGGAAGGTGACTTCGACGGTCCAGCGCAGGACAAACCACTCGACGATTTGAGACGCTTCTGCCTGTTGATCGGTGCAAAGCAAGGCCATGGGCTCGTATTGGCACTGGGGATCGCGAATGAGCACCCAACGGATCGCGACCGGAGGGGTGGGCGATTGATACCACAGTGCTGCGCCCGTTGCGATCTCCATCTCTCGTGTTCCTCCTCCATACCAGGACAGCCGGCACTTCCGCCAGAGCGTGTGCGGGTCGTGCAGCCGTTCTGCCAGTTTGGGTTGTCGTTTGCCTTTCAGGGCTGGCCGACCTTTTTTGCCCGGAACGGGCGGCGGGGCTGGATCATACAAACAGGCATCCAGGCGCAAGCGCGTGATGACACAAACGCCAGACAAGCGGCTGACTTTCAGCAGGAAATCCAACACCGCGTAGGTCCCATCGGCCACCACCACCAGATGGTGCTCTGGCATCCAGCAAGATACTTGCAAGATCATTTGCCAAGCCCAATCCGTGATGGTTTTGTGTCGCATGTGGCGTTCCTCGTGGTAGCGTTCAGAAGGAGCCAGCACGGTCAAAAAGGGCAAGGCCCAGATCCGGCACGCCCAAGGAATGGGAGTCAAGAGCATCAGGGCGATCCAGCGCAAGCCATTGGTTTTCACAAAGAACTCCTTACTCGAACGCACCGGATCGCGATAGACCCCTCGCGCGGCAATCTCGCGGCCTCGCCAACGTTCGATCGTTTCATCGATGCCCATGACCAATGGCGCGTTTCTTGGGAAAAATAGGCACAAAAGCTCGGCCAACAACCGGCGACTGAGTTCTCGACTCGACCATTTCGCACGACTGAGGACGCGGTGATAGTTCTGGAACTGCTTCTCGCCCGAACATCCCATTACCCGCAAGAGCGCGGCAACGGTCCGCTCTCCTGGAGCCAGGATCGCTCCGATTACGAGCACTTTAGTCCATTCCCACACGCGTTCGCTCATGACCGTTTCAAATTGGCGCAACGCCTGTATCATTTTTTGGGGCAGTGTCAGCATCTCTCCCTTTTCCCTTGTCAGAAGGATGAGAGAGGGGTCAGCGCATCCAACGGTGAAAACTGTCCGTTACGATAGTGGATGCGCCCCCCTCCTTGCACAGAGAGAAGGAGAGAAAAGCCCTCTCACTTCTGCTTTCCCCTTTCAGAGAAAGCCTTGCTCTTCTACAACCAGCCTTCCCAACGCACCACCTCATCAAAAGGCTTGCGTCCGTTCCTCTTGGGAGACGAAGGTTTCTCTTGGGGCACCGGATATCCAAAAGAGAGAACGACGTGAAAGTTCAGATCAGCAGGAACATTGAGAACCGCTTTGGCTTTTTCTGAGGAATGCATCCAGGTAATGCATGAGCCAATGCCGAGATCCCACGCTGCCAGTTGCAGATACGCTGCGGCCTGTCCCAGATCGAAGTCAGCAGCACCCCCTTCGTTCGAGGTGACAAGTGCGAGAGCAAAAGCAGCATGGGACACATGATCCGCGTACTTTCCACACGCTGCCAACTGTCGCAGCGTCTCGCGATCTCGAACCACGACAAAAGACCAGGGCTGTTGGTTGTTTGAACTTTGTGCACGTCGCCCCGCGTTCACTATCGTCCGGATATCCGCTTCTGATACCGCTTGCTCGCTGTATTGACGTGTTGCACGCTGCGTGCGAATAAGTTCTGCTACCTGGATTTTTTCTTTTCCATCTTGCATGTTCTTCTCCTCATTTTCAATGTTCTATCTTCCTGTTCATGGGATAAACCGACTTTCTTTCACTCCCCGTTTTACATGTTGCATGTTTCCTGGAGAGAAGCGCCGACACAGTTCATGACTCATTGCCCTTCCTCAAGTTCTTTGTTGATGGCATCCGATTCGCTGACTATTCGGCGGAAGAAGAGCGCTGCTTCCTCTTGTACGATATGCTGGAAACTTTTGGAGAAGTCGAATCCATGTGACACTCCGCTGTACAGATGCAGATCGCACTCAACTCCGGCGGCTAGCAACGCCTGATGAAAACGGATCGTCGGCGGATGAGGCACATGCAGATCGGCGGTCCCATGCAGCAGAATGGTCGATGGAAAAGCGGACGAGACGTAGGTGAATGGACTGGCCCGTTTGATATCTTCTGCGCTTGAGATTAACCCGTTTTTGTCCAGTCCGAAAACGTGGAAGGTAAACTGGAACTGCTCGTAATTTGCTACACTCTCAGAGAAGAATACGTTACATCAAAACGTGTTCTTCTCCTTCAACCACAATTTCTGCTCTTCATAGGTCATCGGACTGACGTAACCAAGAGCTGAATGACAACGTTTTCGGTTGTAAAAGGTCTCGATGTAGGAGAAGATCGCTTGTCTGGCTTCTTGTCTGGTCAGATAGCTATGACGTTCGACGCACTCCTCTTTCACCGTTCCGAAAAACGACTCCATCATCGCGTTATCGTAACAGTTGCCTTTCCGGCTCATGCTCACGCGAATCCCATACTGCTTCAAGAATGCCTGATAGCCCGCGCTGGTATATTGGCTGCCTCTGTCGGAATGGTGCAGGAGTCCTGCCTTTGGGCGTCTGCAGGCGACCGCCATCTGGAACGCATTATGCACCAACTGCTCATTACGTTGCTGATCCATGGACCAGCCCACCACGCGCCGCGAGTACACATCGATGATGGCCGAAAGGCGAGAGCCAGCCTTCGGCGGTCCAAACCGCCGTAATATCTGTCAGCCATTTCTTGTCTGGCTCGCTCGCCGTAAACTCTTGATGCAGGAGATTAGGAGCTACCGGATCGCTGTGACAGCTATCCGTCGTCACCACCCGACGCCGTTTCACCTTGGCACATAGTCCTCGCTCACGCATCAAGCGGGCAATCCGTTTGCTCCCACATCGCAGCCCACGCTCTTTCAGTTCGGCGTGAATGCGTGGACTTCCATACACTTGGTGATTGTCCTCATAAGCCTGCCTTCATCTGCTCCGCCAGGATTTCATCCTGAAGATGTCGTGCAGAAGGCGGTCGTTTGCGCCATTTGTAATACGCGCTCTCATTGATCCCAAGTACCTGGCACAGACGCTTCACCGGATACTCCTGAGCGTTTTCGGCAAGAAAGTGAAACTTCATGGCTGGTGTCGCGAGAAGACAATGATGGCTTTTTTTAAAATATCTCGTTCTTGTCTGGCCACTTCCAGCTCGCGTTTGAGTCGGCGTAGCTCTTCCTGCTTTCGCAGTTTGATGCCCGCTACCTGGAAATGCCTGCTCTCTTTGCTCTGCCAATTGCTTGCGCCAGTTGTGGATCGTACTATCACTTACCCCGAGGTCACGGGCAATCTCGGTGATGGGTTTTCCTGACGTATTGGCCAGTCGGACGGCTTCCACCTTAAATTCTTTCGTGAACGTTCTTTGCTCTTTCGGCATGGTCCTTTTCCCCTTTGCGTTCTTTCTAGTATAATCCATGTTCTTCGACTGGACCAGACCGGGGCAAGCTCACAAACGCAAAACCAGCGAGATCGGAGAGTACCGCTCCATTGCCATATTGGCCGTCGAGCCGGAGCACTGTGCGTTCTGGTGAGAGCTGATGGGTCGCCAGATACCGGCCAATGGCGGAGATTCCCTTGCGCAGTTCCTCCCGATAGCGCCCATTCCCTCGGTTGCCGAAACTGCCGAGCCACTGATAGCTATGCGCCTGTGACACCGTTGTTCGTGTCCTGACGACTTCCCCCCGCTTGCGGCCCGCGCTCGGCCAGGCGCGCAGACGCCGTCCAACCGACGAAAGGCCGGGGGCAGATCATCGGTCTGAGGTAAGGCGCGAGGGCTCGCGGCTTCCCGCGTGCCGTCGATGTCAAACACCATCCAGGAGTTTCCCACGAGGGTCCTTCAGCTCTCCGGTTTGATTGTCGGGCGTGAGTGGGCGCGCGATCAGATCATCGAGAAACAGCGTCCGCAGAGCTTCGACTGATTCCTGCGTCAACGCCGCTAAAAACCGCGAGAGCGTTGAGCGAGCGGGGAACCGATCACGCTCAAACAACGCCATGAATGGTCCAGCAAACGGCTGGAGTCGCTCGTAGAACTCCTCCAGGGTGCGTTCTCCACTGATGGCGTAGCCGAACAGCACCGCCAGAAAATCAATGACCTCATAGCGCCCAAAACGCTTCCGTGCAAAATGTATCCCCTCGCTAAGCTTGGTCAGGATGCCGTGCTTTCGCAGGTACTCGACAATGAGCACGACTTCCCCAAACCAGGAGGGTGTCGAGGACTCTGGCCGAGAAATGGCCTGAATACTGACTGGGGAAGCAGCCATACCAATCGATCGTTCTCCTTCACATTCTCGATTTTTGGAAGACCCTGCATCGTGCTTACCCGCCCGTTGAGCGCGGGTGTGCTGCTGGTCACCCTCGGGCCAATAGAATGCCAGGAGCAGTTCCATTAGTCGTTCATCACGCGCCACCAGTGGCACGAATCATCGCCGCCAATTCGGCAGCAATTGGCGGATGTTGCCGGAGCCATTCTTCCACAAACACCGACTGCGATTGGGCTCCGCTCCCATCTCACGGAAAGAGAAACGTTGATTGGGGTTCTCGCTCATCGGTCGGAAAGCATCGAGAGGTGTAACTGGCTCAAGCGTGCTGGGTCAGAAATCACATCGATCTGAGTGATCATACCCCCCGTGATCGTGAACTGGACGGCAAAGCGCAGCCGCCCAAAAGGTGCCACGACGACGCCAACTGCGCCGTTCACCAGCGCCTGTTGTGCGAACCGGGGATATAACCGGGCCAGCCACAAGAAGGCTCTTGCTTTCCTGATCACAGCCATCGCTCCACAAACGACCTGTGACTTGCCCTTAAAGTCAGTCCGGTACACAATATCTGGGTCGAGCAGGGCGAGCAGCGCATCGAAGGAGCCGGCACGCGAGGCCGCCAGGAAGGCGTCAACCAGTTCTCGGCTTGCGGCTAGATCAGCGTCGATGACCTTGGCCCCTCCTCGTATCCGGCGGCGCGCGCGGCTGGCGAGTTGCCTTGTCGCAGCGACTTCCCGTTCCACAATGGGAGCGATCTCATCGAAGGGCAGAGCGAAGATGTCGTGGAGTACGAAGGCAAGGCGTTCGGCAGGTGTGAGCGTCTCAAGGATCACGAGGAGCGCGAGACCAACCGAGTCGGAGAGCTCGGCCTCTTGCTCTGGATCGACCATATCAGAAGAACTGATGTCCGGCTCAAAGCTGGAAGCTTCCAGCGACTTCTCGCGTCGTAATTTGCGTGAACGCAGCATATTCAGGCTGATACGCGCCACGGTCATTGTCAGCCAACCACCCAGGTTCGGGATGCTGCTCGTGTCGGAGCGGTAAAGCCTGAGCCAGGCTTCCTGGACCGCGTCGTTGGCCTCTGCGCGGGAACCGAGCAAGCGGTAGGCCACCGCTTGGAGATGGGGACGCTGTGCCTCGAATGCTTGCGCCAACCATTCTTGGTTCTCCATTGATATTCTTCCTCCGTTCGGTGTTCTCATAACCATAACACACGAAGCTTGTCTGATGTGACAGCAATTAGTTCCCAGACGCACATCTCCTGGAACTTTCATGGTTTTCGTGTCTGCGATGCCGTCACATTCTCTCCTGGTGGTGTGTTAAGTAAGGAGATGACATGAGCATTGTGCTTGTGATGAACCAATGGAAAGAGAGTGAGGACTGACATATGCGAAACAGTACAAAAATCACCACCATTGTTGCTTTGCTGCTCGTGCTAGCGCTGGCAACGTTGGATACGACCGTTGTCGCTACTGCTATGCCCAGGATTGTGAGCCAGCTTGGAGGGATAACGCTCTATTCCTGGGCCTTCTCAGCTTACTTGCTGATCTCTACCGCTGCCATGCCTTTGTATGGCAAGCTGGCCGATCTCTATGGCCGGAAACTAATCTTGCTGATGGGAGCGCTGATCTTTCTGATCGGTTCCGCAGCTTGCGGTTCTGCGCAGACGATGGAGCAGTTGGTTTTCTTTCGTGGATTGCAAGGGCTGGGGGCAGGAGCAATTCAGCCACTTGTCTTGACCATTCTCGCTGATCTGTCTGCCTCTGCGCAAGAGAATGCGAGACTGATCGGAGGCGTGGGAGTGCTGTGGGGCGTCTCAAGTGTCACGGGTCCATTGCTGGGCGGCTTGATCGTTGATCATCTCTCCTGGTCGTGGATCTTCTACCTCAATCTCCCGATCGGTTTGCCCGCCATGCTTCTGCTCGCCATTTTTTTCAAAGAGCGTTTTGCGCGCCAGAGACATCACCTGGACTTTTGGGGAACCGTCGTGATTACAGGAGCAATAGTAACGTTTCTCTTCTTCATACTACAAGGCGGAACCGCCTGGGCCTGGATATCTCTGCCCAGCCTTGCTCTATTGCTTGCTGCAGTCATCCTGGCTATTATCTTTTTCCCGATTGAGAAACGTGCAGACGAACCCATTCTACCGTTTGAGATCTTCACGCAGCGCACCATTGCCATCTCAAATAGCGGCTGTTTTCTGCTGGGGTGTCTTCTCTATGGTCTGAGCACCTATATCCCACTCTTTGTCCAGGTAGTGCAGGGTGGAGATGCCACGCTTGCGGGCTTTGTCCTTATTCCGACCCTGTTGAGCTGGTCCATTATCTCTATGCTGGCCTCGCTGATCTTGAGATACTTTAGCTATCGCTTTGTCGTGCGAACCGGAGCACTCTTCATGGTGATAGGAGGAGCTGCCACAACAGTGCTTTTCCGCGAGCAGACAAGCTTTGCTGTTCTCGCACTCGCTTTAGTTCCGCTTGGCATCGGTTTTGGTCTGGTCAGCGTCGTGTATACCCTTGCGGTCCAGCGCACGGCCCGCAAGGAGATCGTAGGCGTGGCAACCGCGTCAACCCAATTTGTAAGGATGATCGGGGGAACAGTAGGCGTTGCCATCATGGGGGCGATCTTAAATGGGCAGATGCAGCAACGCTTCACGCCCATTGTAGCCCATTTCTCCTCTTCTGCACATGTGTTACCAGAAGGAACATCGCCGGTGAATACTCTGCTCACTCCCAGCATACGTGCTATGCTGCCAGCTACATTGTTGGAACAGCTCAGGCAAGCCTTCTCTCAGAGCCTGTTCTGGGTTTTTGTGACGATGTTGCTCATGGCCCTGCTCGGTCTCTTGCTCATGCTCTGGTTCCCTGCGGTTTCTTTGGAACCAGTTTCTCCTCAGCCTGAGGAAGAGGGAGAAACAGAGCAACGCAGACCTGCACAAGCGAAAACCGTGAAAACCGGAGCGTATCGGTAGCCCCGTTCTTCAACTTTTGCCTGCAGTCTCGCCGGGTACAATTTGAAGAGACCACAGGCAAAACGAGATCATAGCTACCTCCTTGTTGAGAGTGATTCTGTTCTTTCTCTTCAAGGGGGTATATTTTTATGCCATTCACTACTGGTCACACCTTGTTGCGCAATTCGTGGGCAAAGTGATACAGTTGGTCAAGCCCTTGCCCTCCTCCTTCTGCAGCGCTTTCCAGATAGCATAGATTGGTAGAGCTACGTTTCTCTTATGATAAGCGTTTTCAATAGAGGAGAGGAAATAGCTAAAGTCAAGTGTTTTCTCCGCCTGCCGGCGGCGCGGCTTCCATCCCCCTGCATGAATGCAGGGGCCTTCCGCCGCGAATGGTAAAGCTTGATATTCGCACACCGCGCCACGAGGTACACGATGAAATCAAGCCTGTTATCGAATATATGGAAAGGGAGTCGTCGCATAACCAGGTCGATAACCTCGTGGAAGGGGT
>DATAYF010000311.1:0-6461 GCA_036272735.1 Ktedonobacteraceae bacterium
CTCCGGCTGGAAACTCATCTAGTATAGAGCGCCTCTGGTGCTCACAAAGAAAATGGTTGAGGTTTGGTGGACTTCCAGCCCACCAAACCTCAACCATTTTCTTTGCCGGAGAATTATTGTATCCCCTCACAACCTATGATATACTGGGGGAACAAAATATGGGCACGATATGTTCATATAATACGAGGAAACAACTCTAAAGCACTACATAATCTCTAGGTGAAAGGGGACACTATTCAATGGCTAAAAAGGGTGAACTTTCAAAAACGGCCCGTGCCTCACTGGCTAACCGTGGCGAGGCGCTTAACCATCTTACCGACCGCGTCTGCTCAAAGTGCGGTGAAAAAATTACGCTGGCCGAACTCTACCCTGTAAAGGTGATGGGCAAAGGCATGACGTACTATCACAAAGAGCACTACGCGATTCAATAAGCTGAGCCGCTGGCACATTGTCAGCACAAAATATATACGAAACACAAGCCCCCCACAAATGGAAATTTCCGGGGGCCTGTTTCTTTTTGGCGTGTTGCATACCTTGACAACCCGCTCATAAGCTGGCACAATCGGCACAAGCACTTATGAAGAGGAGTCCTTGTAATGGTATCCGAGACACAACCAGCATCTACCAACGAGTCTCAATCAAATGTACCGGCGCGCACCGTTGCCTTCCAGGGTGAGCGTGGAGCATTTGGCGATGAGGCCGTTCTCACATATTTTGGCGCACTCGATGCAACGAAACCACAACCGGTTCCCTATCGCAGCTTTGCCGATGTCTTCCACGCGGTTGCCGCTGGCGAGGTCGATCACGGCCTGGTTCCTGTGGAAAATTCCCAGGCGGGCAGTATCAACGACGTCTATGATTTATTGCGCCAGCACGATCTTTTCGTGGCCGGTGAAATCGGGTATCCGGTCAGCCATTGCCTGCTCTGTTTGCCCGGCCAAAAGCTTGGTGATATTCAACGGGTCATTTCTCATCCCCAGGCTCTGGCCCAGAGCGATGTCTATTTGCGTGAATTGGGCGTAGAGATTGTTGCCACCTACGACACCGCCGGAAGCGCAAAAATGATCCGCGAGGAACATTTGGAGGGGGTCGCCGCCGTCGCCGCCGTCGGTGCTGCTGAGCTTTACCAACTAGATATCCTGGCTCGTGGCATCCAGACGATCAAAGATAACTATACGCGCTTTATTGTCCTGAGCAGAGCGCCCGCACCGCGCCGCGAAGGCTCAGCCAAAACTATGTTGGTGATGGCAACCGCCCACCAACCCAGCGCACTCTACCAATGCCTGGGTGGCCTGGCTACACGCGGCATCAATTTACTCAAGTTAGAATCGCGTCCATCGCGCCAACGCCCCTGGGAGTACGTCTTCTACCTCGACTTCGAAGGGCACCGCGAAGACCCCACGGTTCGTAGTGCGCTCGCTGACCTCGCGGCACACACGACTTTCTGCAAAGTACTCGGCTCATTCGCCAGAAATTTGTAACAATTATGAACCAGAAAAAAACGGGCCAGCGCGCGCTGGCCCGTTTTTTTCTAGGATGGCATTTTTCTCTGGGAGATTTGCTCCTCCAGAGCACGTAAGTAGTGTTCTGGATCTTTACGAAAGCGATGTTGTTCATGTCGAGCTTCATGCCGACGTTCAACCTGCTTTCGCAGCGTTTGCCAATCTGCAAGGTTGCGAGGGGCCAAATCAGCACCGCTGAAGTGAGAGTTTTGGGTAGCGACTGCCGCAACGATACGCACTGAACCGCGTACAACAAGACCCGGCGAGGCTTGTTTGCGGCCCGTTGCACGTCGTTCATGGTCGCGCGCGGAGCCAAAGGCGTGTTCCAAGTCATTGTTGGTGCGTGGAAGATCAACCACATCATAGCAATAAAAGAGCCCGGGCCAATAGCTTCTTGTCACTTTGAGGAAGGTGGCAGTCATCTCGTGGAGTGGGGTAGTCAAAAAGGCATTGTCTTGCATCTCTTCAAGCAGTCTCTCATACCGTCTTTGTAGTTCTTTTGAGGAAAAATGGTCCGCGTTTGTCAAGATATGAGCAGCTCAATGAACAAAAGCATAGCCTACCTGGACATCAGGCCATAAATGTTCTGTCGCTGCTACTCCTTTTGTGAGCAGCCGGTACAGCTTGTCAAGCGGAGAGAGAAGCCCCCTTTTTGAGCGACCCGCTCCAGAGAGGCTACGATGAGAGAAGGTCGCTTGTACAATTTGAGGCCAGGGGTAGAAAGGGGAGGATGCGCATCATCGGTCAAAGCACGACGAACCGCAAGACAGTATTCCCGCGTAATGGTTGCATCCTCATTTTCTTGTTGCTCGACTTCCCGTTCAATCGGGCGAATGCCACGCACCTGCTTTTTCAACTCTTTCTTGGCATGACGATCCGCCTCATAGACTGGTTTTGCCGCTTCACGCAGATAATGAAAGTGACACAACTGATGAGGAATGCCTGGAAACGCAGTGGTGACAGCGTTGCGAATCGAATGCTGTCCATCCGAAATAACCCCATGAACGGGAACAGGGAGCGCATGCTGCACTTCATTGAGCAGCGTTACCAGGTCGGCCTCACGTTCGCTCAGTAGCGGCAGGGCAAGCAGAATTTCACCTGCGGCACAATCTCGCACAACCCAGAGCACTTCGTGGCCGACATCTGGACGTAACCCATCCACTGCCAGGATGAGATGTTTCTGCTTCTGCACAAGCGATAGTAGTCGTTCTCGATCGGTGATGTGCATAGTCACCAACTCTTCATACCGTGCAAGGAGATTGAGGACGGTCCGTGCGCCAATCGAGAGTCCCTGTTCACGCAAACTGCGATGGATTTCTGGCAGGCTTTGATGCTGCCGGTATCGTAGGAACCCGACTAACGCGATCACATCCAGTCCATATTCTCCGTGTGGTAACGCCCATGCGCCTTCAGCCTCTGGCCGATAAGGCTGATGATAGCGTGGACATGTTGGAGAGGTACATCGACGCACCACCAGATGAAGACGATGCTGCCCAGTGAGGGTGCTCAGCATGCGTTGCGCGTGATAGGCAATATGAGCAGGGTTGCCACACATAAGGCACATAGTTGAAAGAGGCTCGAAGGTCTGGATAGGGATGGTGCCTGAAGCGTGACGGGGTCTTGCCATGATGCCATCTTCTTTCTTTCAGCATCCAAAATAACAAACACCACCCCAAAAAGAGTCTTCTTTCCGCAGGGACAGTTTGAGGTGAGAGAAGACTCATAGAGCGTGTCCAGGAAGGTCTCCTCAAGCGGCCGGACGCCTTTGAGCGTTCTCTCTGGTGGTTTCAGTGGCCCCAGCAAGTCTTCTGATCATCAGACGAATCATGGTGAGCTGCACCATACTTTCACTGCTCCTCGTCAAGTACTCATAGTCCTTACTCATCCGCCGGTACCGCCCCATCCAAGCAAAAGTTCGCTCCACGACCCATCTGCGGGGGAGCACGTGAAAGCCCGGTGGAATGATCTCGTCCCAATTGATGACCGCATCTTTGGGCGCCCAGATCCCACGAAGGCCTGACCAAGCATGACGAGCGATCTCAACCTCCCATCCCATCTGCTCTTTGATCCACGTCCGTCCCTTCCCGGTGTACGCCTGATCCACCCACACTTTTTCTAGGCGGGAAAATAGGCCTTTGATCGGCTCGAGTAGCAGTTGGACGCCCTCTCGATCCTGGATATTGGCCTCATGCACCACCACTTTGAGCAACAGTCCTGTCGTATCAACCAGAGCGTGCCTCTTGCGGCCCGAGAGTTTCTTCCCGCCATCATAGCCATGAGACCCGCCCCGATCAGTGACCCTTGACCTTTTGACTATCGATAACGCCAGCCAAGGGAGTGGCTTGGCGTCCCGCCTCCACACGGCAGCGTTCCCGCAAGGTGGTCATGATCTGTTCCCACACCCCCTCATCGCGAAATTGAGCAAAATACGCATGCACGGTGGATTTGGGTGGATATTCACGTGGGATCATGCGCCAAGCGCAGCCAGCACGCAGCACAGAAAAGATCCCATTAAGAACGGCTCTCATATCGACCTGTCGTGGTCTGCCCCCTGGCTTTTCAGGCGGGATGAGCGGTTCAAGAATGGCCCATTCCTCAGAAGTTTGATCAGAAGGATACAGTTCCATGAGCGTCCCAACCTTTTCTGAATAGATGCCCTTTCCTCCTCTTTCGCTCTTATTCTATCAGCGTGTTCCCATCTTTCTCTGGTGACTCTGTCAATCGGCTCCTAGAGGCTTCCTGGACACGCTCTAGGATGATGCGATGGGGAGCATTGGTCAGCAGGTTGAGGCATCAGTGAGGTGCTCGCCATGCGCATGGCACAGGCGCAAAACGACGGACACCTCACATGATGGACGCTCTCCTACGAGATGTACAAGACTGCCTTCCCAAGAATGCAACGATTCTGGAATTGCTGGACAATCTCGGTGATCTCTGTCCAGGGAGCCTCCACGCCAATCAGCGGATGTAAGCGCTCTTCAGCCACCAGGCGTGCCAGGCGTGTGAGTCCTTCTGTTCCAGCTCTGCTTTCCAGTTCAACAGGCAAGACCAGCGTGGATAGATTGATGTTGCCTGCCCGCATGAAAATCTCGCCAAGATTCAGCGTCACTTCAAGACCATCCATGATTCCCAGGCTGACACAAAGACCTCCAGGGACGAGAAGGCCACTCAATGCCGTTGCTAACGCCTTTCCTCCTAGCACGTCGATAATAAGATCGTAGGGGCCAAACTGTTGTGCTACAGAGAGACCTTCTCCCATCACCACCTGGTGAACTCCTAGTGCTTTTACGCTCGCTACATTCTCCTCCCGCCGTACTGCTCCAACGACATGCGCTCCTGCCAGTTGAGCCAGTTGACACGCAAAGTGACCAATACCACCAGAAGCTCCAGTGACCAGAATGTTACGACTAAGCAGAGATTCACCTCTCTCCAGCGCGTAAAGAGCTGTCAGTCCTGCGGTTGGGAGAGCCGCAGCCTGGGCAAAGGAGACCTCGTTTGGGATCTCCGCAAGGTCTTTCGTCGGAACAGCGACGAGTTGTGCCCCGGCCCCAAAACGAGGAGCAACAAGGAGTCCCACTACTCTGGTGCCACTCTTTGGCCCTGATCCGTCAGCGGCGGCTTGCTCGACAATCCCCGCCAAATCCCATCCCAGTTGTCCCCCGGATTCCGCTAGCGATATTCTGTAGATGTCGCCCACGTTGAGCGAGATAGCATGCACCCGAACCAGCGCCTCTGATGAGGTGGGAATTGGACGCTCAACGTTGCGTATCGCCAGGCGTCCGGCGACCTGAGGATCGACGACAATTGCTTGTATTGAACTCATCTGTTTCTCCTGAACACTCTCTGGGGAGAGGAATCTTTTGTATGTAGTTGGGTCTCTGCCCTCTTCACCAGACAGTTCATGCGCCTGGGACATCGAGGGGAAGCTAGACCATGCAGTCTGACTGGTGCTATTATGGAACAGCACTCCTGTTTACAACAGGAGTGTGCTGAACATAGGTGTAGGAGTAACAGTTTCAGACACCGAAAGACGACAAGAGAGCAAGAAAAAAGAGATGAGAGAAACAGGAAAGCACCGCACACAACTTGCCGATTTTTTGAAAACCCGTCGTGCCCGTCTGCGTCCAGAGCAGTTTGATCTCCCAGCCTATTCCAGGCGTCGAAAGCCCGGACTCAGACGAGAAGAACTCGCTCAACTGGTTGGCGTGGGCGTTTCCTGGTACACATGGCTCGAACAAGGTAGGGATATTAATGTCTCCGATCAAATCCTTTCCCGCCTTGCAGATGTCTTGCAATTGAATGAGCAAGAGCACAGCCATCTGTTTCTTCTGGCGCGAGGTCCGCTTCCGCTCCCAGATGAGCAAAGCAATGAGATCGGGGAGCATCCCGCAGCCTATCAAGCCATTCTCGATGGATGGGGCATCTACCCAGCACTTCTCGTCGATCGACATTTGAATGTGATCGCGTGGAATGAAAGTGGCAATCGCGTTTTTGGCGATTTCTCCAGTCGCTCTGAGCGAAATCGCAACGCAGTCTGGTCCACCTTTATGGATCCCTCGCAACGAGAACGCCTTGTACACTGGGAACAGGCGGCACGGCGAAGCATCGCGCTCTTGCGCGCAAGGAGTGACCGCTATGCCAATGAGACCTGGTTTGGGGAGCTGATTACGGATTTGCACCAAGCGAGTCCCGAATTTCGCGCTTGGTGGTCTGAGCATGACATTCTCCTCACGTGTCACGATCAGAACGAAATCAATCATCCGCTGATCGGCTCCCTCGCGTTCCAAGGAACGACCCTCGTTGTGCCGGAACGCCCGGACTTACTTTGCCCAGTCCATTGGTTCAGGCTGAACAAACTCGGAATTGATTTCGACGGGATGCCCTTCTTTGAAAGAGGTTTGGATAGCCGTAAGAATATCAACCACGTGAGCAGCTTGCGTACCGGTAATACGCTGCGGA
>DATAYF010000312.1:0-8876 GCA_036272735.1 Ktedonobacteraceae bacterium
ATCGTTGACCCGCCGCAGCATACTTGAAGCGACGACACCACAATTCACATCAGTGTAAGTAGGATGCGTAAAGCTCTCTGTGGTGAGCGGCCTACAATGAGTGGGTAATTCTGGGCGAATAAACTTTAAGGGCAATAGATAGAGAAGCCTGTATGTGTCCGGGACACATACAGGCTTCTCTATCTATTGCCCTTAAAACACCTGCTATTTTTGTCTGTCTGTTTGATGTATACTATTGGTGAACTTATTCATTGGTTGAATATATAAAGAGCAATTTATGAAAATAAAACGGGCGGATAGGACGGATTGGCAGCGCATCGTGCAGCGGCGTTTCGCGTTGGCCGCCATCGAGGATGAGACCTTTCATGGTCATGCTTGCCTGCTTTGTATGGATAGGGTTAGCGAGCCGCTGTGGATAAACTGTGGCGGACGAGATGTGTGCCTGGTCGATAATGGCTATTGCTGGTTGCAACAATTTCCACGCGGTGCACACCATGCCATTACCACCGCCTTTGATGCACATGGCAAGGTGGTGCAGTGGTACATCGATGTATGCAAGCAACATTATGTTGATGGGCAGGGGATGGTGTGGTACGAAGACCTGTACCTGGACATCACGCGTTTGCCCAGTGGTGAAATGGAACTTCTGGACGTGAACGAACTAGATGAGGCCCTGCGCGGGGGCAAGGTTTCGGACGCGGAGTACGAGCTGGCCTGGCGCGAATTCGATGCCCTGCTGACGGCCATCGAAGAGGATCGTTTCCCCCTTTTGCAGAGCGTGGGAGCGTACAAAGACCAATTACTAGCTCTTGTCGCTGCTGAATAAATCCTGCGTTTTTTTCACGGAGTACAAAAACGATCCAATGATATTTGCTTGAGAACTGATGAATGAGTCATGCATGGATTGCAACGATGATCCCACCCCCAACCACCAGTAAAGCCAATACATAAAGGAACAGTGATGGTTTCGCGAAACCATTACTGTTCCTTTATGTATTGGCTAATATTGTATCTTCCCCCGTTCGTTGTACAATGGAGGTAGCATTGGTTTTGCTTGCCTAGCCATTGGTAGGAGGAAGAGCGAATTGAGCTTGCGTGTTTCCGTGGTTGTGCCAACGTACCAGCGCCCAGGCTATCTCGAACGCTGCTTGAAAGCCCTGTGCACACTCAGCTTTGCTCCTGAAGAATACGAGATCATCGTGGTGGATGCTGATGCGAGTACTGAGGTGCGCCAGCAGGTGCAGCAATATGCGCAAGAGCAGCAGGCATATGGGCGGACCATCCGCTATCTCCCCCTAACTGCCGCGCGGGTGAGTCCGGCGGCGGCGCGCAATCATGGCTGGCGGGCGGCGCGTGCTGAAATTATTGCTTTTACCGACGACGACTGTATCCCAGAAATGAGCTGGTTGCGCAACGGCCTCGCCACGTTTACGCACGAGGTCGACGTGGTGGGTGGACGCATCGTCGTGCCATTGAAGCCACTAGCTACTGACTACGAAAAAACCGCTGCCACCATCAATCGCAGCGAGTTCGCCGCCGCTAATTGCTTCTACCGGCGCGGCGCGCTGGAACGTACGGGCGGCTTCGACGAACGCTTTACTGCCGCCTGGTGCGAAGATAGCGACCTGTTTTTTACGCTGGTCGAACGGGATGGTATCGCCATTTATGAACCGACCGCGACCGTCATGCACCCGATACGACCGGCGCGCTGGGGCATCAGTCTCGCGCTGCAACCCCGCTACCGTTTCGAGGCCTTGCTGTATAAGAAGTATCCCCAACTCTATCGGCGCTATATCCAGTCTGTGCCCCCCTGGCAATATTATGCCATTACCGGTAGCCTGCTTATTTTGCTGCTCTCGTTACTCCTCCAGATCTGGTTGCTCACCATTCTGGCATTTTTTGCCTGGTGCTATATGAGCGTGCGCTACTGTCTGCAACGCTTGCATAAAACGTCGCGCAAGCCTGCCCACGTCACGGAAGTGCTGATTACTTCGTTGCTTATACCCCCGTGGGCCGTGTTCTGGCGACTATGGGGCGCATGTCGATATCGCGTCTTCTTCTTATAGCCTAAATGAGTAATAGCCATAGTGATAAGCCGAAAGATTGAACCCTGCTTTTCGTGAAAAACGAGACTAAGCATAGGGTATGAAACGTTTTTTCGCTCCTCACCGTTTCAGGCTGTGATGATGCATCTGGCCAAAGGAGTAAGGAGCATTGACAATGAAAATCGATATAAAGGGAAAACGAGCACTACCGGATGCCTTTAAAGAGATGACTACCTTCAAGGCAAGGCGAGAAGCAAGGAAAAAAGCGAGCATAAGGAGAGATACGGGGCTTTTGATCTTGCGGCTGACGATGGGTGGGTTGTTAGCTGGTCACGGCTCACAAAAGCTCTTAGGTTGGTTCGGAGGCTCTGGGTTGAAGGGAACAGCTGATGTGCTTGAGTCGATGAATTTGAAGCCTGGAATGTTCTGGGCAATTGGTGCATCTGCGTCGGAGTTTGGTGGTGGAGTGCTCACTGCATCTGGCTTCCTCCATCCTCTTGGCTCCCTTGGGATGATGGGGGCAATGATTATGGCAGCGTCCAAAGCCCACTGGGGCAAACCCATCTGGGCAAGCAAGGGGGGAGCCGAGTTGTCTGTAACCTATATGGCAACCGCACTCGCGCTTGCACTTACAGGACCCGGACGTTTCTCGCTTGATCGCCTGTTCGGTATCCGGCTGCCACGAGCGCTGGTGATTACCATCGCCATCATTGAGGCCGTTCTGCTGGCTATCGGCATCACGGGTCGCCCAACATTGGACCGTGCAGCTTCATCGGACCAATAGCAGGCAAGTATGGATTTTTGTTGTAGATCAGGATACGTGATGCCCTTACCACTCGCGGCGGAAGGCCCCTGCATTCATGCAGGGGGATGGAAGCCGCGCCGCCGGCAGGCGCAGAAAACACGTGACAGGAAGAGTTGTGTATGGTACCTTTGTTCTAACAAGGCTCCATACGTCCATACGGTGAAAACACGCATGGCAGGAGAACCTCTCTGTTCTCTTCGTTGGTGTCGCCTGGAGGCGGGCGCACGTCGCAACGAAGAGGAGCAACCAGCTGGCTGGGGAGGCCTTCTGGCACTCCTCACGGTCCTGTCCTCTCCCGTTCGAGTTGGTCGGCTTGAAATGCTCTCGGTTTCCGACAAGAGCCTCTCGCAAGATGAGGAAGCGTTGGAACGACGGGAGCACCCCGCGGCTTTTAGCCGCAGGGAGTCTCAGCACTCGAAACTTTCGGTGGTGCTGCATTCCGTTATTCACAGCAGCGAATAATAGAATGCAGCAGATTCTTAAAGTTGCTCGCATCTTTGCCATGACATAACTCAAGATTTCTGAACACCACTGTGGGATCGTCTACCACCTTCCTGTGCTTTTATTTGGAAGACTGCTTATCGAACTTGCTCCTTGTAGAGATAGGCGTAGAGTCCTCCCAAGCTTATTAGATCCGTATGCGTTCCCCGCTCAACGATCCGTCCTTGGTCCAATACCAGGATCTGATCCGCAGCCAGCACCGTTGAGAGACGATGAGCAATCGCGATTGTCGTACGACTCCGTTGTAAACGAGCGAGTGCGGTCTGAATCAGGCGTTCAGCATGCGTATCAAGCGAACTGGTGGCTTCGTCGAGAATCAAGATGCGTGGATTTTTCAACAGAACCCGTGCGATGGCAATGCGTTGCTTCTCACCCCCGGAGAGAAGATATCCCCTGGGACCAACCACGGTATCATAACCTTGTGGCAGTTCTAAAATGCGTTCGTGAATGCAGGCTGCTTGTGCTGCCGTGACCATTTCTTCTTCTGTTGCCTCTGGATGACCATAGAGGATATTCTCGCGTACCGTCGTGTGAAGCAGGTAGGTCTCTTGTGGCACTATCCCAATATGATGTGCCAGGCTTGCCAATGCGAGCGAACGCACATCGTGACCATCGATCTCTACTGCACCTTCCTCAACATCGTAGAGCCGAGGCAAGAGGTACGTCGTGGTCGTTTTGCCCGCTCCGCTGGGTCCTACCAAGGCCACAAGCTGACCTGGTTGTATTTCAACGTCGATATCACATAGAACGGGCCGACCTGGGTGATAGGAAAAGGAGACATGACGGAAGCGGATATGACCCTGCACTTCTGAGAGTTCCACTGCACCAGACTCTTCATTAATCTCAAGGGGTAGATCAAGGTAGGCAAAGAGGCGCTCAAAAAGAGCCAGTGCTGTTTGCAAGCTCACGTGGATATCAAGGAGTGAACGAAAGGCCGGAAAAAGGATTGCCTGGAGTGCTATGAACGCGACAAGTTGTCCCAATTGCACAGTTCCTCCGATTACTTGACGTCCTCCCAGGTAGTAGATACATGCAGGAACCGCAGAGAAGAAGAGATGTAGCATGAGCATGAACCAGCGTCCGCGCATCGTCTGACGAATCTGTACTCTGACTAATTGCTTGCTTGCGTGTGTCAAATGGGTGCGTTCATCTTGCTGGCGACCGAAGCTCTTGATCAACAGTGCTCCGCTGATCGTGAGGGTCTGTTCCAGGTGGGCTGAGACCTCGGCCAGCAGTTCCTGTCGAAGCGCGCTAGTTGTACGAAAAGAACTACCAACAGAGCGGCTCAGGAAGAGGAAGAAGGGCACAAGTACCAGGCAGAGGAGGGTAAGTGGGATACTCATGCTGAACATCAACACCAGTACGAGGGCAATTTTGATAATGTTGCTGACCATCTGACTTATGGTATTCTTCACAATATCCTCTACTCCGTTGATGTCGTTTGTGAGTCGGGAGATGATTTCGCCAGTACGCTGGCTCGTGTAGAATCGCAACGAGACCTGTTGCAGACGATCATAGATTCCGACACGCAAATCGTGCATCATGTGCTGACTCAGAGCAACATCTAGATATGATTTGGCGATGCCAACGATGCCACTGAGCACCGGAATAGCAAAGAGCAGGAAAGCGAGGAGCGTAAGCAGCAATATATCTCTTTGGGGAATGGCCTGGTCGATCAGTCTTTCAAGAACTTTGGGGCTGGCAACATCAAAGAGATCGATTGCGAAGATGGCGAGTAACGCTTGCAGGCTGAGATGCCAATAGGGACGAAATAACCCGAAGAGACGGCGTAAAAGAGAGATGGTTGCGGAATTCTGGCTCACATTTGAGCATGTAACGGGTGTAGGCATGAGGCAGGCTCCTTTTTGTACAGTCTCGTAGAAAGAACGTGTGTTTTTGTTGGAAGATACGAGGTATGGACGATTAGCATGAACGATGGGAAGCTGGGAACATGTGCTTCTATGGGGTTTTGTCATTATATCATGGGGTAATAGCTATCAATGGCAGTTCCGAATGTTCTCACACCGCATCCTTGCGCACCATCATCCAGCGTTTCGCCTGTTCGATGCCGCGCTTGATCTGCAATGTGGTCACACGCAGCGCCAGCAGCGGAACCACGCAGAGCCAGAGGCCGCGTACGTACATCCATTCCATAGAATAGAGGCCCGCGATGTACTTCATGTGCGGCCCCCACGTCTCGAAGGCGTAGAGGCCCAGCAGCGCGAATGAGAGTAGACGTACAACCAGGGGCAGGCGAAACAGGCGAGTGAGTGATGGTGCGTAGGCGTCCGTAGCCTCGATGAGCGCGAATAGTCCCAAAAAGGTAATGAAGTACCACGGCCACAGCCAGGGCGAACCGATCAGACAATAGAGCAGCCAGATGGCCGCCAGCCAGTTGATGAACGGGAAAAGTGCGTTGGGTTGGCGTGTGCGCAGGAAACGCCAGCTTACTACCGCGTAGATCAGCACGTAGAGCACCATGGCCCCGCTATGGCTGGCCTGTTCGAGTGTGCTGCCCAGGTCGGGACCGGGATACAAAAAGCGTTGCCCCCGCAGGCTTTCGTACAGGTGCGTCAGAAACTCGTAGGGGCCGTTGATGTCGCGTGTCATCCCCGGATTGACACGAAACACATGCAGCGCCGCCCCATGGTCCCAAAATGGCGCGTAGAGCAGAACCAACGTTCCTACATAGGCCAGTAGCGACCAGACGATAGGTTGGAAACGGCGCGGTCGCTGCACCCACAAAAAGATTAACAGACCGGGAAACAGCACTAGCATGGTGATCTTCAAACACGCCGCCAGTGCCAGCATGATTGCCGCTATCCATGCCAGGTTTGTATGTCCCGGACGTGTCTGCACGTACCAGATCGCCAGTAGGACGAGCACCAGGATAGCGGCGTCGTTATGTACGTTGAGCACTGCTTCGATGAGCAGCAGCGGATTCCAGGCGAACGCGAGCGTAGCCAGCACGCGTTTGTACGGTGCAATCCGTCCGCTAGCCTGCTGTAGCGAACCGCTGAGTAACCAGATGAGCCACGTTGAAGTCAGGTGCATCGCCAACCCGAATAAGCGTAGCGCCAAAACCGCTGTAAGCAGACTGCCACCTTTCCACGATGAGGCCAGCCATTGCAAGCCGTAGGTAATCACTATCCAGGTTGGCCCATACGCTGAGGGCTGATTGTCCCAGTAAACGAAGGGGTACACGGGGTCGTGCGCAATCGTGCTCGGCAGCGTCGTCAGCGGGTTCAACTGGTAGACTATACCCATACGTGCGTAGATGATGTAAGAAAAAACATCCTGCGACATGACCGCCGCATTGAACGCGCATAGGAGGCCGAGTAGAGTCGTTGACCACAGCAGGTAGCGCAGGTGTATGTGGCGTGGGAGCACGCGCAGCGCCAGCAGGTAGAACGCGAAGAGGAGTATGAAGCAAGCAAACAGGAGCCATGTTTCATGCATGGCGACGTTGGGCGTCGCTGGAATTGCTCCTATAAAATGTTGTGACCAGATGATTGCTTCTTGCGGGAATAACCAGCGTGTCGGCCAGAGTAGCCAGTCCTCGAACTTTGTGATCGGTATGGCCTGATAGAAGTATAGTCCCCGCAGCGGTAATGCCGCGTCGGTGACAAAGTACGCGCCGAGCATTAGTAGGAGTATCACACCGGGCCACCAGCGGGAAAAATGACCCTTCTGCCTGGCCTCAGACTGTGGTAGTGCACGTGGTGCAGACAATGGTTGCGTACACAGCCGACCCACTTCGACAATCCATGTACATAATGTCCCGACGCCTGTACGTCGCCCCATTGTTCGCGTATGTTTCATCCATTCCACCTTGTTCGTTTATTTTCCCGTCCTCGCCATTAAAAGCACGAACGACAGATAGGTGAACGTGACACGCTGAGGCAAAGTGGGAGCAGCCAGCACGGCTGTTCTCGCTATCTGTTACAATATGGAGAGGAATAGATATACGGAACAGCGAGTTGCTGTTGACGAAGCTCTTATTGCGAAAACCAACGCCACTGTTGTAGCTAGCGCGATACGCTCAGGTTTTCGGATAGAGTGTAGGCACATTTGGGAGCAAGTTTTATGGATAATACGAGAAGCGATGAAGCGAAAGCCCTGAACAGGATGCGTGCAGTGACGATTTCCCGTGAGTATGGAAGCGGCGGTGGTGAGATTGCGAGTCGTCTCGCTCGACGCCTGGGTTGGCACCTGGTCGACCACGAAGCCGTTATCCGCATGGCGCAAGATCTGGGAGTCAGTGAAGAAGAGGCAGAGGCGCATGACGAACGTACCGAGGGTGTGCTTGCCAGCTTCCTCCGCACGGTACAGGGAATGGAACCATCCCTCTATGCTAACGCGCCCGAAGAAGCTTTTACCAACATGCAAGACTATCATGCAGCTATGCGACGAATTCTCGCTGCTGCAATTCGTGAAGGCCATGTTGTTATCGTTGGGCGTGGTTCGCAGGTTGCACTACGAGAGCGGCGGGACGTGTTGCATGCTCGCATCGTGGCATCGACAGAGCAGCGTGTACCCTACATCATGCGCCGCGAAGGTGTGGATGAGGGCACGGCTCGCAAGCGCATCAGCACCAAGGATCACGACCGCCAGCGTTATCTTCAAGCCAACTACAACCACGAACCGGCCGATGCCCACCTCTACGACCTGACCATCAATACCGATGTGCTCGACCTGGATGCGGCCACCGACCTGATCTACGTGGCGCTCCATCACAAAGCCACTCGTCTCACGCTGCCACCCGAGGAACTCGGCCCCGGCGCTGGTCTCACGCGCTACCCAGCCAGTCCCGAAGATTTCAGCCAGATGAGCCAACCCGAGTAAATTTTTCGTGAGAGGATAGCACGAAACCATCGTAACTACAGACACATCCTTCTATGTAGTTACGATGGTTTCGTGCTATTCAGCACAATTACAGTAAACGGCCAAGAAAGCCCCGTCATTTATGCGGGGGATGAATGGGCCTTCCTTATTTAGAGAGGATTGAGATGAGGGGCATAGCTCTCATCCCCTCCACCCTCCCCATAATGCAGTACTATTATCCTATTGCACGTGTTGTCATACGATGATACGCTTAACCCATCGAGCTGTTAGAACGTACTTTCTATCGAAAGGCAGAGCAAACACTCCTATGAAGCGAGCGAAGACACCGACCTTTCTCATAGAATTGCCCCTCCAGATCGATTGGAGCCAGGAGGGCCATTTGCGTGCGCACCTGGAAGCTGCTCGGTGTCTGTATAACGCTCTGCTTTCTGAGTGCAACAAGCGACTCAGATGCATGCGCCACGATCCAGAGTGGCGCATGGCAAGGGCTATCCCTCGCTCGCACAAGCCGGAACGCGCACAAGCCTTCTCTGCCCTACGCAAGAAGTACCACTTCTCTGAGTACGAGCTGCACGAGCATGCGAAACGTGCTCGTGTCTCGTGGATCGCCGACCACATCGAGAGCACGATGGCTCAAACGCTGGCAACCAGGGCCTATCAAGCCGTCAATCGCGTCTGTG
>DATAYF010000313.1:0-29357 GCA_036272735.1 Ktedonobacteraceae bacterium
GCCGACATTGAGCGATGTAGGGGCTGTTACAGCGTTATTGATTGCGTGCGATATCTATGAAACTGGTAGCAAAGATGCTGAGGTACATGAGGAGGACGTGCGTAAGCTATGGCAAGCACCGGGTTTTTGCATACATACCGATGCCTGGTTGATTGTCCATACGACGGGCGCAGCAGTTGGATACGCGGAGGTGCAATTTCGTGAGGATGGGAAAATCACCACACGGGTGGCTGTGCACCCTGACCATCGTGGTCGAGGCATTGGCACACTTTTGATCTGGTTGACTGAAGAGCGAGCACGTGGCATGCTAGCGCGTGTTAGTGCGGATATGCAGGTGGCGTTGAGTGCCAGCGCGAGCAATGCTAACCAGGCTGCTCGTCACCTGTACGAGCGCGAGGGCTATCAGGTCGTGCGCCAGTTCTGGCGACTGCTGATCGAGATGGCTGAAGTTCCAGCGTCGACGGCGCAGCAACAGCGTGGTTTGAAGCTCGACCTGAAAATTGATGTCAAGAGTTGGCATGGCACGACGCGTTTGCAGGAGCAAACTGGCATGTATAGCGCTCATTTGTACGAAGTGTATGAAAAAGTACTACGCGCTGGTTGCGTTGAACGGGAGAAAGAAGCTCTGGCGGTTTGCCAATCATAATGTGTTGTGAAGGTGCGTGGGGCGCGGCAAGCGCCCCACAAGCAATAACGTAAGGTCAAAGGTATGGATCCGGCAAGATGATAGTAAAAAATGCAAAACCGGATTAATGGTCATAATCGGATGAAAATAACCGTATCTGTTACTTTTTATTGTCTAATGCAGTCATAAGTACTGTACGTTTCTCGGTTCCTCGAATAGCAACCGAAGAAAGTCCTAAAAAGTCCTTGGAGAGTAGATTTTTTATGATCATTTCCCTCGTATTGGCGGCCCAGAGCAGTACGCTACGTCTTATCTTGTTTGTGCTGGTGTTAGTTGCTGTAGTGCTCATTGTGATGGGGGGAATCATTGCTGTAGTAACGTTTCGTAGGCAGCGTAGGGCACAAGTGGCACACACCGAAGATCCCTTTAGTGAATAAGTTGTGGAAAAGATGCGTCGAAGTTCTGTGGCACCACTACTTATTGGTACGTTTCTGTGGCGAGCTAATTCTGGAGCAACTACGGTCGTTCTGGGTTTATTGTTAGCGCGTATAGCCTCGCATACCTCTCATTCCGTGACAAGCGTGCAAGTTGGATTATTGCCGGTCGCTTACTATATTACCGAACTGGTGCTGTCTCCATTTTTCGGGGCGGTCAGTGATCGTTGGGGGCGGCGCGGCTTCTTGATTGTGGGACCGATGCTTGGCTTGCTACAAGTCTCTCTTTTCACGTTGACTCCTGCGTATAATCCGTTGCCGTATTTGATTTCTTTACAACTGTTGGCTGGCGTGGCAAGCGCTATGACGACACCTGTGGTATTGAGCTACCTTGCTGATTTGACGGTGAAAAGTCAGGCGTATCGCATGCGTATTATGAGCTTCTATGAACTGGTGACGAGTGGTGGGATCGCTGTTGGTACCATTGGGGGTGGCTTAGCATGGCAACACCTGGGTCGTGGGGCGTTTCTGCTACTGGGGGCGAATTATTGCCTGGTTGCGTTGTGTATGTTCTTATCCCCGGTCGTACAGCGGGTAGCGGATCACGGGCATTGGAAGGTCATTGCGGCACGTTACTGGCGTATTCTCGGCACTCCTCGCCTGTTTATTTTTATTCCAGCCTGGATTTGCATTAACGCGCTGGTAGGAGTTTGGCTCAGTTCGCAAATGACGTTCGTGCTTTCCAACCCGCTACATAGTGCTCATCCCCATCAACTTTTGATGGGAAGTTTAAGCGGACCAGATGCGGGCCAGCGAGTGAGCTTTGTGCTGGGCGGGTACGTGCTCTTCTTCGGATTATGTCTGCTCTTTTGGGCATTTTTCCTCAATAAGGTTTCGCGTTCGCGTCTGATGTTCACCTCGATTGTGGGTGTGTATCTTGCATGTGTGGCCTTGGAAGGTATCAATCGTCTTGGTTTGCATGGTCACTGGCTAATCTGGGTGTGGTTGCCGCTCCTGCTGGTCGGCATCTTCGCGGAGACTGGCTTTGCGCCCGCTGCCCTGGCGTACCTGGCTGATATATCTGAAAGCGCTGCTAAGGATCGTGGCCTGGTCATGGGGTTGTATTCGATTTTTCTGGGGGTTGGGCAGATCGTTGGCAACGGCTTTGGTGGCCTGTTTGTACGCCAGTTTGGTTTCGATGGTTTCATCTACCTCACGTGTATACTTGCCGCGATTGCTTTGGGCTCGCTGCTCTGGTTGCAGTGGATCAGCCGCACGCAGTCCACGCATAACGTACGCTTCGAGCGCACTCAATACGACCTGTAAACGGACGAGGGCTGCACACATGTTTGCTGCGCAGCCCTCGTCCGTTTTACCCGTTAGCGTCCACGCACGATACGCTCGATATTGCGTTTGACGTCGCGCTCAGCAATCGTATTACGCTTGTCATAGAGCTTTTTGCCGCGACACAACCCCAACTCCACTTTCGCTTTCCCCCCTTTGAGGTACAACTTGAGTGGTACCAGGGTTAAGCCTTTGGTTGCCACTTTTTCGGTGAGCTGCTTAATCTCTTTCTTATGCAGAAGCAACTTGCGCGTGCGCACAGGATCATGATTATAGCGATTCCCATGCTCGTACAGCGCGATATTGGCGTTGTCGAGCCAGATTTCGCCCTTGCGTACCATCGCGTAGGAACCGCGCAATTGAGCATGGCCGTCACGGATGGATTTGATTTCGGTGCCAACCAGGGCAATGCCAGCCTCTACCGTGCGTTCGACAAAGTAATTATGGTAAGCTTCGCGGTTCACCGTAATCACTTTGAAGGCATCCTGATCTTGCGCTGGTTGGGCTTTTTTCAGAGTCGATGATTTCGCCATAATTTTACTACTCCTTAAATACGTTAAGGACGTACAACCGCCAGTTTCACAGCGCGACATAAGACGCTGAACATGTGGCAGGTAGGAACACTGCTCGCGCTGCTTGTCGGTAACGGGCAGGAAATGATAGTGCTGCATGCTGAAACGTGATAACTGCATCATACACCATCGAGCCACGTGCGTCGAGATCGTTTGCGCATGAGCACTTTACCCTATTATCATAGGAGTAAGCGTCAGAGAAAATAGAGGGAAAGCCTGTTTTCCTTCTTGTCTATGTTAAACGGAGTAAAGAGCCATGATGAGAAAGGTTGGGCTATGTTTTACCATCTAGGCAAAATCGCCACCCGCCTTCGCTGGTTGATCGTGGGTTTGTGGATGGTGGCTGTGGCCGTTGCTTTACCTTTTGCTCCACAAGCGAGTCAGGTATTACAGCCAGGTGGTTTTGCCAGTCCAGATTCGCAATCGCAACGCGCCATCAATCTTTTGTCACAGAAACTGCATCTGAATACAAACATCGTACAAATTATTTTTGAGAGCCAACGTTACACCGCCTACGATCCGCAATTTATTCAGCAGACGCAACACGTGCTCTCAGGGCTTAAAAATTGGTCGGAAGTGACCCAGGTCGAAACGTTCGCGGACAATCCGCGCCAGATTTCTACGGATAATCACGCGGCATATGTCAACGTCATGCTCAAATCCGACGCGAATACGGCCCCGAAGCTCTTACCCGAGTTGGAGCATCGCTTGCAGCCCACGCCCGATCTGCACTACAAAGTTGGCGGTGGCCCCGTTTTTTACGCCGATATTCAAGCGGTCAGCGAAAGCGACCTGCGTCGTGCTGAAATGTTGGCCTTCCCATTTGCGATTATCGCGCTCCTATTTGTGTTTCGCTCTGTGATTGCGGCGGTGCTTCCTGCTCTTGTGGGTGGTTGCGCGGTCGTAGTGGCGTTAGCGCTGATTTTTGGCCTGGGGCATGTAACGCCGTTATCTATCTTTGTGCTCAATATCACAACGCTATTTGGTCTGGGCCTGGGGGTCGATTATTCGCTCTTCATCGTCAGCCGCTTTCGTGAAGAATTGGTGAAGCGCAAGGATGTGGAAGAGGCGGTTGCCGTAACGATTGCCACCGCCGGACGTGCGGTGGCCTTTTCAGGCCTGACCGTGTCTATCGGCCTCTTTGGTTTGACCTTCCTCCATATAAATATGCTGCATTCAGTGGGCCTGGGGGGCATCCTGGTGGTGGTGCTGGCTATTCTCGCCGCGATAACGCTCTTACCTGCCGCCCTGGCGATCATCGGTGTGCGCATCAACGCACTACCTGTCAGGGTTCCGCGTTTGTGGAAATCATCGACGCGCGCGTCTCGTGAGGGCGAGGCAGAATTGTATCGTGGCTTCTGGTATCGGCTTTCAGACATCGTGATGCGCTACCCGGTACGCATCTTTGTGCCGGTCTTACTACTGCTCATCAGTTTTGGACTCCCCTTCCTGGGTGTACGCTTCTCGGCTCCCGACGCCTCAATCTTACCAACGTACGTTCCCTCTCGTGCGGCTTACGATATGTTAAATCAGCGCTTTAATGGGCCGGAGACGACGCCGATTATCATCGCTGTACAAACAAAAGGCGCTGTCCTGGCTCCCAATAACGTGCGCAACCTGTATAGTTATGTCAAGCGCATTCAGGCCGATACACGCGTCAGGCGGGTCGATAGTGTGGTCAGTGCTGATCCACGCTTTACGCTTGCTCAATACGAGTTGTTGTACGCGCATCCACAACAGATCGCCGATCCCTACCTTGCCGCTCTGGTAAAGGGTTCTGTCTCTGGCAACACCACGTTGATACAGGTGGTGAGTAAGTATGGCATGGTTGATCAGCGTTCGGAGGCGCTCGTACAAACGATTCGCAATACCAACCCTGGTTCGGGCACCTCCATTTTGGTGGATGGTGGGAGCGCAGCAAATATCGATTATGTCGATTCGCTCTACACAGATTTTCCCATTGCCGTGCTGGTGGTGGCGATCACAACCTATATTGTGCTGCTGCTGCTATTTCGTTCAGTGGTGCTGCCTTTAAAGGCTATTCTCATGAATACTCTTTCTATTCTCGCGAGCTACGGGGCACTGGTCTTGATTTTCCAGGACGGTTTTTTGCATCAAATACTTAGGTTTACACCCTTAGGCTTCGTCGAAGCATCCAGCCCTATTCTGCTCTTTTGTACATTGTTTGGCCTTTCGATGGACTATGAAGTGTTTCTCCTATCACGTATACAGGAAGCATTTTGGCAAACAGGTGATAATACCAGGGCCGTGGCAATTGGTCTGCAACGTAGTGGGGGTATTATTACCAGTGCGGCAGCTATCGTCGTGGTCGTGAGCGCGTGTTTCGCCACCGCCGACATGATTTTGGTGAAGGCGCTTGGTCTAGGCATGACGTTGGCGGTCATCATCGATGCCACGCTGGTGCGCGGTCTGCTGGTTCCGGCAACCATGCGTTTATTGGGGAACTGGAACTGGTGGTTGCCTTTTGCCGGTGTACAACGTCACCCGCCTGCTTTGCGTAAGCAGCAGTTGAGTACAGAAGATCGTGAAGAGACGACAGATGTGAGCATGGGAGGCAAGCGATGAAGCGACATTGGCGCACACTCTTTGCGATGAGTTTAGGGCTGCTGTTTGTACTGACCTCTTGCGGCTTTCCGGGGATGGTCTCGACATCTGAACAGCTACCCCATGTACGTGCCAACGGACAGAGCGCATCGCTCCCACCCATTCATTTCCCCCAGGATGAAGGCGCTCATAACAACCTCACCGAGTGGTGGTATTATACGGGACATATGCAATCCACCGATCACGCGGGCCATTCGCATACCTACGGCTTTGAGTTTGTCGTTTTTCAGGCGTTGCGTAGTAATCTGCCGCCGATATACGTTGCGCACTTTGCTATCAGCGATATCACGCGTGGGCAATTTCATTACGATCAACGCAGGCTGATTGAGCCTCCGGCAGCGCAGAAAAAAGCGACGCAGGGAATCAATGTGCAACTTGGCGATTGGAGCATGCAGGGGATCAACGGCAACGATCATCTGGCAGCCAGTATGCAAAATTACGCGCTCCATTTGAATCTCTCAGGGCAGAAACAGGCGGTATTACATAATGGGAACGGTCTAATTTCGTTGGGTTCTGCCGGGTTTTCGTATTACTATTCGCGCACACATATGAAGGTATCGGGGACAGTGCAAGATCACGGGCGGACGGTACCGGTCACTGGCCTGGCTTGGATGGATCATCAATGGGGAAATTTCCTGGCACAAGGTGATGGTGGCTGGGATTGGTATAGTTTGCAATTGCAGAACGACACGGAAATAATGCTCTACTTTATTCGTGCCGCCAACGGGACCATCACCACAACCTATGGAGATGTGATCGACGCCAGCGGGCAGTCACATCAGTTTTCTCCGCGCTCGATCAAAACCACTGTGCTTGCTCACTGGACCAGTCCCATTACAAAGGCGACGTATCCATCTGGTTGGCGTTTAGCTATCGACGATGCACACTGGCAAGGCAACGTCACCATTACGCCTGTATTGAAAAACCAACAATTGGTGACCTGCCAATCGACTGGCAACACCTATTGGGAGGGTGCCGTCACCATTCAAGGACAACAGCGCAATCAGGCTATACGTGGCCAGGGCTATATGGAATTGACCGGCTATGCCAACACCGCCTGTAATCAGTCGAACGGCTAAGCGTTTGGTATCCCCGCGACATGAGAAGATAACTATACAGTATCCAGAACCTATGACAAATCTGCCAGAGCCCTATAGTTTAGACGGCAAGCCGTCTGGGCCGAACTGCGGTGGCCTCTATCCCTGGGCCAAAGGCTGTCGGGAATACTTTTCGACCGATGTTAAAGGAGCCATTCACATCGGAATGCATGGGGATGCGCCCTTTGACGCGATACCAGCGGCCATCTCGATACCCGGAGAAGTGGAGCTTTTCCTCTTGCTCGGCATCCTGCGTGGGATCATAGATGGGCAACGGGTCCAAGTCCAGGAAACTTGCCTTACTGGTATAGCTCTCTTCCGTGATCATCACCAGAATGCCGCATGCCTGCGCCTTGTAGGTGAGTATCTCCAGAAACTTCGCGTGCGGAATTTGCACGAATTCCTGGTTGTGCTTTTTCCCCAATTCCACCCGCGTTTTCCAGAACGGGTTCTTGCCCAGGACCAGGGTCCCAATGCCTTCGGCCACCAGCAGATCAACGATCCGACGGCTGGCGGTGTGCAGGTACTGCATCATCCGCCGATTGCGCTTCGTCGTGATCCGGTCTAAGCGGTGGGAAGTGTATCGGGGTTCCTTTCCCTTTGCCAGCTGCTTCTGGATATGCTCGCGTTGTTTGTTATACAGTTGGTTGACGGCTTTCGCCGGTTTCCCGCAGACCAGCAGGGGGACAAAACCAGCCTTATTCGAGGTCAAGGCGGCCAGCACGTTGACTCCTGGATCAAGCGCCACAAACCAGTCAGGATTGAGACCATCGGCACGTTGTACCTGAGCCTCATACACCACTTCGAGCATAGAGTGATCGGCTTTTGGGACCAGGCGAACCTGTTGGACCGAGGCCGGTCGTTGGCGGGTTTCCCCAATGCGCCCGAGCGGACTGATCGCAATCTCCAGCACACGCAGGTCTGCTTTCCAGATGCATCCCAACTCAAAGATGAGCAGATTACGCCCCCGGGTTTTGTGCAGGTATTTGGGCAGGCCCGGTCGCCCTTGAAACCACTCGGGATGCTCGCGGTAGACTTCCATCGCTTCAAAAAAGGCGGTCCAGGCTTGATGCAGTTGCAAGAGCACTTCATTGGCGACTTTGGCAGGAAGGGCTTTGTAGGCATCCATCTATTTGAGCAGATGAAAGGTCGCTGTGTTATTACAGTATATTTTCTGAAAAAGGAAGGATTGCCGCACCTGGTAATTGGCGAGATTCCAGAGATTTTTGGATGCGAAGGCCAGCCAGGTCGATGGCACGAAACTGGGGGTGCGTTTTCTCAATCACATGCTGTTCGACACGCCTCATCGCTCCGTTTTCTCCTCTCCCTCTCCTCCATTGGCGGTGATCTTCCCAATTAACGCTTGCTTCCTTTTTGCACGCCGTTGACCGTAGAGCCTGGCACACATCGAGGAGACGATGCTGGAAAGATCCTGGAGCAGATCTTCTCGATCGTTCTCGGCGAGATTGGCGACCTCAATGGTACGTCCGGCCTGGCTCAGCAGCACTTCGAGATAGCGGAAACCAAAGCGTGTGGCCCGATCTTTGTGTTCAACCACGATGGTGCGGATCTTGGGGTCGCAGAGAAGCGAAAGGAACTTGCGACGGCTGTCATTGACACCTGAGCCAATTTCCTTGACGATCCGACCCACCTGATAGCCTTTGGCAGCGCAGTAATCTTCCAACCGATGAACTTGTCGATCCAGGTTCTCTTTTTGTTGGGGGGAGGAAACCCGTGCATAAATCACGACTGGAGTGGCCACCTTTGTTGCCACAACTGCCTCTTCTTCGCCTTCCGTCACGATAATCGTCCCAGAAGGCTTCTGAAAGCCCTTGATCTGGCCGTTTTGCGCGCCCTCGGAACGCCGTCCGGTAGGTAATCCCATATTTCTTCGCGTATTCACTCAGCTTCATGCCTCCAATGTAGCGTAGATTATCACTATATGTCACTATTTTTACGTACGTCTCCCCCAAATTGTCTATTTGCTCATCATTTCTCTTCTCATTTTGTGTTTTATACGGTATATTTGATATATAGACGGGAGTGAAAATTGTTGGATGGAGAGAACAGGCACAGCGTGTAGGTATATCATCAGCAAGCAAAGGAGTCGCAGCTATTGTTGCTGGTATCGTACGAGCAACATGAGACGCAGTGGTTGCTTGTATACCAATTCATCGAGCGGATTGAAGTGAAATATGATATACTGCTCTGTGTTGAACAGCAGCTATTATGGGTGGTTGGTATAGTGAGCGCCAGTGAAGACTGGCAGGGAACAAAGACGATGGAAGAATCCAGTATCATTGAGCGTGTAGCACGTATCGTTTCCAGTGTCAGACCAGCGAAAACAGATTATACGCGGTTGGCAGAGGAGTTGGAGTCAGCTATCCCGTTTGATGTTTTTGGAGTCGTGATACTGCGCTATGATCAAAAGTCGGTGCATGTAACCGTTTGCCAACAGCAAGAGGAAAAATGGTGCGCGGCCTATCGTCTGCATCCGTTTGATGGTTCTATGTTACAGCGCCTCATGCGGACCGGAAGCCCCGAATTGATGATGCGTGAACACCCAGAGGGTCTAGATGGTTTGCCAGTAACACACGGAGATGCACTTAGTGGGTGTCCCCAGTTGCGTTCTGCGTTAATCGCTCCCTTGTTTGCTGGAGGGCACGTCCTTGGGACATTAGAACTGGGTAGCGCTGTTGCTGGTACCTATCAAGATCAAAATTTGCAGCGCCTGATCAGCGCCGTGGTGCGTGTACTTGCTACTGCTATCGCAGGGGCACAATCAGGCGGCAGTGTAGAAATCCAGGATAAACAACGCCAGGCGCTCAAAATTGTCTCAACCTCTTTGACCTCGAAAATAGAACTTCCAACCATCCTTAACCAGATTGTCACGGGCATTACCCAATCGCTCAACGTTTGCTCTATTATCTTTATGTATGATCGGCGGCGGGAAGAGTTCACCATAGCAGATCAAGCAGGGCTGGATGAAGGCGTGATCAAAACAACGATACCAGGCGGCTTACCCATCCGTGATGGATGCATCGTGAGTAAGTCGATCATCAGCCTTCAGCCTCAAGTTACCTCGGATATTGCAACTGACGACCGTTTTATCGTCTGTCGGTCTATGTTCTCTGCACTTCATATGCATTCTCTTTATAGCTATCCTCTTGTGACTGATTCTATTGCCTATGGAGCGTTGTTGATATGCTCTTCCGACGCAGGAGGATTTACACCACTCAAAATGGATATTCTTTCTCTGTTTGCGAATCAGGCTACCATTGCTATTCGTAACGGTATGCTATTAAAAGCAATGTATCAACGCAGCCGTTTTCACAAAGCTATCGAGCAATTGGATGCACAGTATCATCAGGAGGATGCTGATCTGGAAAGCATGGGTACGCTATTGAAGCAAGTACAACAGGTTTCCCAGGAGATGTTTGGTGTCAACCTTGTGAGTATGTTGCGTTTCGTGAGTAGATACCTACCAACACAAAGTGAATTGGACATAACCGCGATGCTGCAAACATCTCAAGAAGACTATATGTTGAACGGGCTAGAAATATCAGATGTTGTTGATAGCAAGGTTGCGGCGGTGTCTGGCAGCATTGTGCAAGCAGAGAGAAATCTCTTTGAAGAAGCGACGAACCTCATCATCAAGAATACTGAGAATGCGTTAGAGAATGTGGCGAAGTTGGGTGGCCCAGGTCACCTGATTGCACAACTACAACAATCGGCCGATTGCGTGACCGATGCCTGGTTTATTATGGATTCGCAAGGGATGTGTACTTATATGAATCCTGCGGCTGAAGCTTTGTGCAACGTGCATCTAGAAGGAGTGGGAATTTCGTATAGCATGCGCTCACTTGACCCACTACAAAATACCCGTGTGCCTCGGCTTATAGAAGAAGAACTGGAAAAACTTTGGCCCAGGATACGCAATGCTCAGGAAGTACGTGATTATCTCGCTGACTTTGAGCGTGATTGCCGATATCGACCAGAAATGCGTTGTGTACTGGTCACCGAGTTTGCCACTAATCAACAACGTATCTTATCGACAGACAACTTACCCTCTGATCGCCATTATCATTTGACGCGCTATCCTTTGTTCGCCCAACAAAACCAATTAGAAGGGAATGCTTTACAGATTCGCGATGTTACGCAAAAGGTGCGAGAAGAGAACAACATGTCCATGCTACTCTCGTCGGTATCGCATGATCTACGTACGCCTCTGACCACGATTAAAGCAGCGGCCTCCGGCTTGTTGCAAGCCGGTATGATATGGAGTGAAGAAGATCGCCACGAAATGTTGGAGGATATCGACCGAGAAACAGATCACCTCACAGTGCTGGTTACGGCGCTGGTAGAACTATCACATATTCAAATGGAGGCTTTGATTCTTAGCAAAGAATGGTGTAATATTCTAGAGATCCTCTACAATACACTCGATAAGCTTGAGCGCGTCCTTGTTGACTATCATATCGAAATTTGTGTAGGCGAAAAGTTACCATTAGTCTCTATTGACCCGGTGCACATTGGACGCGTATTCTACAATCTGATTGAAAATGCTGTTCGCCGTAGCCCCGAACATGCGACGATACGAGTGATTATCGATAACGTTGATAGCGAGACGACATCGCTACGCGTTGGCGTGGTGGATCAGGGATTGCCAATTTTAGAGCATGAGCGCGAGAGGATTTTTCAATCGTATTCTGAGCTGCGTGCTCATGGAAGTGGCCTGGGCCTGGCTATTTGCAAAGGAATTGTGGAGGCGCATCAAGGCACCATTTATGTTGAGGCACCCGTTGGAGCAGATGCGGAACTGCTCAATAAAGGGGCATGTTTCGTATTTACTCTTCCGCATTCATCTCTGGCTGGAGAAACGCAAGCCAACAAGGTTTCGATGATAGAAGAGCGTAGCCCATGGCAACGACGCGAGATGGCTGGGGAGGTTCGGCGATGAAAGCGAAAGGGAAGCGTATCCTCGTGGTGGATGATGATTCTCCAATCCTGCGTACGCTGCGTCGTAGTTTAATAGCCAGCGGCTTTGAAGCGTTGGTTGCCGAGAATGGGAGTCAGGCATTAACCTTATTTTACCAGCACCAACCGGACCTTATTTTGTTGGATTTATGTCTACCTGGTGGGGTTGGGGGGCTGGATGTGTGCGTACAGGTACGCGAGTCGTCGGGTGTCCCAATCATTATTCTGTCGGCAATGGGTGAGGAGAAACAAAAGATACGCGCATTAGACCTGGGAGCGGACGACTATCTCACGAAGCCATTTAGCCAGGAAGAGTTACAGGCACGAGTACGCGCGTGTTTACGGCGATCCCAAAGCAATGGCATACCCCGCGAGAAAGAGCCAGAGGTGTTTGTCACAGAAGACGAATATTTGCATATGGATGTGGGGAAAAGGCAGGTGCTTGCAGGGTTACAGGAAATTCGCCTAACCCCGACCGAATTTGAACTGTTACGGCAGTTAATGTTCAATGCAGGCAGAGTGCTAACGCATAAAACGTTATTGAAGGCGGTGTGGGGGCCAGAATACGGTGAGGAGGCCGACTATTTACGAGTGTACATTCGGCAATTACGACTCAAGGTTGAGCCGGAGCCATCCCATCCCCGCTATATTTTAACTGATCCAGGTGTTGGTTATGTCTTCCGGATGCATGTTGAGACATCAAAGTCTTAATGTGATTTTAACAGAAATACTAGGCTTTTTACGGTTTTCTTATCTGATAGGCGTTACACTGGTAGCTGTGGTATACGCCTTGTGCTCACTGCATTGCGAAGTGTGGCAACCTTCGTTATAATGTGCGCAACAATCTTTACTTTCGAACGCACGCGGGCAAGTATCGTAAAGGAACAAAAGGGCAATGGATCAGCAAGATCGTATCATGGATGGGGACTTACAAACATTAGGTCTTCAGTCTGTTCTTAAAATGCTCGCTTTGAGCGAAAAAACCGGGAAATTATTCGTGTCTTCGGGCCAGGAGACGCTCTCTATCAGTCTACGTAAGGGGAAGATCGTCGGCTTACACGAGGATGGCATGAATCAGCCAGATCTTCTCGGCATGCTCTGCCTGATCAACAAACTCGATCCTCCGCGTGCACAAATGGTGCGAGAGTTAGCGAGGGGTGACATGCAGTTGGCACTGACGATGTTGGTAGAGCGAGGTTGGATGACGGCCCGCGAGATGCAACAACGCCTGGAATTCTCCGTGACACAGGCTATTAGCCACGCTATGCGCTGGGTAAATGGACGCTTTGCATTTCATCGCCAGTTGGTACCTATCGAAACCAGGATGCAGCCAATGGATGTCGATTCGATGCTACTTGAGGCTTTGCGACAGGCTGATGAATGGGAAGAATGTGTTGCCGAAGGGGTGACGCACCTTACGCGGAGCACCGTCGCTCGTTGGCTGCCAGAAGTGCGTAGAGATGTAGCGAGCATGGGCCTGGGCAGAGAAAGTATCGAAGTTCTCTGTTTATGTACTGGTGATGTCCCGTTACAAGCGGTCTCTCTGGTACTTATGACGCCCGATGCTCGTGTTGCTCGGATCATGGCACAACTCCTGACGCTTAATCTGATCGAGATCGTGAATACTGCCCTTGAAAAAGAATTACAACAAGATCTTTCTGATATCATTATTCGCTGCCAAAATAGCCTGGCCCGCCGCCGCCAATCTTCTCCCCAACAGCATCTATTGAACCTAATTACCTCTTTATCCGAAGGGGTCAATGAACTGCTGATCCATCACGGAAAATATGCTCGTAGCCTACGAGGAAGAGGACAGTTGGCACCAACAGAAATTGCCCGCTACCTTGAGCGGCGCTTTGTTCAACCGCTACACCTCCTGGCACAGCAGCAATTCTCTATTTTGGAGACGGCAACCTTTCACAATGGTTTGCTCGAATGTAACGATATTCTTACGCTGAATAAGCTGGTAAAGGGCGAGCAGTTAGAGGAATTTTATTGGGAAGCGGTACAGGGACTGACGGTCTTTTTACGCATGGTCTTCTCTGAATTGTTGCGCGATGAGGTGGGCAATTCGCACACAGGTCGCCAATTTAGCGTCGCCTGGCGGGTGTTCCAGACAGAAATCGACCATGAAATCCAACAATATCAAATTTATCGCGCTCATAAAAATACGCAGAAGGCCCGTGGGCGTGAACAAACATCAACATCGCCTCTAGGAATTGTCCAGGGGCGCGGCGGAGTCCCTGAAAACGAAGGGGCAGTCTGGTCGTCTGAGACGCAAAGGAGGTCAATTTAATGGCAGAACCGACAGTACTGGTGGTGGACGATAGCCCTACTGTGCGCAAAATCGTTCAGATGACCCTGCAAAGAGAGCACATCCGTGTCATCACAGCAAGTGATGGTTTAAGCGCTTTAACCTCAGTTGCTGATGAAATGCCAGCAGTTATCTTGCTGGATATCCAACTTCCCAGGATGGATGGGTACCATATTTGCCAGATAATCCGCAAAAACTTGCAGTTTCGACAGATTCCCATTATTATGCTCAGTGGGAAAGATGGTTTTTTTGATAAAATGCGCGGCCATCTAGTTGGCTCGACAGAATATCTTACGAAGCCGTTTGAGGCAACAGAACTTGTGCAGACGGTCAGAAAACATCTTGTAAACTGGCAAGATCGTGTACCTATGCAGCATCGCGAAAGTGCTATGCGACCTCGTTTACGCTATCGTGGCTAAATTCGGTTTCCTTCTTGTGCCGATGTGGCAATCGGAGCGTTGATAGGATAGCCATAAATTCCCATCGAACTAGTTCGAAATGTTCTGAAAGGGATATAATTGTATGCCTGGGCAAAAAGTGTTAGTTGTGGATGATAGTTGGACCGAGTTAACAATGATCGCTGCTCCATTGCGCAATAGCGGCTTTGAAGTGGTGACGGCTGTCGATGGGGAAGAGGCCATAGAAAAGGTGTTAAAAGAGCGTCCACACTGTATTGTGTTAGATGTAGTGTTACCAAAACAAAACGGCTTTCAGTTGTGCCGCAAGTTTAAAAGTTCTGAACTGAGTAAGCATATTCCCATTATTTTGTTGACCAGCAAGAATACTCCCGTTGATAGGAATTGGGGCATGAGGCAAGGTGCCGACATGTATATCACTAAACCCTTCAACGAGGAGGAGCTGGTTGCGAGTGTACGGCGTCTTCTCTAGAGGGTTGCCGGACAGCGCCTTACGTTTCAGTTCATCGGGAGTAAATTCGTGTCCAGCGAAGATATGAAAACATTACAACAACGAGATGCTTTTGCCGCAGTCCAACGCATGCTTTCACAATCGCCATCGCCATCAGCGGCCGCGCTACAGATGCAATTAGCGCAGGGCCAACTTGGCATGAATGGCGGTGCCGTAGGGGCGATGGCACCCGTTGTCGGTGAGCAGCACCTGGTGTTTTCACTGGGAGGTCGTGAGCTTGCGGTGAAGGCAGAATTGGTGCAAGGCGTTGAACGCCTGGCGGAGGTAACACCAATTCCCAATGTCGTTTCATGGGTGAGGGGTGTGATGAACTTACGTGGGTCTATTGCCTCCGTCGTCGATCTGCGTACGTTCCTGGGTCTGGAGCATATCTCTGAAACTGCACGCACACGTTTGTTATCATTGCAATATCATGAGATGGTTATCTGTTTTGCGGTCGATAGCGTAAGTGAAATGCTCCCAATCCCTGCTACTGCTATTATCACTGGAAATGCACGCCAGGCCGATATTCCTTCCTGGGCCGCTCCTTATGCCACTGGAACTGCACTCCTGGCAAATCGCGCGGTGCTTCTGCTGGATGTGCCTCGTTTGCTCTTCTCGGACAAGATGCAGGATTATGCAGCCTTAAAATAATAGACACGCATGATGGTGGTCTAAGTTTGGCAAAGGTTCTATATACCAACAGGAGGTCTGGCGGATGAATCCTGAGCAAAATAAAAGTGGAGCCTCGATTAGTTCCTTGATGACAGGGAGCTTAGTTGGCTCTTTTGTTGTTCCTATTGTCGTCATTATCATTCTAGTATTTTTATCGTTTAGTCTTGATAAGAACACGTTTCTCCTTTCTCTGATCATCGGCGCGGTCGTCGTGTTGGTTGGCGAATTGAGTGTGAATTATCTCGTCCAGCGTAAGATTAAGGATCGCTTTCAAGAAGTGACTGATGTATGTCGCGATTACGTCGGTGGCGACCGCTCTATGCGTTCTGTGGTCAACGGCGATGACGATTTCGCACAGCTATGCGCGACGCTCAACACGGTCATGGATAACCAGGGCCCGGCTAGCAGCGTTGGTTTAAGCGCTGGTTCGAGTGATGCGGCCGCTCTTCAGGCACAGATTGAGAAGCTTCTTCAGGAAGTAAGCGCTGTCGGTGATGGAGACCTGCGCGTACAGGCAGAGGTGACGCCCGACACCCTGGGTGTGTTGGCGGACTCATTTAACTACATGATTGAGGAGCTAGCGAAAGTAGTTGGGCGCGTGCAATCTACCGCGGTTCAGGTGACCAATGCAACGCGTCGCATCCTTGATCGTTCCGCTGACCTGGCGCAAAACTCAGAGGCGCAGGTGAACCAGATTTCGCAAACTACTGAATCGGTAGAAGCACTGGCTGTCTTTATCCAGACGGTTGCTCGTAACGCTCAGTTGAGTGTGGAAGCAGCCCAGGACGCGCTACACAACGCGGCGAATGGCCAACAAGCGGTGCGTCAAACCATTGAGGGAATGGTGCTGATCCGCGAGAACGTGCAAGAAACCTCCAAGAAAATTAAACGTCTTGGCGAGCGCTCTAACGAGATTGGCGAAATTGTACGTATTATCGAAGACATCGCAGATCAGACGAACCTTCTGGCCTTGAATGCTGCCATCCAGTCTGCTATGGCAGGTGAGCATGGTCGTGGTTTTGCGGTCGTTGCCGATGAAATCCGCCTGCTTGCTGAACGTTCCACCGAATCGACGAAGCGAATTGCTACCCTGGTCAAGAGTATTCAGGGCGATACCTATGAGGCTGTGGTCGCTATGGAAGACAGCACCCAGGAAGTGGTCAAAGGATCGCAACTGGCTGATGATGCGGGCCGTTCGCTGAACTCGATCTATGGCGCTGTAGACCGTCAGGCGAAAATGATTGAAAGTATTGCCCAGGCCGCCAATGATCAGACGACCGTCTCTGAGGCGGTAGCTGTAGCGATGAGCCGTATCTCTGAAATTACGCGCCAGACCGACGCTGGTACGCAAGAGGCCGCTGTGAGCGTCAGCTATCTTGCTGAGCTTTCTGAGCAGCTCCGTGCTTCCGTGTCTACCTTCCGCTTACCTGAGCGCAATAACGAAATGTTGGGTTCATTTGCCAGTAGTTCCCTAGGTGAGTTGCCAGAAAGTAGTAATGATCAAACCTTTGCATCTGCCCTGGATGGTGACTGGGGGCAGGGCCAGGAATTCTCTGGAACCTTCCCGCCATTGCCTGAACCGGGTAATAGCGGCTCACTCCTTCCGATGTCGGCCCGCTCTACCCAGTTTGGTGTGGGGAATCAGCAAGATCAGATGCAGCAGAACTTTGCAAATGGTCAAGCATTTCCTAGTATGCCAGGATTGAATGGCGTGCAATCCTTTGCCGATCCGGTAGGCAACAGTAATCCCAACAATTCTATGAACCTGAACGGGCAGCCACAATTCGCCAATGCACAGGAATTTGGGGGATTCGCGAACTTCGACAACCAGCAGCAGGGTTTCAATAGTGGTAGCTGGTTTAACAATCAGCAATTTAATGCTGCCTCGAACCCTGGAGGTCAATTGAACGGGAACGGTCAAATCCCCAACGCAGGACTTTTACCGACCCCCCTTTCATCTGTTCCCCAGGTTCCTCGCCAGCAGCGATGGTCAGATAACCTGCAACAGAATCAAACTCCTTTCAATCAGGAGCAGAGACCGTTCCGGGAACGGGAATAATGCTTAGCTTAATAGCCAAAGGGTGTGTTACCCTGCGCGCTGCACTTGTTGCAGCGCGCAGGGTAACACACCAATAGTATAGGTGGGTATGCGCAACATGTCGAATACATATGATAAACTCTCTGTTCTCGACTCGTTTATCGAAGAGGTGAATAGCTATTTGCCGGAAATCGAGAGCAATCTTGAGCGTCTGGCGCAGTCACCTGGCGACATGGATGCCCTTGAAGAAACGTACCGCCGATCTCATACCATTGGTGGTTCTGCTTCCATGATGGATTTCCCTGGCCTGGCTCACGTTGCCCACGGCATGGAAGACATCTTAGGCGACGCATTAGATGGGTTGACGACATTAGATGAGCCTACTCTCAGCCTGCTACAACGTTCGTTAGGCCGTTTGCATCGTCTCCTGGAGGGTATCCGCACAGGCGTCGATCAAGGATCTCTGATGGCAGAGGATGACGCCGACTACGCGAAGTATCGAGCCAGAATTGAAGCCACGCTTCAACCAACTCAGAATGCCAATGCTGCTGAATTACAGCCTGCGGATGAAGCTCAAGTGCCGGGGAACGTTCCCCCATCGACACCCTCTTTCTTTGAGCCATCTCCATCTGTTTCTTCATCAATACCTTCCTTTGAAGAGGTATTGGACTCTTTTCGCACTCCTTCAGTCATGCCAGGTGAGAATGTGACCTGGCCCGAGGAGTCAGGTTCAGCAAATCAGACCGCACCTCAATCGATGCAGTATCCATCCTTAACCTCATTTACACCAAATCATGCTGAGGATAGCCAGGCTGCTACCAGCGCCTGGGATGAGTTAGTAGCGTCCACTCATTCTTCTGCCTCACCACCGCTGTCACCTGCGTCGCTCACACCTGCAGGTGAAGATCAGGCAGTAGCAGAGCCGCGTTTTCAAGAGCCGGTCGCGCCTTCACAGTTGCCAGCGTACGATTCACAAGGCGCTTCCTGGTTGCCCATTCCAGAATCTGTGATTCCTCTCCCACCGACGGAGCCTCGACAAGGTTTTCTGCCTCATCAGGATGCTGCTGCAATGCCGCAATTCGATGAAGCCAGCAGTCAGGCTGTACAATCTGCTCAGGATTTTGATCCTGATAAGTATGAGCGCGGTGGTATGATTTCCCAGAAGGATGAACCCGTTTCCGCGCTGCCTGAGGCCTATCATGATATGCGTCGAGAAGCTCAATCTATTGAAGATCAAGCGCTGGCCTTGCGAAATCTCATTGTTCAGTCACGCTCCGCCATGGCTATTATTGAGGCTCAACGCAGTGAATTCAAGAGCTTCTTAGATGGTTCAAAAGATGCCCTTGATCGTATGGAAGATTGGGCAGGTATCGCTATGGGGCTTAACCTGCGTAATAGCCCTGAGCAGGTGCGCCGCTATCTCCCGTTGTCTGTTATGTGGGTAGCAAACAGCAAATTGAAAAAAGTGCTGGATCAAATGGATCAGGTTACGGGTGGGGTAGAGGCTACCGATGAGCAACTTTTTGCCACCTTGCAGCAGCTATTTTCCTCACTAACCTCTTTTGGTGATACCTTTGCACAACGGGTACAGCAGGTGCAGGCCGCTCAGGTTTTCAAGCAAGAGCCCGGCTGGAGTCCATGGGAGTTGCAAGGTGCCCATAACGCCGAGGATGTACGTGAACGGGTGACCTTTGAACGACGCGGTGATCCTGCTGTACTCCGCGCGGACCTCGAGGCACAGCTACGCGCGGAATTAGAGCAGCAGATACGTGCAGAGGTTCGCCAGGAGTTTACAGAGAATCAACGAGCGCAGGAGCAATCTGCTGGTCCTTTAGAAGGTATCTCTCTTAAAGAGATAGAAGCTCGGTTGCGTAATGAGATCGAAATTCAGGTTCGACGGGAGTTTTTGGCGCAGTTAACCCAGGAGGGCAAGGAAACTCCTTTCCCTGTTGCTGACCTTGAGCAGCATAATCCAGGCTTCCAGAGGAATACCTATGGGATGAACAATGCTGCTGCATCGGTTCCGCCTTCGGCCCCTCAACTGGCGACACCACCCATGCCTGTGGCACCCACCCCTCCAGCGAAGCCATCGCCTATGGCTGACCTTGGGGATGAGGCGGTCGAGATATTCCGAGCGGAAGCTGAAGAGCATCTACAGACTATCAGTAAGCATGTCACTGCTCTCGAAAAGGATGCTCACAACCGTGAATACATTCAAGGTATTCGGCGTGCCACCCATACGTTGAAAGGTGCCGCCGGTATGATGGGCTTCCGGGCTATCGCGGACCTCTGCCACGTGTCTGAAGATCTGCTTGATAGTATCATGGAAAATACTACTGAGATTACTCCCGAAGTATTAAGTATTATCTTTGATACTGCGGAAGCTCTCGACAATCTTATCACTGGGAAAAGCCCCGATGGCCTCTCCGATGAGGCCAGGGTACAAGCGTTACGCGCTCGCTATACTGCCCTATTAGGCGCGCAAGATATGCCATCAGGGCTGGCGCTTGAGTACCTTGATGTCAACGACGATGAGCATTTAGAAGATAATTCGTTGACGTCTGGCGTTGTGACCGACGGTCAGGTAGCCGATACAAGCGTCCCGCGTAGCGCAGCACAGCAGGATCTTGCTGTTCGTGTCCGCCTGCCTAAGCTCGATGAGTTGGTGAACCTCTTCGGTGAATTGTTGGTCAATCGGAGCGTGCTGGAAGAGCGTGTTCAACGCTTGAACCGGTTAATAGCAGATGTCGGGGTGTCTAGTAATCGCCTGAGCGAGGTCGGCCAGAAGCTTGAGAGCCGTTTCGAAGCGGTCATGCTGCCCAGTGGTCGCTCTGTACAGGTTATGCCTGGTGAAGGTAATCAGAGCCAACTTCGTGGAGCAAATAAAAATGATAACGCAAATAATACGAATGGACGTCTGGATGAATTTGATGAACTTGAACTCGACCGCTACACCGAGTTTCACCAGTTGGCTCGTGGCCTGAGCGAAGGCATTTCGGACATGACGACCTTGAGCACAGAGATGGATACGGCGATCCGTGAATGTGATGGCATTATTTCACGCGAAAATCGCTTGAATACCGCCTTCCAGGATCGCTTGATGAAGATACGCCTGGTTCCACTCTCGAACATGACTCCACGTCTCTATCGTGCCGCCTACTCGGTTGCTTTGAAGCAGCATAAAGAGATCGATTTCCAGTTTGAAGGTGACGATACCGAGGTTGACCGCACCATTTTTGAGGAAATCGCGGGTCCGCTGCTACATCTCATCCGTAATGCTGTGACGCACGCGAACGAGACACCGGAGGTACGTATACGAAAAGGGAAACCTGCCGCAGGGCTGGTCAAGGTTTCGGCGGCCTACGAAGGCAGCCAGATTGTGATTACCGTACGTGACGATGGAACTGGCATTGATACAGACAGTGTGCGTAAAACGGCAATTGCCCATAACCTGATTCGTCCCAATCAATCATTTAACGAGAGTGACCTTATCGATTTAATTTTCCGTCCAGGCTTCTCGACTGCCAGTACTTTAAGTGAAGAAAGCGGTCGTGGCGTTGGTCTGGATGTTGTGCGTGATAGCGTTTCGCGCCTCAGAGGAACACTGGTTGTGGAGTCCACGCCTGGTCATGGCACGGCCTTCACCGTGACTTTCCCAACCAGCCTGGCTATTCAGACGGTCATGACGGTCACGGTTAGTGGGCAGCAATTTGCTATTCCGACCGTCGCTGTGGAGTCTATTGGTCGCCTGGACAACTTTAAACGTTCCGTTGTGTCGGGGCAGGTTGCTATTATTGTGCAGAATGATCTGTATCCGTTGCAAACGCTTTCTCAATACCTCTCATTGCCTGGCAGGCAGTTCGATGATAAGGCACAGTTGCTCCTGGTGAACGCTGCAGGACGACACGTAGCACTGGTCGTTGATGAAATCAAGGGGAAGTCCGATATTGTGATGAAGGGCCTGGGACCACACCTGCGTCACGTGTATGGCGTTGCTGGTGGCACCGTTATGGGTAACGGTCGTGTGGTGCTGGTGTTAGAATTGAACGATCTGCTGAGGTCGGATACGATGAGTACGCAGGTACAAAATCGCCACGATGTTTCTGTAGCTGCTGTTCCAAGTGCCGTCAAACAAAACGTTGATATGCCGTTCAATCGGCAACGGGCGACGATGATTCCCGCCGCCGCTGATAAACCTGCTGCACCCGAGCGCGGCAAGCATGTCCTGGTGGTCGATGATAGTCCCAGCGTGCGTCGCGTCGTGAGTGGCATGCTCAAGCAGCATGGATGGGAGGTACAGACGGCGCGTGATGGCGTTGAGGCGCTGGAAATGATCTCGCTTGAAACTCCGGCTGCTGTCTTACTAGATATTGAGATGCCGCGTATGGATGGCTATGAACTCATTTCCACCATTCGTGCACAAGAGCAATATCGTACTCTCCCATTGGTTATGCTGACTTCACGTGCGGCGTCCAAGCATCAGCAACGTGCCATATCGCTTGGTGCCAGTGCGTACGTGATTAAGCCATACCAGGACGAAGAACTCATTAGTATTCTCAACTCGCTCGTGTATAAAGCGTGAGCGGTTGCTCGCTAGAAAAGAGGGATATGTATGGGAGTTGAAAGATCAGTGACGCGCTGGTATGCGCAACGCCAGCGTATCCTTGGCGAGATTGCAGCGTTGCAAGCGCAATGCGAACAAGTAACGGTGGCGAAGCCAGAAAAAATGAACGTTTCGTCTCTTACGGATATGAACGTTCAATTAAAACAGGCCCAGGAGAGACTGCGCTCTCTTGGGCCATGTCCTAAACCTATGATGGGTTAGGCCAATTGACTTTGTAGAACCTCGGCAATTTTTCGTCCCATCTCTTTCGTCCCTACCACTGCTTGCCCGCTCTCACGTATATCTTCTGTGCGATATCCCGCGTCAATCGTTACCTGTACCGCCTTCTCAACCGCTTTCGCCTCTTTCTCTAAGCCGAGCGAGTAGCGTAGCAACATCGCCAGGGTGAGGATAGCAGCAGTCGGATTAGCTTTATCTTGCCCGGCAATGTCGGGGGCCGAACCATGAATGGGTTCGTAGAGGCCGAAAACTCCATGCTCGGTCTTGCGTACGCCCAGGCTGGCAGATGGGAGCATGCCCATAGATCCGGCGAGTATGGAGGCTTCATCAGTCAGAATATCACCGAACATATTTTCGGTGACGATGACATCAAAGGTTGCTGGACGACGAATAAGGTGCATGGTGCAGGAATCGACCAGCAGATGTTCGAGCTGCACATCTGGATAATCTGCCGCGACGCGCTCGGCGATTTTTCTCCACAGACGCGAAGAACTCAAAACATTGGCTTTATCGACCGAAGTAACTTTTTTGCGCCTTCCTCGTGCAAGGTCAAAAGCCATACGAATGATACGTTCAATCTCGGACTCGGTGTATAGGAGAGTATCGATGGCTTCGAGCCCTTGTGGCGTCTCCCGAATCTCGCTCGGCTTGCCGAAATAGATACCTCCCGTCAGTTCGCGCACGACCAGCAAATCCGTGCCCTGCAATACATCAGCCTTGATGGTCGATGCGTTGATGAGCGCTGGAATGGTCTGTACTGGACGCAAGTTGGCAAAAAGTTCCAACTCTTTACGCAGGCGGAAGAGCGCTTGTTCGGGACGCACCTGTGCATCATGTGTGGCGCTACCTACCGCGCCAAATAAAATAGCATCGCTATGGTGGCAGTGCTCCATGGTCTCATCAGAGATTGCGACGCCTTCAGCTTCGATGGCGGAAGCTCCGACGAGGTCTCTGTGCAGTGTAAAGGTATGCCCATAGCGGTGTGCAATACTATCAAGGATCATGAGCGCGTGCTCGATTACTTCGGGACCGATACCGTCACCCGGTAAAACCGTGATCGTATAATTTGTCTGTGTAGCCATACTTTGCCACCTCTCATGTATATTGGAATATTGGAATTTCTCTGCATTTCTATGATACGCTGTTGTCGTCACAAAAACAACTCACCAACGCCCGGCGCTTGAAAGGCCATACCAGCAGGGCTTATTTGTGGCGTGGCTAGGCGAAACGTGGTATAATAGGGGCAAGTTGGAGTGTAGAGAAATCCTTCCATAAATACACTTAATCCTGCATGAATCTCAACCGAGCAAGAGGTGCTGCTAAACCTTTGCAGAGGAGTATTTTTTTATGAGCAGCAATAACAATGAAAATGGGAATGCGTCTGTGCCTTCGACAAGACGTAAGCCAGTCCCCATTACCATGGCGTCTGGTCCCCAAGAATATACACCTGGTGACCAGGAGCTACCTGTTCAGCTAACAAGCCTAGCCGACATGCTGCAGTGGGCCCAAAACTGGGCTCGTTCAAAGTCGGTCTGGCCTTTAGGATATGGCCTGGCCTGTTGCGCTATCGAGATGATGGCCTCGGCTCAGGCGCACTATGATCTATCCCGCTTTGGGTCCGAGGTGTTCCGCTCTAGCCCCCGTCAGGCTGATCTGATGATTGTGGCTGGTACGGTCTCGATTAAGATGGGACCACGTTTGCGCTTGCTGTGGGAGCAGATGCCCGAACCCAAGTGGGTCCTGAGTATGGGCCAGTGTGCCAATTCAGGCGGCGAGTTCTATGATAGTTACTATACAGTTCAAGGGGTAGATACCATTGTGCCAGTGGATGTCTATGTGCCTGGTTGCCCACCCCGACCCGAAGCACTGATTGAAGGTATCCTGAAGCTGCGCGAGAAGATCGCCAAACAAGGGTTGAAAGTGCGTGGCGAGAAGGAAATAGAGGTATAATATATGCGCGGTATTCTCGAAGGTATGGGCTTGACCTTCAGTCACCTGTTTCGACCCAAGGTGACAAGGTTTTACCCCTATGAAAAGCCTAAGCTACCCCCGCGTAGCCGTGGTCTTATTCAGTTGATCGCTGAGGAGGGCTTGCAGACAGAGTTTAACCTCAAATGTGAATCCTGTTTGTTGTGCGAGAAGGCTTGCCCTCCTCGCGCCATCACCATCGAATACGAGCCGCTGAACGAGTGGAAAGAGCGGCCCTGGTTTAAATCCTACATTCGCGAAGGTGCTGAAAAGTTCACTCCCCGCAAATTGCCGACAGCTTCCGGCTCTCCTAAGGCTGGCTTTTATAAAACACGCATCTCTGAATACGCCGTGGACTACGCCAACAAGCCAGTACCTCCTTGTGTATCTACTCCTGTAAAGGATTACCTGGAGCCAACTATTGACCTGGCCCCGGTTGATACGCTGCTGGAAGATTGGTCACAAGAGGCCGGTACGTTGCCTGCTTTGTTGGACAGAGTGATGGACATCTACGGATATCTGCCTTTGCAAGCGGCTAAACGTATCGTGCAGGCACGTGGCGTGGATCTGAGCGATATCTTTGGTATCGCGACGATGAGCCCTAAATTTAAACCCGCCCCTGCTGTCAAGGGTATCAAGCGTGACGATAAGGTTGACCGAGGATTCGCGCCGAGTACACGTGGGGTATGGGGAAATATTAATCATGTGAGGCAGCCAAATGCCTAGTTTTGAGAAGTCATATCGTGTGTTGCGGCAATCCAACGACCCAGATGTACGGTTGCTCGGCGATTATCGAAATGCTGGCGGGTATGCTGCCTTGGAGCAAGCAATACGCCAACTATCGCCAGAACAGGTTATTCAACAAGTTATCGATGCCAAATTGCGTGGGCTCGGTGGAGCAGGGCGGCTCGCTGGTGAGAAGTGGCGCATCGTACGCCAGGCGCAGGATGATCAGAAGTATGTCATTTGTAATGCATACGATGCTGATAGCCGTTCGATGGCCGCACGTTCATTGATGGAGCGTAACCCGCATCAGGTAATCGAAGGCATCGTGCTTGCCGCCTATGCTGTCGGCGCTTCTGAGGCCTATCTATTCACTCGCAACCTGTATGAAGAGGGCGTTGCCACCGTCTACAAAGCTCTACAAGAGGCCGTTGAAGCCAATCTGGTCGGTCGTGATATCCTGGGGACCGATTTTAGTTGTAACATCAACGTTCTGGGTGTTGACATGGGCTTCATGGGTGGCGAAGAGACGGTGCAGATCGCCTTGATTAAGGGACGTCGTGGTATGCCAGAACAGCGCCCACCTTTCCCTGCACAGTACGGATTGTGGGATAAGCCGACGACCATCAATAATGTCGAGACGCTGGCAAACGTGCCAGTGATTATTCGCCAGGGTGTCGGAGCATTCGCTAAAGCTGGTACGAGTTCAACTGGCGGCACAAAAATTGTCACCGTCTACGACGCAGTGCCCGATAGTGAGCCGCGCGTCGTCGAAGTTCCCTTTGGTACCACTCTTAGCGATATTTTGATCGAAGCTGGCGTGAAACGCACTGCGAACGATATGCGTGCTATTGTCGTTGGTGGTGCCGAAGGCGGAGCACTCCCTGCTTCTCTTCTCAATACTCCCTTCGATTTTGATCCTATCGAGGAAGTGGGCGCGATTGTTGGCTCCAGCATTATCGAGCTATTGCCCGTTGACACTTGCATGGTGGCGTGGGCGATGGAGCGTAGCCGTTACCTGAGCCAAGAATCTTGTGGTAAATGTGTACCCTGTCGTCTGGGGGTCAAACGGATTACTGGTATCCTTGAGGGCGTCACAAGCGACCTGGGCGTCAATGGGGACCTTGACGTACTGGACGAATTTGCCGCATACGTTCCGAATGGCTCGCTGTGTGGATTTGGCGTACAGGCCACAAACCCACTCAAGACAGCCAGGCGTTATTGGCCCGAACATTTCAAATTGCACATTGAGGAGCAGCAATGCCCGACTGGCACCTGTGCCCCAGTGCGTGCACATCGTTTTGTTACCAAACATGTTTTGCCATAGTTTACACTAGAAACTCGTACGAGGAACTTCATGGCTATATCTGTCCGCGATAATTTCTCAGTCACCACTCGTGAGCCGCAAGGCCCAATGGTGCGCAATGAGGTGGGTCATCCTTCCTTTACCATCACCATTGACGGCAAGGTAATGCAAGCCTATGAGGGCCAGAGCATTCTGAGTGTGGCAATTGATAACGGGATTAACGATATCCCGAACCTGTGTAATGACGAGAAACTGGAACCGACCTCCGCCTGTCGTATGTGCCTGGTGCATATCGAAGGGGTGGATCGTCCCTTGCCTTCGTGTAATACCCCTGCGACGCCCGGCATCGTCGTTATGACGAATTCCGATGAGCTTTTCCATATTCGTCGCACGAATCTGGAAATGATGCTCTCCGACCACAATGCCTATTGTCAGCCTCCTTGCCAGGTCGATTGCCCAACGCACATTGATATCCCCGGCTACCTGGAATTGATCGCTGAGGGTTCAATGAAAGAAGCGGCGCGCCTGGTCAAAGAAGTGTTGCCTTTCCCTTATATTCTGGGATTGACCTGCCCGGCACCTTGTCAAAAAGCGTGCCGCCGCGCCCTGGTCGAAGAAGAAATTGCCATTTGTCGTATGCATGGGCATGCTGCCGAGTACAGCCTGCTCGATCCCCCGGTTCCTTTTGTTCAGGATCCGCCGACCGGCAAGAAGATTGCGATTGTTGGGGCTGGCCCTGCCGGTCTGACCTGTGCGTACTACCTGGCGCTGCGTGGCCACTATTGTAAAGTCTTCGATATGCAGCCCCAGCCTGGTGGCATGCTGCGCTACGGCATTCCTGAATATCGTCTGACGAAGGATATGGTGGATCGCGAGTTCGATGGGGTCTGGCAATTGGGCGTCGATTTCCAGGCCAACGTCAAGCTTGGAACCGATTTCACCATTGACGACTTATTTGCGGCTGGCTTTGATGCAGTCTACCTGGCGATTGGCTGTTGGACCAGTAACCAGATGCGTATTCCAGGAGAGGATGCTGAGGGGGTTGTTAATGCCATCAGATTCCTTTATGACAAGGTCGAGGGCAAGCCAGTCCCGGTGAAAGAAGGCAACGAAGTTGTCGTGATCGGCGGTGGTTTCACGACCTTTGACTGCACGCGTACTTCCTTGCGCCTGGGTGCGAAGGTACACACGACGTATTATCGTACGCGCAAAGACATGGGCGCGACAATGGAAGAAGTCGAAGATGGCGAGGCTGAGGGTACGGAGTTGTTGCTCCAGGTATCTCAGCAACGGGTTGTCGTTGAGGATGGCAAAGTGGTGGGGGTCGAGTACGCCCGCACCAAGCCAGGAGAGCCAGACGCCAGCGGTCGCCGCCGTCCTGTGCCCGTTCCCGGCAGCGAATTTACGATTAAGTGCGATACGGTGATCCCGGCTATTGGTCAGAAAGTGGATGCCAGCGTGCTTGACGAGAAGTCTGGCGTGAAATGGACCAAGTGGACGACCATCCAGACCGATCCACACAACTTCATGACGGACCGCGCCGGTGTTTTCTCCGGTGGCGACTGCCAGATGGGGGCAAAGACCATCATCGAAGGTGTGGCGCAAGGCAAATTGGGCGCTCGCTCGATCCATGCCTACCTGCTGGACGAGGATATGACCGAGGTCTCGCGTCGCCTCGAATTCGAGGAGCGCAAACCGGACCTGTTCGACATCGTGCCCTATAAGCCCGTCGAGCCCAAGGTCAAGATGCCGATGCTCCCCTATGAAGAGCGCAAGCGGAACTTTGACCTCATTGAAATGGGCTATATGCGTGAACAGGCCCAGCGCGAGGCCTCGCGTTGTCTGCAATGTGCCTGTCCTGCTGCTGGTCAGTGCGACCTGCAACGCTACAGTATCGAGCATGGCCTGGCCGATAATCGCTTCCACGATGGCGAAGTCACTGACTACCACGATTACGAGACCGATCTGTCGCACAGCTATATTCTGCGCGATCCCAACAAGTGCATCAATTGTACCCAGTGCGTGCGCGTCTGCCACGACGTAATTGGTCCCGACTGCTACGGCATGTTTGGCAAGGGCTTTGACACAATTGTGTCGACGCCGTTCAATGTGTCGTTGCACGATACTGATTGTGTCTCCTGTGGTGCCTGCGTGCAGGTGTGCCCGACTGGTTCGCTGATGATGGCGGAGCGTTCGCTGTCGCGCTACGCGTTTGCGCTGGATCGTTGTATCTTCTGTGGCGATTGTGTCGAGGTGTGCCCGCACGGTGCATTAGGCGAGACACCGAACTTCGAGCTGTCCTTCTTCAATCGCTTCGGTGAGGATGTGACGCTAGAGAAGAATGACCTGGCGAATGCACCAGACTATCTGGTACGCCAGCGCTTGCCACGCAGCAAGAAGGCGCTGCCGGTGATGAGTCCGCTGGTGCGTCCGTTGCCCGCTCGTGGTATCCGCGAGTAATCAGATTTGTGCTGATGTGTTATATTTAAAGCATATAGATGTGTATAGATTGGCTCTGCAAGCCGTTTCGTTCCTTTTGAAGGTTGTTCACATGCTCTACTTCCTTTCTTTCGGCTCATGAGGAACAAAGACAAAGCACCAGGATACTTCATTAATCCTGGTGCTTTGTCTTTGTTGTACTGCATGCATTATTGGGATGGTTTCAAAAAGGTGAGAATGATGTTTAGTTTTTCCTCGATGCGGTCTATAGTATCGAGTCGTTCCTTTTATTTAGCTTTAGCGTTTTCTTCCTATTTAGGCTCTAGTGGAGTAGCGCTTTCCAGTAACGCTTGCTCTAGCGGGGCTGTAGCTCAGTGGATAGAGCGTCGGTTTCCTAATTAGACTCCGCTAAAAAATCCTCTCTAGAAGCCGCTTTATACAGTTGTGATCGTCCGTAAAACGTAAGTGATG
>DATAYF010000314.1:0-8579 GCA_036272735.1 Ktedonobacteraceae bacterium
GTCTCAAAGTCGCTCGTATGATGCGGGTCGAAAGTTTGTGCAGAAAGTCACGGCGCCTGTCAGCGATACTGGCATGCATACGAGCGACTTTGAGACACGCCTTCTTGCGGTTCTTCGAGCCCTTCTTCTTCTTGGCATGCCGCCTTTGAGCTTTTGCCAGTTTCTTCTCATCCTTGTGGAAGAACCTGGGATTGCCCACCACTTCGCCAGAAGACGAGCACCACGAAGGACTTCAAACCGAGATCAGCGCCAATCATATTCTCTGTTTGGGGCAAGTGGGCAATCTCATCTTCCACGAGGATGCTGATGAAGTAGCGATCAGCACAATCTTTGGTAACAGTGCAACTAGTCCTACAGTTGTAGATGGCTGGCGAGAGTACTTCGGCGCTTGTAATGGCAAAGCCGCGCGAGAGCTTGGTGCATGCGTCGCCAGAATGACCAAGCCAGGTGGTAGGCAAAAGAGAGAGATTGTTTGGTTATGAGAAGAAAGAAAAGCCGCCGGATTTCGGCAACAGAGAGGGGAACCATGACTGGGAGATCAGAAGACAGATGTGATTGAACAGAGTCGGGTGTTTCTGGCTCTGGTGTCTGGAGCGTCTGCTCAGGCTTTGTTTGAACGCGTCTTCTTCCCCATTGGCCCGCAAAGCTGCTAAAAGGGCCAGATCCAGCATTGAGAGGGTTACGTGCCGATACCATCCCTGCCAGGAGCGGACTTCGTACTCATCCAGGCCCACTTCTCCTTTGGCTTCCTCAAAACATTGCTCCACTGTCCAGCGCGCGCCGAAAGCCTCTACCATTTCCTGTAACGTCGTCCCAACGGGGGCAAAGACCAGCACGTAGGCTCTCTCTGCCGGTTTAGCTCCCTCATCCAGGCTTTGTCGAACCAGCAGCCAGCGCTGCCACCCACTGGCTTCTGGCACAGCGAGTTCGATGCGTGCCCATGCGAAGAGGCGAGGTCCCTTGCTCCCGGTGCCCGCACTCAGCTCCTGCCAATCCTCTCTGGCTATGCCACGTGCGACCTGATCCACTCGCCTGCGGATTCCTTGCGCCTCTACGCGCTCTTTGCATGTCACCGCCAGAACATACGCCTGTTTGCGTGCCTCCAGGCCAGCCCGGAGCGGCTGTGCGCTCCCGTAGATGGTATCACCAGTTACCCAGGCAACCTCCAGCCCCGCATCCAAGCTACGCCACAGCATGCGGGCAGCCAGTTCAGGCTTGGTCGCGAAGCTCACCTCTTTAGGCACATCTGCTGCTCGGCACCGGTCGGGGTCCTGGGTCCAACTCTTGGGCAGATACAGTTCGCGGTCCAGCAATGTGTGCCCCTTGGTGCTTGAGTACGTCAAGAACACGCCAATCTGGCAGTTCTCGATGCGACCAGCCGTGCCGCTGTATTGTCGCTGCACGCCTACCGATTTCGTGCCTTTCTTGAGAAAACCTGTCTCATCGACCACTAACACCGCATTGGGAGTTGCAAGTGTCTCCACGACATACGCACGCAACTCATCTCGCACCTCGTCGCAATCCCACTTCGCCCGATCCAAGAGATGTTGTATCGCATACGGAGTGGCTTCTCCCATTACTTCAGCCACTTGCCACCCGTTTTTGCGCTCAACTGAACTCATTAATCCCTGCATGTAGGTAAGTGCTCGAGAGTGAGATTCTGGTCTCACAAAAGAGTGTTTGATCCGTTGGCCCAATTCAGAGAAGACCGTGGTCCACACCTCCTCGGGGGATGAAGAGAAACTGGCTGAGGGGGAAAGAAGAGGCATGAGTTGTTCTCCTCCATCGGCATCCGGCTTGTGGACTGAACCCTTCTCAGGGGTTCAGTCCGTTTTTCTTTCTTTCAGAGAAGATAAAAGATATGACGGTAGGTTCCCGCCTACAAGAGCGGAAGTCCCCTCTCGTTCTAGCGTTGTAAATGACGAGGGGCGGCGCTTATGCAAGAAACTCTCTGGCAAAGAAGCGTAGCGACTTTAGCTGCGAGACATCAGGAAAGCCGAGAACCAGCTCTTGAACGCCAGTTACTTCAAACGCTGCCAGACGCTTGCGGATGGTATCAGGGTTGCCGACCAGCGCGCTCTCGGCCATATTGCCAAAGCGGTTGACGAGTGCAGCAGGGAACCTGGCCCATGCCTGTTCATCGGTCTCATCGATCGAGCAGAGAGTCCCTGCCGTGCGGTGGATGCTCTCGTAATCGCGCCCAACAGTCGCGCAATGGGCTTTGAGCACAGCGAACTTCTGTTGGATCGTCTCCAGGTCGCCAAACACATTACAGGCGTCGGCGTACTGCGCAACCAGTTTGAGCGTCACCTGTTCGCCGCCACCGCCGATCAGCAAGGGAATATGCGGGTGTTGGACACCCTTGGGCTGATTAATCGCGCCACGTACCTGGTAGTATTTCCCCTCGAAGACGGCCTCCTCCTGGGTCCACATAGCCAGAATCACCTGCACCGCCTCGCCGAGATGCCGCAGGCGGTCAGCAGTCGTGGGAAAGTCGTATCCGTAAGCGCGAAACTCCTGCTCATGCCAGCCAGCTCCGATACCAAAGGTGAGTCGTCCATGTGAGAGAACATCGACCGTGCTGGCCATCTTGGCAAGCAGAGCAGGATGACGAAAGCCGTTACAGGTGACCATCTGACCAATACGAATACGCTTCGTGTCGCGGGCCACCGCTGCAGTGGTGGTCCAACACTCAAACGGCACTTCGCGCGGCCCGCGCGGACTGGGATGGAAGTGATCGGCGAGCCAGAGGGACGCAAAACCCAGCTCGTCGGCGGCTTGCGCGACGCGCGTGATGGTCTCATAGACCTCAATGGGGTCTTTCCCACTCTCCGGGTCCAAGGCCCAGGTTTGCGGTAAGGGAAGACTAAATTGGATGGGCATCACTCATTCCTCATTTCCTGTTTTATCTGGCTTGAGATCTTCGTCAGACCCCTCCTCATCTGCAGTTTCGCTGGAAGTACCAGCCTGAGTTGGAGAAGAGGTCACACCGAGCATGGTTTCGAGTTGTTTGAGCCGATCAATCGTGTCTTGCAGCCCCTGGATGTGCTGCTCCATTTCCTGCACCTGGAGTTGCAGCGTGTGCTGATACTCTTCCAGCAGGAGGCGGCGTTGAGAGAGAGTAGTCGCAAAACCCTGGCGAAACAGGTGAGCAAGCCGTCCCATCTGGGCACGAGGCATCCCGATCGCACGCAGATCCATGAGCAAGCCAATCCAGTCGAGATCCTGCTGGCTATAACGCCGATAGCCACTCTGATCCCTCCTGACCGGATCAAGCAATCCGATGCGCTCATAGTAGCGCAGGGTGTCTATTGAGAGTCCTGTCCGTTTTGCGACTTCTTGGATCGTCAGTTCTGTCTCCATATCAGGAGTATAAAGCCTGGAGTACGCTCCAGGGCAAGGGCTTATCCCTCTTTTTTGCCAGGAAAATTCTTGCTCAGACGAAAAAGCACAACGTGGCGACGACAAGCTGGTAAATAGCGCGAATGTTCGACGATTTTTGAGGCGAATGGGAGGAAATCGGCGCGAAACATGGGAATCGACCTTGCAGACCTCCGTAAAATGGCTTCAGAAGGGGGCCGTTGCACGCAGATGTTGTGCATTCGTAGAAGAGAGACTTTCGCAGCACCCATGCCAGGCTTTCGTCAAGCCAGGTCAGGCACATTGGCTGATCTTTCCCAGATGAGAGCCGGGCCGAGGATTGAAGCAACATCCGAATAGCCGTTTTTTTTCTCGGCTTGCAGAATAGATACATATGCACATTGCAAGAAAATCGACACTCTCCATCAGTCATGCCGCATGCAAGAGGGAGAGAAAAGAAAGGAACCATTTATGAACACACGTGATCAGCACCAAAAGTCGCCAGATGTTGGAGGAACTCGGTCATGAGAAAAGTGATTGCACTCGAATTCATCACCCTTGATGGGGTCATACAAGCCGGAGGCGGGCCAGAGGAAGATACCAGCGGCGGCTTCGCGTATGGCGGGTGGGTAGCTCCCTATGACGACGATGTTGCTGGAACCGTCATGAATAGGCAGATGAACCTGCCGTTTGATCTGTTGTTAGGGCGCAAAACCTTTGAAATTTGGGCACCGTTCTGGCCGCACCATGCGGACTTCTGGCCGGGCGTCAATCCAGCGACCAAGTACGTCGCCTCGAATACCATGACTTCTAGCGAATGGCAGCCCACTGTGTTTTTCGGCGGAGACATTGCGGAAAAAGTCAGCAAACTCAAGCAACAGCCAGGGCCGGATTTGCACGTATACGGCAGTGCAAATCTCCTTCAGACGCTGATGAAGCATGATTTGGTCGATGCGTTCTGGCTCAAGATCTATCCGCTGACGTTGGGCAGTGGAAAAAGGTTGTTTACCGATGGCACCATCCCGGCGGCGTTCAAGGTGACGGAGAGCCAGGTCTCCCCAAGTGGCATCATTCTCGTGAATTATGAGCGTGCAGGCGCGGTTACAACCGGCACGGTGTCAGAAAGCAGACAGCCCTGAGATCGCGAGGAGCATTCCCAAAACCACACGTGCTTTGACCGCGCATCACGCGCGAACGGGGAGAATCGGCAGATTGGTGAACAGCAATTCGAGGAGGCGCGCCTGTGCCGATTTTCCACGTCGCTTTTTCAGCATCTCTCTGCTGAAAAAGCGTAAGCTACTCTTTTTGCCGATTGCTTGCATTACCAGAAATGGCGTACCGTCACCCGCTTCTGAAGCCATTTTACGGAGGTCTGCAAGGTCGATTCCCATGTTTCGCGCCGATTTCCTCCCATTCGCCTCAAAAATGGGTCTTGCTCAAATCCGGTGGAAAACCTCAACAACTGGCAGGAGGAAAACACGTGATTGGCTTGTCGAGCGATCCGTTGCTCGGCTTTTCCACCGAAAGTGGGCAAGACCCTCAAAAATCGTCGAACATTCGCGCTATTTACCACAAGCATCAAGGAGCCATGCAACTACAACTGTAGGACTAGGGAAACCGCTCCACACCTGGGGTACTAGCATTGAATGTGGGAAATAAAAATCCTGGCGAGATGGAAGGATGCACAGCGGCCAGGGGGTCAATGAGGGAGGACTAGGAAGTCTGCGAACATCTCTCACCAGGCAACTGTTCGTCTGAACGATGTGGAGATGGATGTTGTTCCCTAGTCTTTTGGTTTTAAGAGTATCCTGAAAAGAGAGAGTACGGAGCCGTATAGCTAGCACCATTGACATTTCTCTGCCATGTTCTGGTGAGAAAGAGAAGCTTTTATGTCATCAGAGAACATGCTCAAAACACCTAAGTCACGCCGGTTGCTTCTGACATTAGAACGCTTGCTCGAACTCCCAGCAACCAACGTGGGCGAGACGATACATCAAACCGCACAACTCGTGACCCAGGCTCTGGGCGCGGGGAAAGTCGATGTGTTTCTGTATGATCCCGAAAGTCAGAGCTTAATCGCCTTCGGAACCAGCGCCACCTCCATGGGAAACAAAGAAAAAACGATCGGGTTAGATCGTCTTCCCCTGGCCAAAGGCGGGCGTATCGTCGAGGTCTACCTGACGGGCCAGTCTTACTGGACAGGGCAAGCGCACCGAGACCCTCACGTGTCGCCAGAGATGAAAGAAGATCTGGGCATCAAGTCAATGATTGTCACGCCACTGCAGGTGGGGAGCGAGCGTCGAGGCGTGCTGGTCGTCTCCTCAAGCGCCCCTGATTTTTTTACCAAGCAAGATTTGCATTTTCTCGAAGCGGTAGTCCGCTGGGTTGGGGTCGTCATTCATCGGGCAGAACTGGTGGAGCAACACACCAGCGAGATGATAGAGCGGGCACGACAACTGGCGGCTGAAGAAATGCTCACCGTGATGGCACACGATCTGCGCAATTATCTGACCCCCCTCAAGGGACGACTCGACCTGCTGGAACGGCGGGCACGTCGGGAAGAGCAGGAAGCGTATGTCCGAGAATTGGTCGTGGCCAAACAGACGCTGAGACGGCTGGATTATCTGCTGTCAGATCTTTTGGATGTAGAACGCCTCAAGCAAGGAATATTCTCGCTCAATTTTCAGTCGGTGGACCTGGTGAAACTCCTGGAAGAACTGGTTCTGATCTGGAGTATACCCGAGCACAGTATCCAGGTCCAGGCCCCACGCGAACTCCTTATTACCGCTGACCGTGACCGCATCCAACAAGTGTTGGAAAATCTTCTGGCGAATGCCCTCACGCACGCGGACCCTGGCACCCCGATCCAAGTGGTCATGACCCAGGAGCAACGCGAGGGTGGTCCCTGGGCAATCATCACGGTCAGCAATCGTGGGCCAGAGATTCCCCCAGAACTGCTCGTGTCCCTGTTCCAGCCTTTTGCGAAAGGAGCGCATTCCAAAGGACTAGGCCTGGGACTCTGCCTGGCCCAGCGCATTGCACATGCCCACCAAGGCACCCTCACGGTGCACACGGAAGCAGGAACAGGGACTCATTTTACACTCACACTCCCAGTTCACGCAATCCAACCGACGTCTGAGGCCCTGAGTTAAGATAGCCATCCTCTAGCCGCAAACTGGATAACTGTGGCACAGCTTGGCTGGATTGAGCCTGACAATGGCCCTGATTATCGGTTTAGTTGGATTATCGGCACAGTTTTTTGCGAGATAAGGACTGCCACTGTGCCGATAACGTCCCGCAAGACGGTGAAAACTGCGCCGATAAGATCAGTCATCGATCCAGTTCAGTGGTATCTGCTTACAAACTGTGCCGCAGTTATCTACTTTGCGGCTATGGAGATCTTTCCTTAACTCAGAGCCTATTTGGACGCAAGCCTGGCCCGGAAGGGTTGTCGGAACATTCAAGTCAGTTTTGCTTGCATCCATAGCATCTGGAATTACCAAAAACGCTTCACCGTTAACGGCTCCAGAGGCGGCTTCTCAAGTGTCTTCCTGGTTGATTTCCACCCTTCAGTGAAATTTTCCACCTTTGAGTGCAAAATCGGGTCATGCGCACTTTCGGTAGAGGTTGCTTGCTTCCACCAAGCGAGCTTGCAAAAGGGCAGGACTGGCACGTCCATAACCTTGCCGCTTGAAGACCTTGAGCCGATTCACTTGACCTTCGACTTGCCCTTGACTGCCAGCAAAAAGCAGAGCATTTTCGACCGCGTCCCAATCCAGCCGCAGCCTTTGGACGAAACGGATGAGCTCAGGTATCTGAGATACTTCAGCTTCGCACGCCCACAGTTGTAAAGCGGACTCATCACGATCCGTGAGGATCTGGCGAAATCGATGCACAGACGCATACGTTTGGGCAATGAGTTCACTCTGCGAGAGCAGGCTCTGGATGAAACGCTGTTCTGGAGCCGTTCGTTGCTCTTTGAAGAGGAGCCACAAGGTTTGCTTGGGAGAATACGACGGATACTGTTGTGCCTCTTTTGCGCGAGCCAGGCTGGCTGTTGGTCCATATGTGCGCCAGGGCTGAATAGCGATATACACTTCGGTGAGTCCTGCCGGATAGCCTTGTGCTTGGATTTCCTCGAACAGAAGGCGTCCATTGTGCTCCCCTTGCTCCCATCTTTGGCGCAAATACTCCAGATATGGCTCGATGACACGCGAGCGACGAGGATGAGGAGCACGTTCAGGAAACTGCCCTGTTTTGAGATAGATCGCCACTGTCTGCGAATGCAGTCCGGTTTCCTGTGCAATCGCCCGCTGTGACCAGCCTTGTGCTTTGAGCTTGACTACTTGGTATTGTATGAAGAGAATATTGATGGATTGACTTTAGCACTCTTGGTTGATGAACACAAGCAAGCAGGCTCTACCGAATGTGAACAAGACCCTTAAAAATCGTCGAACATTCACGCTATTTACCACCTTTCAAGCAGCATATGACGAGGTGTCGTCGGTATGAGTTTACAAAAGCGTCAGACCCCATCAATATGGAGGAAATCGTCGAGGCCTTAGCGCATCACCCGATTCTCTCGCTGTGGATGAAGGAGATCCCTGGTTAAAGCCGAGTGCACCGTTTCGGGGGGATATGCAAAAAGCCCCTAATTGACGACGGCGTGCGCCAGTTGAGCATGCGCACCGGCTTCGCTAGGAAGTCGAAAGGCAATCTTGGGGGAGGGCCAACATGGTAACGTTCTCTCAACGGACATGGAGGCCCAGTACCAGCGAAGCTGACACAGACCGCAAAGGAGATGGGAAGAGTTGGGAAACGTCCAACACCTGTTGTAACCACAAGATGTACCCTGCGCTGCCCTCACCCATTTCCCAAATGGTGCGAAACAATTCGTCTCTGGGGCTACTTCTCTCGATTCTCCAGAGTCAATTTCCCTGTTTCGCGCTGATGCGTGTCTGTTTCGCCTCAAAAGGCGTGCTGATGCGCACCCAATTTACTATTTGGATACATTACTCCACCTCAGCAATCCCCTCTCAAGGATTGCTGAGGTTATTTTAGTTTAAACGTCAAATACAAGAGAGGAGCAAATTTGTCTACCGAATGATGAATTGCTCCTATTGCAGCAAAAAGAAATAGAACTTTGCTACACATCTCTCTTTCCTTGATAGCAAAGAGCAAGTCCATGGACAGGTGAGACAAATGTGAGACAGGTTGCC
>DATAYF010000315.1:0-6608 GCA_036272735.1 Ktedonobacteraceae bacterium
CTCACTATCAGGCTTGACAACGAATGTTTTTTTATGGTAATTACTTGAAACAGAAGGAAAGCAAACGAAAGCAAAGCGTCGACTTTATTTCGAAACAGCATTGAAAGGATGACCGATGGACGAACGACTTGCTTTTATTGATGCCACACTTACCCAGCAAGCTCGCACGCTTGACGAAGTGGTGAGCGCGATCCAACGTTTTGCCATTGAAACCCCTTCCTGGGGCTATAGCAATTCCGGTACCCGTTTCAAGGTATTTCCCTGGCCTGGAGCCGCACGAACACTGCCGGAAAAATTAGCCGATGCGGCCGAAGTGCAACGCTTTACCGGAGCCTGCCCTACGGTCGCCGTGCATATTCCCTGGGACAAGGTCGACGATTACGCCGCTATCAAGCAAGAGGCCGAGCGTCTTGGTGTTCGTATCGGCGCGGTCAACCCCAATCTTTTCCAGGAGGATACCTATCGTCTGGGCAGTTTGTGCCATCATGATCCAACGGTGCGACGCCAGGCCATCGATCACGTGCTGGAATGCGTTGAAATCGCCAAAACCGTTGCTTCGGACTGCATTAGTCTGTGGCTGGCCGATGGCACCAATTATGCTGGTCAGGATGATTTGCGCGGTCGTCGTCGGCGATTACTCGACACCCTGCGCGCGATATACGCCGCGCTGCCGCCGGGGACGCGCCTGCTCATCGAGTACAAATTCTTCGAGCCAGCCTTCTATTCCACCGATCTCCCCGATTGGGGCACGTCTTTCCTGATGGCACAAAAACTCGGTCCACAGGCGGAAGTGCTGGTCGATACGGGCCATCATCCGCAGGGAACGAACATTGCTCAGATTGTGGCGCAGTTGTTGGATGAGGGCCGCCTGGGTGGTTTCCATTTCAATGATCGCAAATATGCCGACGATGATCTGATGGCAGGCTCGGTCAATCCCTTCGAGCTGTTCTGCATTTTCAACGAAATCATTGGCGCGGAGGCCGACGGTATCGAGAATACCCGGCGCATCGCCTACATGATCGATCAGTCGCACAACATCGAACCCAAAATCGAAGCCATGATCCAGAGCGTGCTCAACATCCAGATTGCCTATGCCAAAGCGCAGCTCGTTGATCGAGGCGCGTTGCGGCAGGCCCAGCAGGGAGGCGATGTGCTCGCCGCTTATCGTGTGCTTCAAGCGGCGTATGAAACCGATGTACGTCCACTACTGGCTGAGGTGCGCACGCGCCAGGGACTGGCTGCCGATCCCATCGCTGCTTTCCGAGCCAGTGGGTACAGCGAACGGGTAGCCCGCGAACGCCCGCCGGTCAGCGCGAGTAGCGGCTATCCAGGCGCGTAAAGCTCGTGCACTCCATTTACACAATGACTATAGGATAGAAAGAATACATGACGAACATGACTGACTCGACAACGCTGGCGCAACTGGTCGCACGCTCACGCAAGCTCGGCGCGGATCGCTCTATTTGTAATTGGGGTGGCGGCAATACTTCAGCCAAAGCAGACGAGGTCGACTTTCGCGGGCGCCCAACGCGCGTGCTCTGGGTGAAAGGCTCGGGATCGGACCTGGGCAACTGTACCACGGCCTCGTTTACCGGACTGTACCTGGACGACGTGCAACCGCTCATCGAACGGGAACGCATGAGCGATACCGCGATGGTCGATTACCTGGCACATTGTTTCTTCCAGCCTGGGCGGCCGCGCCCATCGATTGAAACGCTGCTACATGGCTTTTTGCCGTTCACGCATATCGATCATACGCATGCCGATGCCACCAACTATTTCGCCTGCGCCGCACAGGGAGAAGAACTGGCACGAGCGTGCTTCGGCTCGGCCCTCACCTGGATTCCCTATCGTCGTCCAGGTTTTGCGCTGGCACGCGAAGTCGCGCTGGCGGTGCGTGCCAACCCGGACACGAAGCTGGTCATTCTCGCCAAACACGGCTTGATTACCTGGGGCGAGAGCGACGAGGAGTGCCTTGCCTCGACGTTGCACACCATCGCCCAGGCACGTGACTACGTCGAGAAACGCATTGCCCACCAGGGCCGCAGCGTCTTTGGTGGATTGCGCGTCACAACGCCGCCCCAGCAGCAGCGCCACACCATCGCCGCTCAAATCGCGCCATTGTTGCGTGGTCTTGTCTCAGCAAATCAGCACGCGGTGCTGCGCTTCGAGGAGAACGAGGCGGTGCTGACCTTTGCTGGCAGCGCGCACGCGCCACGCTTGACGCAGATCGGCGCGGCCTGCCCTGATCACCTCATCCATACGAAGCCCTGGCCCCTGCTCGTGGATTGGACCCCTGAGCAAGATATCACAACGCTCGCCGACATACTCAAGGCGGGTGTTACAGCCTATATTGCCAAATACCAGCGCTACCTGGACGAGCACCAGCAACTCGATCTCGATCCTGACGCCGACGAATCCGTGCTACGCAGCGCTGAAGCTACAATTAACCTGTATCCACGCGTGATCTTGATCCCTGGTGTTGGGATGTTCACTACCGGGAAAGACGTAGCGCAGGCTGATGTATCGGCACAACTTTATCAGCGGGCGCTTGCCGTCATGCGTGGCGCGGAGTCCTGTGGGGGCTTCATCTCGCTGACCGAGGCAGAAAGTTACGCCGTTGAGTACTGGCCGTTGGAGCAATACAAGTTGCAACTCGCGCCGCCCGAACGCGAGTTCGCCCGCCACGTCGTGCTGGTAACGGGTGCGGCGGGCGGTATTGGCTCGGCCATCTGCCAACGCGTCGCACGTGATGGTGCACACATTATTGCGACAGACATCGACCTGCTGGGAGCCGAGCGCGTGGCCGCGTCGCTTAACGAGCGTTTCGGTGCTGGTCGCGCCATTGCTGTACGCATGGACGTGACAAACGAAGATAGCGTGATCACCGCCTTTGCTACAGCGACGTTGGCCTTTGGTGGCCTCGATATGATCGTCAACAACGCTGGCCTGGCGTCAAGCGCCTCCATCACAGAGACAAGCATGGCGGAATGGAATAAGAACTGGAACGTGCTGGCTACGGGCTACTTCCTGGTGGCACGTGAAGGCTTCAAGCTCTTGCAAAAGCAGGGCCGTGGTGGCAACCTCGTCTTCGTCGCCAGTAAAAATGCCCTCGTGGCTGGCAAGAATGCCTCGGCGTACTCAACGGCCAAAGCCGCCGAAGCACACCTGGCGCGCTGCTTAGCAGAAGATGGCGGGCAGTTTGGTATTCGCGTCAACACTGTCAACCCTGATGCCGTGCTGTCGGGTTCGCGCATCTGGCAAGGCTCCTGGCGCGAGGAGCGGGCCGCGACGTATGGCGTTGCGCCAGAGCAGTTGGAGGAAGTGTACCGGAAACGCACGACCCTGGGCGTTAACATTCTGCCGGAAGATATCGCCGAGGCCGTGGCATTCTTCGCCTCACCCACACGAGCGACCAAGAGCACCGGCAATATCCTCAACGTCGATGGTGGCATTGCAGCAGCGTATCCACGCTAACGACAAGCAGGAGGATTTGACCTATGGCGACGCGCAATGTGGCGGCAGTTGATCTCGGTGCGGAAAGTGGACGAGTCATGCTAGCACGCTTTGATGGACGCCAGCTAAACATGGAAGAAATCTACCGCTTTCCCAATCGCTTGGTTGTAATACGCGGTCAACGCTTCTGGAACATGCTTTCCCTATGGCAGGAGACGCTTACCGGATTACGCAAAGCACGCCAGGTCGCAGGATCGCTCGATAGTATCGGGGTCGATAGCTGGGCGGTCGACTACGGTCTGCTCGATAGGAGCGGCGCACTCATCGGGCAGCCTTTTCATTATCGTGATCACCGTACAGATGGGGTGATGGAGCAGGTTTTTGCCACCATTCCGCGTGAGTTGCTCTATAGCCGAACCGGCATTCAGATGTTGCCGATCAATACGCTTTTTCAACTATATGCGCACATCCAACGCCAAGCAGGGATCTTCGAGCAGGCACAGCGCTTGCTTATGATTCCTGACCTGCTGCATAACTGGCTCTGTGGCTCTGAAACAGGTGAACGCACAAACGCGACAACCACGCAGTGCTGGGACGCGCATACTGACCAATGGGCAAGCGACCTGCTTGATCAATTAGGCATCCCTTCCGCACCGTTGCCTACGGTCGTCGATGCTGGTACCGTCCTTGGCACGGTTTTACCAGAGTTGCGCAGCGATTTGGGGCACGTTCGCGTCATCGCGCCTGCGACGCATGATACTGGTGCGGCCATCGCAGCCACCCCAGTAGCAGCACCGTACGATTGGGCGTATATTAGTTCGGGAACCTGGTCGCTCGTTGGCATGGAGTTGCAACAACCGTTGATCAGTGCGGAAACATTGGCAGCCAACTATACCAACGAAGGCGGCGTCTTTGGCACCACGCGTTTTCTCAAAAACGTGATGGGGCTGTGGCTCTTACAGGAGTGTTTACGCTGCTGGGCACGCGCCGGTGACGTGTGGAAGTATACAACCCTGCTAGCAGAAGTGGACGATGTCGCGCCTTTTGCCGCGCTGATCGATCCCGACGATGCACGCTTTCTTGCACCAGACGACATGCCTGCTGCGATCAACAGCTATCTCGTCGAGCACGGACAAGCCCCATTACAGACGCCAGCAGCCTTTGCACGTTGCATTATGGAGAGCCTGGTTTTGCGTTATCATGAAGAACTACAGCATTTGCAGCAGTTCACCGGCGTCAATATCAAGGGTATCCATGTGCTTGGCGGTGGCTCACACAACGTGCGCATGAATCAATGGCTGGCCGATGCCAGCGAGACACCCGTGATCGCGGGTCCAGCCGAAGCGACGGCGCTGGGCAATGCGCTCATGCAACTGGTCGGTCTGAGTGAGGTGAGCACACTTGGCGAAGTACGCACACTGGCCCAGCGCGTCCACACGCAGCACTATCTTCCAGATTCAGCCAGTCATGTGCAATGGCACGAGGCTGCGGCACGTTTCGCTTCGATTACCTCTGCACATGCAAAATAAAAGAACGAGGATGTGGCGTATGCACATCCTCGTTCTTTAAGTATGACTTGAAATTAGTTCTGTCCGCTAGGCTGCGGCCTCTTGTACTTCTTTTTGCGCTCAGAGACAAAGCTCTGCGGCTTGATCGTAAGATCCTGACGCTGGAAGGAGCCACTGGCATCGGTATTGATACCAGGATAGATCGGGCCATAGTTGTAGTGCCCGGTTTCCGCTGGCGATAAAGGTTTGCTAGCAAACAATGGTACACCTGTGACCTGTGGCAAGGCAAAATCTGGCGCTTCTTCGTAAAGATCATCAGGAATGTCACTCGCATGCATAGCCCGCAGATCGCTTTCGCTCACCGCCAGGCACACGACATCGTCCACAATGTCGCTTTCGGTAACGCTCTGAGGAACATAAAACGCTGTCGCTGAAAAGTTACCACGGTCGACAAGGATATAATGCGGAAAGCGAGCCTGGACCAGACCAATCCAGTGCCCATCCTTATCAACAACATCTTGACCAATTTTAAAGCGCGATGGCAGAACAGACGTTTCACGATAGGGCACATATTGCTCCCGATGCGCCATAGGATTTTCCAGCGCCCAACCCAGGATACCAACCAACACAAATGGCGCTCCAATGATGGAAAGCCATGGGGCGTCTGGAATAAAGAGCACACCGGCAAGGGTCACCAAAATTGCCACACTTAAAAGAAGAGGCCATAGGCTTGGATTTGGCAGATGGATATGCTGCTCCTTATGCCCCATATCCTCTGCTTCTTGATGAGTAGCAATGGACGTCTGAGCATCATCCATAGCTACACGTGTATCTTGAAGAGAACTATCCATATAAGAAACGCGGTAAGGCTCCTCCCTGACGAGAGAGAAGAGAGGGAACCGCGCCCTCCTTTCTGATAGGCATATGCCTTACACAGATACGCGCACAGGCTTGCATTATCTCATTTGAAAAATATCCGCACGCGCTTGAGGACATGTTTCCCACAATTGTCCTGCTACAAGCATACCAAATATAGAGCCAGTGTGCAAGCTTTGACAAATTTTTCTTACCACAGAAAGCGGGCCCTTCCTTACGGGCTGGTGGTGGGGAGGGTTGCCTGCCATGCTCCTGTCTGGTAGCTATACTCACTGCTACGTCCAAGAAGCCGGCAAAAGCGGTGCGGCACATCCGTCACTTTGCCGTGAGCCGTGGTCATGGTGAAGGAGCCACAGGCTTTCACCGCTATTCGCCCGAGATGGGTGCCGCCACAGGCAAACCGCTCAGGGACCACCGCCCGCACCAGGTCGCCGGTTTGATAGCCAAAGTAACGTTTGTGGCGCTGGCGATGACTCACCGGGAACCCCAACTCATTGATGTTGCACAACCTCCGCTGTCCGCGTCCCGTCGCGTGAATGCGCAAGGGCACGACATCTGCTGTCCGCAGGTGTTGCGGGGTGGATATTCCGACGGCGGCGTCGAGCCAATGGGTCTTCGGGAGTCCTTGTCTGGCTCGGTTCCATTTGGTCAGACCCCCCGAGCCAGTTTCCACGGGCAAGCCGGTCGCCCGGAGCTGGGCCAACAAGTGCCAGCGGGTCGCGTTGACCGCCGTGGCGCCTTTGAGGGGAGTCCTGGCCTGCTGCAAAA
>DATAYF010000316.1:0-4370 GCA_036272735.1 Ktedonobacteraceae bacterium
CATCCTGGTGGAAGAAGACCTTGCGCACTTGCCCCAAACAGACACCATGATTGGTGCTGACCTTGGTCTCAAGTCCTTCGTGGTGCTCTCCGATGGCGAAGTGGTGGGCAACCCCAGGTTCTTTCAGAAGGATGAGAAGAAACTGGGCCTTGGCCCAACGTCGGCATGCCAAGAAGAAAAAAGGGTCCAAGAACCGCAAGAAGGCGTGTCTCAAAGTGGCTCGTATGCATGCTCGTATCGCTGACAGACGCCGTGACTTTCTGCACCAACTTTCGACCAGACTCATCCGCGAGAACCAAGTGGTATGTGTCGAGTCGTTGGCCGTCAAAAACATGGTCAAGAACGGCAACCTTGCCAAATCCATCAGTGATGTGGGCTGGTCGGAGTTTGTGTCCCTTTTGTCCTACAAAGCCGAATGGTATGGGCGGACCGTGGTCAAGATTGATCGCTGGTATCCCTCCTCCAAACGGTGTTTTGAGTGTAGGCATATTCTTGACTCCCTCACGCTTGATATTCGGAACTGGACGTGCCCTGAATGTGGGGTTTCCCATGACCGAGATATCAATGCTGCAAAAAACATGTTGGCCGCAGGGCTTGCGGTGTCTGCCTGTCGGGGGTGTGGGAGAGTCCGTAAGACCCGGCGCGGTGAAAACCAAACCGGGCAAGACTCAAAGAAGCAGGAAACCCTCGAAGTGATTCGAGGAATCCCCCGTCTTTTAAGCGGGGGAGGATGTCAAAGAGAGAATTTAGCAGGAAAGGCGATGGTATGACAAACAACCACTACGATCTACTGGTAATCGGCGCGGGTGCTGCTGGCAGTAACGCTGCCACAGTGGCCGCCGAAAACGGTGCGCGTGTTGCTCTTGTTGAGCGTGATGAATTGGGTGGTACCTGTCTGAACTATGGCTGCGATCCCACCAAGACGTTGTTGCATATTGCAGCGCTTCTTTACCAGGCGCGCCACGCCGATCAGTACGGCTTGCGCATTCCCGAAGCCAACTATGATTGGTCGGCAGTGCAAACGCGTGTCCATCAGGTAATCAACCAGATACGCGGAGGCAGCTCTGAAGAGGGCGCGCAAAGCCTGGCGAAGCAGGGGATAGAGGTGATTCTGAGCCAGGCATGTTTTACCTCGGCGCACGAGTTGACTGCTGGCGGGCGCAACATCTCCGCTGACCGTATCATTATTGCTGCTGGTTGCAAAGCCCTGGTTCCACCGATTGAGGGGCTCAAGGAACATGGCTTCATTACCAACGTGGAGGCTGTTTCGCTACCTGCGTTGCCTGCTCGCCTGGCTGTGATTGGTGGCGGCGCGATTGGCATCGAATTTGCCCAGATGTTTCACCGTTTCGGCGTAGAAGTTACCGTGATCGAGCGTAGCCCGCACCTGTTGGATAAAGAAGATCGCGAACTGGCCGACGCGCTGTGTGCCATGCTGGTGCAGTCTGGTATCCATATGGAAACCGGCGCGGAACTCAGGCGTGTGCAGCGAGGCGAGCATGGGAAGAAAGTGACGTATCATCTCGCGCAGGGCGGTGATAAAGAGATAGAGGTGGATGAAATTTTGCTCTCGCTTGGTCGCGAACCAGCGCTGGAAGCGCTGCACGTCGAGGTCGCAGGCGTGCAAACCTCCAGGCGTGGGATCGTGGTTGATGAAACGTTGCGTACGACCGTCCCGCATATCTGGGCCGCTGGTGACGTCACGGGTGACTTGCAATTTACGCATTATGCCGATGCCCAGGGCAAACTTGCCGCTCACAATGCTTTTGCTGAACATCCGCAGTCATTTGCGGGCCACGTGATCCCCTGGGTGACCTATACCGATCCTGCGCTAGCCCACGTGGGGCGAACCGAGGAAGAACTGCGCCAGGCTGGTGTACAATATAAGGTAAGCCGTTTGCCCTTTGCTGAGATCGAGCGGGCAATCATCGACGGGCGCACCGATGGACTGGTGAAACTGCTGGTGGATCAGCAGGGAGCCATTCTTGGTGGGCACATTCTTGGCGTTGACGCGGACAATTTGCTTGCTCCTATCGTTGTGGCGATGCAAGCTGGATTGCCAGCCCGCGCGCTGGGAGACACGATCCTGCCCTACCCAACCCTGTCTGAGAGTGTGCGCTGGGCTGCCGACAAAACGCATTGAGGATGGCCGCCGCTTCTCGAAAGGTTTTCCTGATTGCCTTGACGCGAATTGGTCAGCTTATACGTGTTACCTACATGCGGCGTTTCCTATCCGTGGGCAGATCGAGGAAAGGCAGCTTTTTTATTACGAATGCAAGGAAATAGACATTCTACGATTTGAAAGTAGGAGCAGGTTATGCGCACCGTGGTCATTCTCAATCCGGCGTCAGGAGCTTCCTTGATGGCGTCTCATCAATATACATCTTTTGAGGAATCAGAGGAGGCAATACTCTCTTCTTTGCGTGCTGTTGGCCTCGAACCAGAGGTCTGGCACACTACACCTGCCGATCCGGGGCAGGGCCTGGCGCAAAAGGCTGCCTCTGAGGGGGTCGAACTGGTGATTGCCGCTGGTGGTGATGGTACGCTGCACGCGGTCGCCAGCGGGTTGATCGGGACGGAGAGCACGTTAGCTATCCTACCCATTGGTACTATGAATAATATCGCGCACAGCCTGGAAGTTCCTACTGATATCGCCGAGGCTTGCCAGGTGATTGCCACAGGTGGCACCTGCCTGGTGGATGTTGGAAAAATTAATCAGCATATTTTTCTGGAAGTGGCTGGTATTGGCCTGGAAGCCGCCATTTTCCCTGCTGCCGAGGAGTTGAAAAACGCGCATTTCTGGACCTCGCTGCGTGCTGCCTGCAAGGGACTTGTGACCCTGCTGACGTTTCAGCCGACGCGCTTTCGGGCCGTCTTCGATGGTCGCAAAAGTCGTTCGTTCAAAGCTATCCAGATCAGTGTGTGCAACACTCCTTATTATGGTGCACGTTTACAGTTCGCGCCGCATGCTCGTATGGATGATGGATTTCTGGACGTGTTAATTTACAAGAACTTCAGCACGCTTGAATTCTTGCGTCACGCACTCTCTATCAGCCAGGGCAGGCGTGCTCTCGAACCCAAGGTGCAGCGCCGGAAGGTTACATCACTATCGATCTACGCCGATCAGCCGATGGACATCCATGCTGACGGGAACCCGTTGGGCTATACGCCCGCTACGGTCACGGCCGTCCCTGGTGCATTGCGTGTGCGCGTGCCCCAACATATGGCTAGCGGACCCAACGTCGTTTCAGCGCAGACGAAACGCACCAGATTTTATCAAATTAGCCGATCAAGGGAATTGGCTTCTCAGGCGGATTGACTGGTTGTTTTGTCCTCTCTGAGTGTATTATACTTACCGTTCGCTTAAATTTTAGGCCGATATTACGAATTATCTGAATTGCTGCGCATTCATCTCAGCCATTGCGAGAACACGTTACAATGAAAAATATTCCAGAAATAGGAAATGCTACCGTATTACGAACCGATTTTTCGGATGATGGGGTATGGCAGGTGGTTTGTGCAGCCATCGAAGAGCCCGTTGGCGAATTCCGGGCTTACGTTACTTTCGTGAGCGACTCAGCATTTAAGGGGATCACTGTAGAGGAGGTCGTCGAACGCGCGGAGAAGGATGTAGGCTTTGTCTTCATCGTCGATGACGTGACGATTTCACATGAAGAGCATCCCATCCTTGTTGTTGACTTGTTTGATGAGCCTGGTCGTACGTTTCGTGTTATCCCCTCTGAAATGTGGAGTGTTGAGAACAATCTATCGATTGCAAACATGTTCTTTTGGGAATTTGCGGATGGCACTGACGACGATGGGATCTTTCGTGGCTTTTAGGACTGCGATCCCAACCAGAATGATTTGTCAAAGGAATGATGACAGTTGACATCTACTTTGACACCTTATCGGAGGATAAGTCTATTTATTCGTTTGGCTTCTCAAGCTGGTTCGCTGGTTTTTTCGTCTGTTCTGAATGCATTATATTTGTTTTTGGCTTTCTCCATTTTCCTTATCTAGCAGCTTGTCGGAGAGAAGGGCAGAGTAGTCATGCTAGTCGCTACGCCAGCATGCGTGTCGCTCATGGTACGGGTAGAGGCAAGTGAATGGAACTCGGTCGCAGGCAGAATAAGATCGAAGGTGGTGATCGAATGATCTGGAAAGATGCCACCGTCCCCATGCTACGTCCAGGATAAGGTATGGAAGCGCTTGAGATTGAAAGCCAAACAGACCAGGCACCACTCGCCAGTTGCCGCTGCGGTCCCAGGGCATCAGAGAACTGGCGGAAGCCAAGGACCTCTTTGATGATCCCGATGACCGGTTCAACCGTGCATTTGCGCGCTCCGTAGATCGCTTTGCCCAACGCAGTT
>DATAYF010000317.1:0-22517 GCA_036272735.1 Ktedonobacteraceae bacterium
CTACCGAGCACTGCAAACGCGCCAGTTGCGCCAATCGGTCCACGCTCAGCAACTTGCCCTCGAACAACACGCTTCCTCTCTTGCACAGCAGGTCGATGAACGTACGCAGGACCTTATGCGTTCAAATGCTGAATTAGCCGCCGCCAACGATGCAAAAGAGTTGATGTTGCGCATGGTCTCACACGAATTAGCCGGGCCCATCTCCAGTTTGAAGGGTATGCAGCAACTCACATCCAGACGACTGCAACGAGACGCACCACGGGACCAGATCGAGCAAGCATTTCAACTCATGGCACGATCACTTGCACGCATAGAACGGCTGATACAGGACTTGCACGATGCAGCCCATATCCAGACGCAGCGTTTTCTCGTTACCTATAAACCATGCAACCTCGAAGAACTCTGCCAACAAGTCCTTTCAGAATTTACTAACGGTGATGCTCCCACACCTACCTACCAAGGTGTACCTGGCGCTAGCCCAATCAGTGCCGAGGTTGATCCGCAGCGGATCAGCCAGGTGCTACTCAATCTCTTGTCGAATGCCCGCAAGTATTCTCCCCCTAATACTCCGATCATTGTGCAACTTCAGCAGCAAGCAGTTGCGGTGGCTATCAAGGTGTGCGATCAAGGCATTGGTATTCCCAGCAGCGCCCTCAATCGCATTTATGACCAATTCTACCAGGTGCCAGAGAGTGAGGTGCAAACCGGACCAGCCAACGGCCTGGGTCTTGGTCTGTACATTGCCAATGCGATTGTCAAACAGCATCATGGACAACTTCAGGTAGAAAGTATCGTCAACGAGGGAACAACGTTGACAGTGGTATTGCCGGTATCTGCTGAATCTGCACTGGTGGATATTGACGCGCAACCCTCTACAACCTCATCTTGCCTCACCTGGGCTCTTACCTATACTCATCTTTCGTAGTCAAGTCAAAGACAAAAAAGGAAGGAGAGCACATCAACAACCATCAAAGGGTACGAATCGGCTTGTAGAGCCAATCCAGACATACCTATATGCTTTAATTATATCACCTGCACCTACGCCCCCGCAAGGGAAGACGACCCCTACGGAGCCGCAACCACGACCACATGGTTCATGACATCCGGTTTAATGTTCTTGGTTTGCTGGTAATTGGCATCGCTTTGACCGGCGGGACCTTGAATCTTTTGTGCGACATTCAAGCCCTGCACCACTTTGCCAAAAAGATTGTAGCTCTTCGGCAACTGCTTGTTGTCGGTCAGGTTGATGAAGAATTGGCTGCCATTCGTGTTCGCGCCACTATTTGCCATTGCCAGCGTGCCAGCGGTATAGTCGCCCTTTACCGGTTCGTCGTTGAATTTGTAGCCAGGGCCACCGGTGCCCGCCTTGGCAGGATTTTTTCCGAGGGGATCACCAGTCTGGATGATCTGGAACTGGCCGCTCTTCTCGACGCGATGGAAGACGATACCATCATAAAACTGGTGTTGCGCCAGGAAGACGAAATTGTTGACCGTATTGGGGGCAAGCTTGGGATCAAGCTCGACAACGATGAGCCCGCGATTGGTATTAATACCGGCGCAATAGGTCTTCTGTGTATTGATCGTCATTGCCGGTGGCTGGCTGTACTGGTGCTTCGTCGCCGCGAATTGCGCATCGGTGGGTGCGGCCGATGTATTGGTAATTTGCTTCACCACATTGCTTGCTATGCAGGGCGAAGCAACGGCGGCCTGTGCCTGCGCGGACTTTGTGGAAGCTTTGGGTTTGGCGGCCAGCGCGAAGGGTCCGGCATGATAGAAATACAGGGCATAGATACCCAGAGCGACAATGAGCACAATGAGGATTCCAGTTGCCCAGGGATAGCGTGCGATACCACGAGCAGGTGCCCTATAGCCGGAAGCCTTTTTCTGTTGCTTCGGCTCTTTGACCTCCACCAGTGGTAGCTGTGTCGCGTGCGCTTTCGCTATTCTTGCTGCTCGTTTTGCTTCTGCTCGTTTTGGTGTTGTCTTTGGCATGAAGTTTTGACTAAAGCTGCCTTTCTCGACGTTCTGATCGTCTTGACTACGGTGCGTAATTGCACTGTGCACCGCGTGGAGATCATTTTAGGAATAAACCGATCTTGTCTGCTATCATAATCCTCTACGTAGATGAGGTCAAGTCTTTATCTGGCAAAATTTGCTGCATTCCCACTTGTCTGATGAATTGTGATAGCGCACTAGCCAAAGATTCCCACCAGGGAGCGTGTATGCCCGAAAAAATGCACCAATTTTGGTGGATAAGTATGTGGATAACCTGGTGGATAACTCCTAATAATTGGGGATAACTTCCCAAAACAGGTGGATAATTTGCGGATAAGTGCGTATCTCCGCTACTGAACATGCAGTGATTCGCATCATTTTATCCACATATCCACATTACTCATTCAACCCACCAATTGATTTTGAGGACCACCTTCGTGTACACTTGGTGCACGCGAAACTTTTACGGCAGTAGTAGCCGCTCAGTGCCTTCTATGATGCTGCCCGCGTTTCGAACAAATGTGTCAAATAGTATGTTACAATGATCTTACTTCTTTTATGACCATGGGAGCTGGAGACGTGGAAAAATTATTACCGCAAAGCGTGGAGGCCGAGGGTGGCGTCCTTGGCAGTATTATTATCGACCCGGAAGCCATTGCGCAGGTGGCCGATTTTCTGCACGCGGAAGATTTTTACCGCGAGACGCATCGCATCATTTATGAGGTAATTTCCCAGCTCTACGAACATCGTGAGCCAGCCGATTTTATTACGATTTGTGACGAGTTGGAGCACCGCAATAAGCTAGAGGCGGTCGGTGGTCCAGGCTATATTACGTCGCTGATCAACCAGGTACCGACCAGCGGCAACGTTGAGTACTACGGGCATATTGTCGAGCGCACAGCGGTTTTGCGGCGACTGATCCATGCAGCGGGCGAGATTGCGGCTGTTGCCTATGAAGAAAGCGACGCCAGCATTGCGCTGGATAAGGCTGAACAGCTTATTTTTGGCCTCACGCAGCGTCATGCCCGTATAGGCTTCTCATCTGTCAGCGACATTCTCACCGAATACATGGTCAAGTTGGACCAGTTACACGACCGTCGTGGTGCGGTTGTGGGCGTGCCGACCGGCTTCACCGATCTCGACCGGCTCACCGGTGGCTTGCAACGCTCGGACCTGATTATTCTCGCTGCCAGACCGGCGATTGGTAAAACAAGCCTGGCACTCAGCCTGGCCCATAACGCTGCTATTGGGCATAAGCACGCAGTCGCCGTTTTCAGCCTGGAGATGAGCAAAGAACAGCTTGTTCAACGTCTCCTTTCCATGGATGCCGGTGTGGATCAGCAGCGTTTGCGTACCGGCTGGATCGAGGATGACGAGTGGGAGCGGCTTGAGCAAGCGGGTATGAATCTCTCGGAGGCCAACCTGTGGATCGATGACACGGCTAGTATCTCGACGATGGAGATGCGCAGTAAGGCGCGACGCTTGCAGGCTGAGGTGGGGATCGACCTGATTATTGTCGATTATTTGCAGTTGATGCAATCGACCATCGATGGCAAACGCAACGATAACCGCGTACAAGAGGTGTCTGAGATCAGCCGTAACCTCAAGGGGCTGGCACGCGAACTGGATGTGCCGGTTATGGCCCTGGCACAGTTATCACGTACAGTAGAGTCGCGCCAATCCAAGGTGCCGCAACTCTCGGACTTGAGAGAAAGTGGTTGCTTAACGGGAGGCACATTAGTTTATCTACCAGACGAAGGCATTTACAAACGCATCGACGCACTGGTTAGTCAGAAAAATTTTAATGTGCTTGCTTTGAACCCAGAAACGTGGAAGCTTGAATCCAAGCTAGCAACGAATGCATTCTCTACTGGGCGCAAACCCGTATATACAATGACAACGAGACTTGGACGAACAATTAGAGCAACCGCGAATCACAAATTTCTGACCTTCGGTGGTTGGAAGCGGTTGGATGAAATTTCAACGGGTGCACATATAGCGCTCCCAAGAACATTACCAGGTCCGAAGAAATCGACGATGACATTGGAAGAGCTTGCATTACTAGGGCATCTTATTGGCGACGGCTGTACGCTACCACGTCATGCAATCCAATACACAACCATTGATGAGGATCTTGCACATGAGGTAGCCCAATTAGCAACAAAGGTATTCGGAGAGAAAATCACTCCACGCATCAATTGGGAAACGCCCAAAGCACGTAAAGGTGGTTGGTATCAAGTATACCTTGCATCCAGCGCTCGTTTAACGCACGGAGTGCGGAATCCAATCGCCGTCTGGATGGACAATTTAGGAGTATACGGACTGCGCTCCTATGAGAAATTCATTCCGGCTTGCGTTTTCTCTCAATCAAATGAAGGTGCTGCCTGTTTCTTGCGTCACTTATGGGCAACAGATGGTCATGCAAGTTGCTCAGCTAATAGGTTAACACCAGCATTATATTACGCAACAAGTAGCTGTAGGATGGCAAGTGAGATCCAGTCGTTACTTTTACGACTTAGTATTAATGCGCGAATCGCGAGAGTTCCTCAAGGACAAAAGGGACGTGCTCAGTATCATATTGTGCTAAGTGGGAAGCCAGATTTAGAGCGTTTCATTACGAACATTGGCATTGCTGGTCAACGAAAACAGCAGATGTTAGAGCAAGTACATAATCATATTGGTGGGCGTGTGATTAATACAAATCGCGATATTATACCACGTCAGGCCTGGCGAGAAATGGTAGTACCAGCTATGGTACTGATCAGTATAACCGCGCGGCAAATGCAAACTGGACTGGAAATTTCATATAACGGAACGGCTCTTTATAAAAGCCATTTGGGAAGGGAATGTGCTGCTCGCGTTGCAACTCTTATAAAGTCCGAACAGTTGGAACTGCTTTCACAAAGTGATGTTTATTGGGATAGAGTCGTTTCGATTGTTGAAGATGGCGAAGAAGAGGTATACGATCTCACGGTAGACTCGCATCATAACTTTATCGCAAACGATGTTATAGTGCACAATTCCATCGAACAGGACGCGGACGTGGTCATGTTTATTTATAGGGACGACGTGTATAATCCAGACACGGATCGCAAAAATATCGCAGATATCATCGTCGCCAAACACCGTAATGGACCGGTTGGCGAAGTCAGCCTCTATTTTCAGGCAAACCAGACCCGTTTTCGTGACCTGGAGGTCACACCACCTGCGGAAGAATAAGAAGAAGGGCATGGAAGTATGACATTTACTGGCTTTCCTACGGGCAAAAACCCGTATGTGCCGGTGCCGGAGGTCTTCTTCACGCAGCTTGTACCGGTGATAGAAGATAGCGCCGAACTCAAAGTGACCTTGCATCTATTCTGGCTGCTGGCACATAAACAGGGCAACCCGCGCTGCACCAGCGACCGTGAGTTATTAGGAGATCAAACCTTGTTACAGAGCCTGAAAAGACGTGGGGACCCGCGACCATCGGAAGAGCGTCTACGCCAGGGATTGGAGCAGGCGCTGGCCCGAGGCACCCTCCTGCGCATCTATTTGCGCCTGGTCAGCGAAGGCAAAGCCGAGGCTGAAGTGGTGAGTTGGTATTTTTTCAATACCGCCAAGAACCGCAAGATCGTGAACGAATTACAAGGAGGCGAAATGATTCCTGCGCGATTGCTACAAGGCGAAGCAGAGCATATCCAAGAGGAAAGTACACAGGCAGTTGCAGCAGGGGCGTATGCTACAGCTAAGGGATACGCTTCGCAAAATACTATTCAGGTAGAGGTTGAGCGTCCTAATATTTTCGTATTATATGAACAAAACATTGGTTTACTTTCGCCGCTGATTGCCGACGAACTCAAGGATGCGGCCGAGCAATACTCGGCAGATTGGATTGAGGCGGCATTCCGCGAGGCGGTACAAAATAACAAGCGCAATTGGAAATATATTCACGCCATTTTACGGCGTTGGGAAACGGAAGGCAGGCAGCAATCATGGAACGCCTGAATAATATTATGGGCCGAACACCACAGCGGCGTCACGCCAACGAGCAGCGTCCAGCCAACAGCAATGCACCGATGAATAATAATACTGTGATGGGACCGCGTCCTCCATCATCACACCTGCCACCACCGATCACACGTCGCCCCATGCCTGAACAATCGTCGCAAATGGGACAACGCTCGCAGTATGGCTCCCGTCAACAATATCAAGCGCGTACACAAAACCAAAGGCCACAACAGCGTCTCACGGGGCAAGAGGACGCCTCGTTTGAGCGCCCAGGCAACTCTACCTACGGCTATGAGAGCCGTCGCCCACTCTATCCACCCCAGCCGGGGACGGTCAATAGTGTCACAGCTTATCCAGCGCGCCAACGTCCTCCGATGGAGGACATCGCCCCTTCAACGCAGGGTACACCCGGTGCAGGCTATTATCAAGCCGACGATTACAGGCCACCGGTTCGCGCCGATGTGACAGAGGAATGGGACGACGACGGGGGGATGCTGTATGGCGATTGGGAAGAGAATGACGAGGAACTAATCTACGAGCGCGAAGACAATGAAACACCAGTAAACAGTCAACACCGCCCATACTACGCTGGTGAAGTACCCATGCCGAGCATCGAAAGCAGCCGTCGCGGCTACCCCACGCACACTACACACGACTTGAGCACGCGGAATCTGCCCATTGCCGCACCACAGGCGCAGGCCGTACCGTCGCGGGTATACGAGGAGAGCCAGCGCTACCAGCGCACGACTCAGCCACTCAATTCACAGGCGCTCATGAGGTTGGACCGCGAGCAATTGCGACAAGGGGCACCTACAGGGATCGCTCCACAACCTCAGAGAACGCGCCAACCAGGCAGGCAGGAGATGGTTCCCGCGACCTCGACGCGTCTGGCACCAATGGCGAAACAGAAAACTGCTTGCCCCCATTGTCATGGCGCGGGCTTCTTGCGCTCGGATGTGCCCTTTGGTCATCCCAATTTTGGCAAGCCGGTGCCGTGCGCCTGCAAAGAGGCTGAGCGAAAAGAGCGTCGCCGCCAGCAGTTGCGCGACATGTCCAACCTGGATTCATTCCGCGATAAAAGCTTCAACACATTCAACTCGCGGGTCCCTGGTGTGGCGGAAGCCTTCGAGTACTGCCGTGTCTATGCGCAAAGCCCGGATGGTTGGTTGCTGCTCGTGGGCGTCAACGGCAGTGGGAAAACGCATTTAGCGTTGGCAATTGCGAATCAGTGCCTCGACAGCGGCTCAGTTGTACTCTTCTCGGTCGTCCCCGATCTGCTCGACCACCTGCGTGCAGCCTTCGCGCCAACTTCGGAGGAGATCTACGATCAGCTTTTCGCCAAGATGCGCGAGGCCGAGGTGCTCGTGCTGGACGACCTGGGCGCGCAGCAAAGCTCATCATGGGCCAGCGAGAAGCTCTTCCAACTCTTAAATTATCGCTACAATATGGGGATGCCAACCGTCATCACCGCCAATCCCAAGGGATTGCAAGGCATCGACGAGCGTATCCGCTCACGCCTCTCCGACAATAACCTGGTGACCCGCCTCAACTTTGAGCGTGCGCAAGATTACCGCCCACATCATCCACGCCGCGCCGCGCGCTAAGCAAACGAATAGCCAGAAGACGACCTCCTTTGTGGGGGTCGTTTCTTCTCGTCAAAAACCCTACCTTGTTGTTTCTTGCACTTACCTGTTGCAGGTGCTATCATGGTGGTAACAGTCCCCGCATTTGTGGGTTTCCTCCGCACATTCAATTTTTTCAGACGGTCGATCTCTTTATGAAAGAATAGAAGAGAAAAACCGTGATAGATAAGAAGGAGCAAACATGCGCAGTGTTTTTAATCCCCGTGATCCAAAATGGATCAAGGAGTCTAGCGAGATCCTTGAGCCAAGGGGAATTATTCCAAGCGTCGTAGAGAGCACCCCACGTGGTGAGCGTGGCTGGGACCTCTTCTCACGACTGATGAAGGATCGCATCATTTTCATCGGTACGCCCATCGATGATATGGTCGCCAATACCGTTGTCGCCGAACTGCTTTATCTACAGAGCGAAGACGCGACAAAAGATATCAATATGTACATCAATTCGCCAGGGGGCAGCATCTACGCAGGTCTCGCCATCTATGACACCATGCAGTGGCTACGCCCCGACGTTTCAACGGTGTGCATGGGTATGGCGATGAGCATGGGCGCGGTGATTTTGACCGCCGGCCAGAGGGATAAGCGCTACTGTCTACCAAATTCCACCATGCTGATCCATCAGCCTCTAGGTGGCGCTGAAGGTCAGGCAGCCGATATCGAGATTACCGCGCGCGAGATTTTGCGCTTGCGCCGCAGCCTCTACGATATCATCGCTCATCACACCGGCCAGACCGTCGAGCGCATCACGCAAGACTCTGATCGTAACTACTACATGACTGCCCAGCAAGCAGTCGAATACGGGCTGGTAGACGATATTCTCAATCCTAGCGAAGAGAAACACAACGCCTAGCCATGTGTGTATAATATGTGCCGCCTCTAGCAATAGGGGCGGCATTTCAATGCCTGGCATCCTTTTTTATTGGCACTATGTTCGCTTATATTTTTTGAACAACGTCGCACCAACAGCAACGTAGGAGAAATATTTTGTCCACACGTACCACGCCACCCACGCTCGCCGGGCGCACGATCCGGTGCCTACTCTTCGACCTTGGTAACACCCTCTGGACATCCACGAATAGCACCACGTGGCACGCGCTACAACGGGTCGCCAATATGTGCGCCGTGGAAACGCTGTACGCACATATTCCCACGTCAGAACGGCCCGCGACGGATCCGCTCACGTTCGGCCAGCAGTTACGCGAGGCGGTCGAACAGGAAGTGTACAGCCCCAGCAACAAGTTGATCGATATCGAGCCGGATTTTGCCCAATGCGCTGTGCAGGGGTTACACACGTTAGGTTTCAGCAATGTAGATCACGAGCTTGGTGCGGCCATTTTTGAGGCGCTGCGCATCAGGATCGTGGGATCGCGCCACGTGTTTTTTGATGTGTTCGCAACGCTGGCGGAACTGCAAAGACGCGGCTTTCTGCTAGGCATCGTGACCAATCGCTCATACGGTGGTCAGCCTTTTTTGCAAGACCTGGAACGGCTCGGCTTTTATCGCTATTTTGATCCGCGCTCCATGGCCATCTCGGCGGACCTTGGCATACAGAAGCCCAACCCCAAAATCTTCGAGTACGCCCTCGATGGGCTGCACGTCGCTGCCGAGGAAACGGCGATGGTCGGCGATTCGCTCTCGGCGGATGTATACGGGGCCAAACAACTCAACATGTTCACGGTTTGGAAACCGAAGCTCCACCTGCGCCCCACCGCCCAGGCCGAACTGATGACGCAGCACATCACATCCTACACCACGCAAGAATCGTCCACAGCACGCGACGCAGCCGCCGAGCCCTATCCAACGCTGAATAATGCACAATTACTGGCATACGTGCAACAGCACGAACGTCCACGCAACGGTTACTCGGCGCACCACGTTCAACCGGACCTGATCATCGAACACATCGGCGACCTGCTCGATACGTTCGAGAAAGCGGGCAAGCAGTGACACCGCACGTGCGCAAATGGCTATTTGAAACGCTCTATAAAAATCGCTATCTCTACCGTTTCGCCAGCACCGTACCCTTTGCTGGGCAGTGGCGCACCTGGCAACGCCTGGTCTTAGCACGTCTGCATGGTACGGATGTACTCGAACTCGGTTGTGGCCTGGGAGATCTGCTGGTGGATATGTTGCAAAGGGGCTATCACTGCCAGGCTATCGAGCAGTCGCCAGAAATGGTTGCTGCCGCGCGTGCCACCTTGCAAAAACGCGGCGTGGGCCAGCCCACGCTCGTCATGCAGGGGAGCGCGCAAAGCCTGCCCTTTTCTAGCGGCACCTTCGATAGCGTGGTCAGCACCTTCCCCTCGGAATACATTCACGATCCCAACACCATCTCCGAGGTCGCTCGCGTCCTACGCCCGGATGGTCGCCTCATCGTGATCGAGGGGGCCAACCTGCTGCCGAGTGGCATGATCCAGCCATTGCTGCTGCTCGTGCACCTGCTGGTCTATGGTCCTAAGGTCATCTTTGGTCCACGCCCGCATGTCCAGCGACGGGCAGAGCAGCAGCAAGCACAGGCCAACGTCGAGGCTGAGACAGAAGAGGTCATCACCGAGGTAGTACCCGATGCGCAGTTCGGACGCTTCATACCATTAGAGCGTTGCGGTCTGCGTCGCCATTCCGAATGGGTGCACAGCCCGCGTTGGGAGGCGTACGTTACCATTGGGGAGAAAAAATCAGTGCAGCCGTAAGCAAATTTTTCAAAAAGTGATAATAAAAGTATGACCATTTCACAAGAAGCGTTAACAGCACATTATCCGCACCTCGCGGCCGCCTTTGCGACCATTCCACAGGGTGAAGCCCATCTGCGCCGCTTGCAGGATTTGAATAGCTCCTGGCAACGTATGCTTGGGGTCACGCGCGAGTACGGCGAGGTGGTCGTCAATGAGACACGCACGCAAACGCTGTCCGCCCAGGCAACCTTCGATATTATCTACGCGGGTGGCGGCCTGAACCTGCTCAATGCAGCGGTGATGACGCGGCGCTACGGGCTGCGTGTGCTCGTGTTTGATCGTTTCACCGTGGGCGCGGTGCATCGCGAATGGAATATCTCACGAGCGGAGCTGCAAGAACTGCTGGACGTGCATCTCCTCACCCCCGACGAGCTAGAGAGCATCATTCAGCGCGAATATAGCGACGGCCTGGTGAGCTTCTACCCGGCAAACATTCAAACGGCCCCCGCCAAGCTACATTTGAAGAATGTGCTTAATATCGCGGTCGACGCCGATAAGCTGACCGAACTGTGCATCAAAAAAATTAGTGAGCAGCAACCGCGCTGCGGACTGCCCAACGTCATCTTGCACAGCACTAGTTTCGTGCTCTGCGCCGTTCAGCCGAGCAAACGCGTCGTCGTCGATGTTACCGACAAGGATGGGACGGCGCAAAGTTACGCGGCACGGCTGCTCATCGATGGTATGGGGGCAACCTCGCCCATCGCCTGCCAGCTCAATTGCGGGCGCCCATTCTCGCTGGTCTGCCCCACGGTCGGCACGGTGGCACGTGGCTATAAGCAGGGCAGCGAGCCAGGAGCCGTGCACATGGACGTTGGCGAGGTGTTGGTGACGAGCGAGGATGCGCGCAACGGGCAACAATTAATCTGGGAGACCTTCCCCGGCAAAGAAGACCAGGTTGCCATCTATCTCTTCCACTACGCCGAGGCTGGCGCGCACGTCGACCTGCTCGAACTGTTCGATGATTTTTTCGCTCTGCTACCGAGCTATAAAGCGACCGGCAATGTCGAGATTATCAAACCGGCCTACGGATTCATTCCAGCCGGATACAACATCAAATTGCCCTGGCAGCGCGAACAGAAGATGCTAGCGTACGACCGCGTGCTTTCGCTGGGCGACGCCGCCGCCTTCCAATCGCCGCTAACGTTCTGTGGCTTCGGCTCGTACGTGCGCAACCTGCGGCGCATCACGACCCTTTTGCACTATGCCCTGCAACACCAGCAGCTACACGCCACCGATCTTGAACGTATTCGCGCCGCTGAAGCAGTTCCAGCCGTTGCCAGGGCCTTTAGCAAGTTCATGATCGCCAAACCAGCGGGCGTCGAAGCTGGCTGGCAGGTCAACGAGACACTCAACGTGTTTTGCCACGTGCTGGCGCAACTGGGCTCAAAGGTGTGCAATGACTTCTTTCAAGATCGCGTAAGCTGGCTGGATTACACACGCATCGTGCTCAGTACGCCAAAGTACTATAAGAAAATCTACACGTTGGCACTCACGACCTTGAGTGGCGCTGAAATGCTTGGTTGGATCAGCGCATGGCTGCATCTCGGTTGGCAGGCCGCGACCTACCAGATCTATCGCCTGCTACAGCCAATTGTCCCCAGCGTGCTCTTTGGCATCGAGCAGATCGACACGCGCCTCGGACTACGCCTGGCGATCTGGCGCGAGTCGATGGAGCAGGTCAGGCGTAACCGTGGGTGACGACGCAGGGATGGAGCGAGAAGGTAGAACTATTGACGTAATGCTCACTTTTTGTTAGTATAGCAGCAATAATATCATAATGTTTCATAACATGAAATAATGCAAATACGCAAGGAATAGAGAGAGCTATAGGATAACGAGCGGGGACGAGTGGAAGGGGATCAGCGCTATGCCAGAGGAGAACGATAACGGACCTACCGAGAACCTAGTTGGTCGCACACTGCGCAATGGAGAGTATACCATTCAGCGCGTATTGGGTCACGGTGGCATGGGCAAGGTGTACCTTGCGACCCATACCACGCTCAATGTTCCTCTCGCCATCAAGCAAACAAGCGCTGATCGACCATTACCGGAAAGTGTTGTCGCTGAACTCAACCAGCTTCTGCACTATCCTAGCGATGCCGACTATCGCAACGTTTCCTATAAAAGTGACGAGCACCTTTTTCCGTCTAGCGGCGGTCAGCATACCGACCGTTTCTTGCGTGAAGCCTTGTTATTGGCGCGTTCAGAGCATCTCGCCATTCCGATGCTCTACGACTACTTCTGTGAAGGTGGCTACTGGTACCTGGTGATGGACTACGTGCCGGGGCCAACGCTGGGTGCGCACCTGCGCAAACACGCCCCCCTATCAGCATTGGAGGCGCTGAATTACGCACTACAATTATGTAACGTCCTCGATTATTTACACCAGCAACAACCACCGATTATTTTCCGCGACCTGAAGCCGTTCAACGTGATCATCACGCCCAACGGAACCTTGATGGTGATCGATTTTGGCATCGCGCGCTACTTTCGCAGTGGGCAGGGCAACGATACCACCGACTTTGGCTCACCGGGTTACGCCTCGCCCGAACAATATCTGTGTGCAGGCCAGACCGACGCCCGTTCCGATCTGTACAGTCTGGGCGTCATTTTACACGAAATGTTAACCGGCAAACGACCAAAGGGTGTGAGTACACCTTTGATGCCACCAAGCCAGTTGAATTCCTCGCTCTCAGCGGCGGTGAGTGGCCTGGTCACGCTGGCAACGCGCACAGATCCACAGCAGCGCTATCAGAGCGCACAGGTTTTTTACCAGGCGCTCGAACGCGTCTACACCATCGAAGAACGACGCTCGTACCAGCATACCACGAACACACTGAGTCACCAGTTGAGCGGAGAACAGATCCCCATCAACGCATCGGTCTCTTCCTCAGCTAACGGTGTTGTAGGTAGCGGAACAGGCTTCACAAGACCAGACTTTAAATATACGATCACCAGCGCGCCAACAGCGATACCAGCGACGCCGACCTCGGAACCACAACAAGCCGCCATCGCCATGCAACCCAACTGGTCAGCACACCTGGAACAGCGCTACCAGTTGCGCCAATCTATCCAGCAAGCGCGCAAAGCGCAACAGGACAGGCAATGCCTGGAACAACAACTAGCCTCGTTCGATGAAAGTCTCAAAAGACGCGTGCTCACTCCACGCGTCCCGCTCAGCAGCGGGTGGCAGGTGAGCCAACGGCCACGGCGCATGAAAATAACCAGGCAGAAGATACCCTGCGCGCTTCAGGCCAGTTTTCTCTTCGTGCTGATCGTCTTTCTGGCTATGGCTGGACTACTCATCTATGTGCGCTCCATCAACAATAGCACCACGCTTCCAAATGAACAGGCGAAGAGTCCTTCACCAACGATCACACCCTACCTTGGCTCCTGGCAGGCTCTCCCTTCGCTTCCCGTGCCACAGGCCGACAATGCCGCAACCTATGCGCTGGTCCAGGGGCACGCCTACATGTATATGAGCGGAGGCTACCGCAGCCAGCATCATACTGCCGAGTACGACCGGGGCCTGTATCGCTACGATATCGCAGCCAAGCGCTGGGAAAGGGTCGATGTGCCACATTTTCCCGGCATGGTCAATAATGCGGCAGCCAGCGATAATCAAGGGCACATCTTTTTTACGAGTGGCTACTCCACCGACACATACACGGTCTCCTCAGTGCTGTATCAGTACGACCCGCTGCAACGTACGCTTACGAAAATCACCCCACCAGCGGGCATCACGATTGGCTTTGGGAACTCCATGTTTGCGGACGAGCAAGGGCATCTCTACATCACGCAGGGCTTTATGAAAGGCGGTCAACCAACAGCAAAAGCAGGCAACGGCTGGTATCGCTACGATATTGCGACGAAGCAGTGGCATCAGCTTGCCCCGCTACCGACCGGGCTTGGCTATACGATTTTGACGACGGATAATACTGGGGCGATGCTGCTCTTCGGAGGAGCAAACGACGCCGGACAACACCAGCGCGTCAATCAGATTTACCGCTACGATATCGCCAATGGTAGCTGGGCACAGATGACAGCGACGACGCCAACTCCCTTGAGCGGTGCCTCAAGCTGCATTCTCGAAACTGGTAAAATGGTCGTCGTGGGAGGCCGTGCCAACGATGCCTCATCCAGCCAGGGACAATCCTGGCTGGTCGATCTCTACACTCTGCACTGGCAACCACTTGCCCCCCCCCCCTTCGGCAGCGCGACCCTGGGCAATGCCATGTGTGACGGAAATGGGCACGCTCTGGTAGAGCGCGGAGCCGACAGCACGGCTCGCCCCACGCAAGATTTTTGGGAGTTAACACCAGAGAAAGCCAAATGATGCGAAGGGGAACCATCCACGCAGGATAACGCCCCCTGCAAGGGTCATTCCCTTGCAGGGGGCGTCCTTCGTTGGACAAAGACGAACGTGAGGACACAGGCAAGCAAAAAGGCACCACCAGCAATGCCCAGAGCAGTGTGCATCCCCGAAACGAACGAGGCGCGTTGACTCACGAACGCGCCGAGCAGGGCCACGCCAAGCACACTACCCACCTGCCGACTGGCGTTGAGCACGGCTGCCGCAATTCCCGAATTGGCCTTCGGCGCAGAATCAATCACCGCCGTCGTCATGGCGGGCATGGTAAACGAAGTGCCAAAGCCAATTGCCATAAGCATCGCGCACAGCAGAACGTAGCTCGTCGATGCGCCTACGAAAACCATCGCCAGAAACCCGATCCCACCGAGCAACAGACCGATCACCATAGGCACGCGTGGCCCAAGATGCCCAGTGACACGTCCCGCAAACGCAGAAGCGAACACGGCAACACCCATCTGTGGGAGCAATACCAGCCCCGTAACGAAAGGGGAATAACCCTGCACCTGTTGAAAGAAGAGACTGATAAAGAACAACTCTCCGTAGAAACCAAAGCTCAGCAGCAGACCAGCAGCCGTGGCCACTGAAAAAGTGGATGAGCTAAACAGTTTGAGCGGCAGCATCGGATGAGCGGTGCGCCGTTCAATGAACAGGAAGAGTCCTGCCGCCAGGACACAAACCACGCCTGCACTCAGGATGGGCAGGCTCGTCCATCCCCACGAGCCGCCTTGGATGAAAATAAAAGCGAGCAAGCCAAGCGTAACGATGCCCGTTCCTTGCGCCGCCAGATCGAGCCCACGCCAGGAGAAGCGGGGAGCCAGGGGAACAAAGCGCAGCGTGAGCAGAAATCCCAGCATCCCCAACGGCACATTGAGAAAGAAGACACTGCGCCAACTCAAGGCATTGATAAGGAAGCCGCCCACAACTGGACCGGCCCCGCCCGCGATACCTGCAATACCACCCCAAATGCCGATGACCCTGGCACGTTCCCTGGCATCGGCGAAACTATGGTTGAGCAGGGCAAGCGCGGCTGGAACGAGCAATGCCGCCCCCACGCCCTGCACGACTCGAACACTTTGCAGCATCCATAAGTTTGGAGCGATCCCACAAAGAGCGGACGCCACGGTAAATATGACCAGGCCCCCCAAAAAGACCTGCTTACTACCAAGTCGGTCCCCCAACGCACCAGCGGTCAGCAGGAAGCTTGCAAACACCAGCGCGTAGCCATCGACGATCCATTGGAGACCGGTGGTCGTAGCCCCAAGCTGCCTCGTGATATCGGGCAAGGCGACATTGACGACGGTTGTATCGAGGATGACCATAAAGTACCCGAGACAAATGGTCGCAATGATGATATTTTTGACCAGGCGTGTAGGCTGAGGAGGAAGATTGGGTGGTTTCTCGCAACCTTGTATAGGCAGATCTTCATATTCAATGGGTGTATCTGACAATTCCTCTATTCCTTTCTGCTGACTCTGTTGTCCTGGCGCTCGTGGGCACCAGCAAACAACCTGAAAGATCATGGGTGTAGTGTATAGTGAGAATATTTCAAGTGGCGACGAAATATTCCTGCTGTATACTGAAGTTCAGTGATTACCCAATGCGTGCGGAGGATCCGGGAGGAAGGCTATTGTGTGATCCTTACGTTCGCGCCTATGGAGCTCACCTGCTTCTCATATCGTGGATACCATACTATCAATAGAAGGAGTCGCAAAAATGCCAGGAGATGTCAATATTACGCCAATTGCCGCGTTACTTGCTGATCCGACACGTGTGAACATTCTGCTCGCGCTTGGAGATGGCAGGGCCTTACCTGCTGGTGAGTTGGCACGACGGGCACGTGTGGCGGCGTCAACTGTGAGTATGCATTTATCCAAACTCGTGGAATATCGGATGCTTACGGTCGAGAAACAGGGCCGCCATCGCTACTTTCGCATCACTGATTTATCAATTATGCAAGCTATTGAAGTCCTGGCCCCATTCGCATTGGACACTCCCGCCCATTCGCTACGCGAATCGGAGGTCGGGGGAGCTATTCGCCAGGCTCGCATGTGTTACAACCACCTGGCCGGAGTCCTCGGAGTAACCATCTCACAGGCACTGGTGGAGAAGCAATTGCTCGTCTCCATAGATGAGGGCTATACGCTCACCAGTGAAGGTGAGCAATGGTTCCATGAATTGGGGATCGATATAGCGAAAAAGAAAAAGCAAGGCGTACTTTTTGTTCCTCATCATATCGATTGGAGCGAACGTCGCTATCACGTTGCGGGCAACCTGGGTGCAGCCCTGGCCCGGCGACTCATCGAGCTTGAATGGATCACCCATACGACCTCAAGCCGAGCGGTACACGTTACCGAGAAGGGACGACAAGCGCTCTCAGACGAGTTGCAATTGCACCTGGATTAAGAACGCGATGCAGGCGATGCGTTGTTAAAAAGAAGCACGTTGTATTGACATGTCATCACAATTCTGCTAGAATTCCAGGTGAAACGTTGGCCTTTTCTTTTAGAGACAACCATCAAAGGAGATACCATGACGATTTCATGTCATCTACGCATTTTGCTTGCCAGAGTCAATGTCATGCGCATCAAGCAAGGCAGGTCGACATTGAGTTTGCGCGCACTCGCGCGCGAGTGCGGCGTCTCGCTCAGCGTGCTAGCAACCCTGCATACTGGGAAGAGCCAACGGCTTGATTACGCGACCATTGATCGTCTACTGAATTACTTCAGTACCTATTTTCCTGTCACGGTGAACGACCTGTTGCAATGGGAACAGGGATCACCAGAGCAAGGAGCATTGGAGCAGAGCTATGCCTAAATTGTCGGATAGTGTTGAGAAACAAGCGAGGAGAAATACATGGCAGTAATCCTCAAATCGCGCCAGGAGATTGCGCTATTGCGCGAGGCAGGACGCATCGTCGCGCAAACGTATGAAGCGTTGCGTCCTCACATTGTGCCAGGTGTGAACACCGCCGAGTTAGATCGTATTGCCGAAGATCTTATTCGCAGCAAAGGAGCCATTCCAGCATACAAAGGCTATGGGGCCAGGGCCGCGAAGAATGGGTATCCAGCCACACCGCCCTTTCCAGCCACGATTTGTACCGCCATTAACGACGTAATTTGCCACGGCATTCCCGATCCCCAACAGGTCTTGCACGAGGGCGACATCATCGGCATCGACATTGGTGTGCGCTACCAGGGCTGGGTTGGCGACAGTTGCGTCACCTTTGCGGTGGGCAAACTGGATAGCGAAACGCAGCGGCTCCTGGATGTTGCCAAACGCTGCATGGAGTTGGGCATTGAACAGGCACGGGCAGGCAACCATCTTGGCGACATTGGCGCGGCCGTGCAAAGCTACGCGCAGTCCCAGGGATTTTCGTCTGTGCGTGACCTGGCCGCACACGGCGTTGGTCACTCGGTACATGAAGATCCTACTTATTTGCATGTTGGGCGTCCAGGTAGCGGTTTGTTGCTGCGACCGGGCATGGTGTTCACGGTTGAGCCAATGATTAATGTAGGCAAGCCCGACATACAGATACGAGCGGACCAGTGGACAACCTGTACTGCTGACGGCTCACGCTCGGCGCAGTTTGAGCACACCCTCGCCATCACCGATGGTCAACCCGAACTGCTCACCATCCTTTAAGCATTTTTCAGACAATACTGCTAAAACTGGCGCGTGCAATGCCTGTAGTAGTCTGTCAACCTTCATATGAAAGGATAGCGATGGATGTGAAAATGCTTCTCAGGCCAATTGATACAAGATTGTTACCTTTCAAATGAGTCTTGACAGACTACTACAAACGTTACGAGCATCCTCCTCTAATCTTTGCGCCTATGAAGCTAGCCTGCGCCCCGTCCCAGGTAGCTGCCTGCCTGCCACACCTACCCATGTACCTATCACACTCAGGATACAGCCAAGCACGATGGTGAGCACAATAATCAGCCCGCCGCCGGTGGAGGAAAGCCCGACCACGCTTTCGACGGCGTGTGCGGTGCTCTTGACGGGCGCGTTCAGGGCCAGGACAGCCAGGGGCAGACCCCAACCAAGACCACCCGCGCACAATGAAGCCAGGAAGCCTATGCTTGCCGGGCGCAGCAATACGCCGATGAGCAGGCCCACTATGAGTGTGAGCCACCACCAGCCGATCTGCAAGGCCAGCCAGTTGACGATAACGCTGACGATCCCGATCAGGATCACAAAAGCAACTCTTTTCATCTCGACTGCCTCTCTTGCTTGTTTATTTACTCAGTGTCCAGGTTACGCTGCCCGGCTGTTTTTGTACGCTTGCTCCATCGAGCATAGGGTAGTATTGTCCGCGCCACCAGTGCGAGACCTGGTTTTCGTACCAGGGTGAGGCCGGGTTCTCGTCCTGGCCGCCGGGATAGGTGCCCTCGGCCTGGCCGCTGGCCCAGTCCACGATCATGCGCCAGCTTGGTCCATGTTTGGAGGGAGCGAGTAGCGGATTTTTTTCTTTCAGGATATTGCCCCCGGCGGCGTTCAACGTCCATTGGTTGCCTGCGCTGGGTTTTGGACCATAGCTCAGTGCATCGACCCCCAGAAGCGAGGCGATTTCGCGGCTGTGCAGTTTGCCCCACTGCCATTGTGCCGGATCGTTTCCCAGCGTTTTATTGAGCATGCCAACGGTTTCTTGAAATGCCTGGAGCATGACCGCGCTCGCGTCGCGTTTTGTGCCGTTGGGCAGACTAAAGGCGGCGTTGTTTGGATCGTGCAAGGTCCAGGTTTCTAAATTTTCATTGAGCGAGGCTTGATCGGGACCAACCTTCAACTCTGGGTGCTGGCTGGTTGGGACGTGATCGGCTTGCCACCACGGCTCAAAGGTAGCGGCGAGGTAGCGGGTCCAGAAGGTCCACCAGATCGAGGCCGCGGGCGAGTTCACATCCATGTTCCCATTCCAGCTTTGCAGCAACGCCTCGGCCTGTTGCGCATTCCCATTGAGCGAGGATGTTGGCAGGGACTTGAGTAGTTCTGGCACGATCAGGCCCGCCAGGTAATCGTGAACACTGCTCTGCATGCGCTGCATGTCCTGCATGGTCAGCTTTGGTTTACTGCTCAGTTCGTTGTAAATTTCGTCGGACCGGTAGCCGTTATCGAAGTCATTCCAGGTGGTACCGATATAGTAGGGGTAGTTGTTGCTCACCGGGCGCTGATTGTTCGTGAAGACCATGTGGCCAGGCGGGTTGTAGGCCTGTGGCACGGCAGTGTAGGGAATGCTGCCCGCGATATCCGCTGCGCCGGTGCCTGGGAGCGGTAGCCAGGGTGCGCCAGATTTGACAATGGGGTAGTAGCCTGGCGAGATCATACCGATGTTGCCCTGATCGTCGGCGTAGACAAAATTCAAAGTAGGCGCGTCCCACAGGCGCAGTGCGTCGCGGAACTGGTTAAAGTTGCTGGCCTTGAGCACATCCAGCAGTCCCTCGCTATCGGTCGAGGGTAGCGCGCCCATCCAATCGACAGAGATGGTCTCACCTGCAATGCCCTGGTCTGCCGGGTAGATTGGCCCGTGCACGGTCAGATACACGTCCTGGTGCACGGTCGCGTGCCCTTTCACCGGAATGTTGTACACGATATGTTGCATCTGGTGCCAGGCACCGTGCCAGTAATATTGGTGCGGGTGTGCGCTGTCGGTCTTCTCGACATAAAAGAGCGTTGATGCATTCTGCACGTCGGTCATACTCCACGATATGTGCTGGTTATGTCCGATGAGCGTCAGCGGAATACCGGGGATACTTACGCCGCTAAACGAGTAGCCAGGCGAACGGGCATCCAACTGGTACCAGATCGATGGCAGGGTCAGGTTCAGGTGTGGATCACCCGCCATCAGCGCCTTGCCCGAGGCGGTTAAGGGGCCGTTGACCGCCCAGTTGTTGCTGGCTGGACCAGCGCGCATGGCGTTTGGCAGTGCGGTGATTTGCTGCTGCATGCTGGCGATGCTTTGCATAGTGGCCTGACCGAATGCCAGTTGTGAGGGTAGCGGGATCAGTGCTGCCGCTTTCTGGTAAGGGCCGGTATCGTAGGGATGCTGCACATCGGTTGGCAGCACGGGAAACCACTGCATGGTGCGATCATAGCCCAACGAATTGACCATCAGCACGTACTTGAGCGGCGTGGTTGAGAAATCCAACTCCTGCGTGGTGACGCCCTGGATGACCAGGGTATCGATGGGCGTCCAGGTTTGCGGTTGGTAGTTCAGCAGTTTGAACATGAATGGTAGCGTGTGGCTCTGCTCGGCCTTATTGATCCAGGCGTTGACGCCGTTTGAGAATGCCTGCAATGTCTGCCGCGTAGGGCCGTTCGCTGGCAGTGTTTGCCAGTCGCGTTGTGCCGCGCGGTCCAGGCCCAACATCGCCTGAAACTGATCGGATGCAAGCGACGATTTGCCAAGGATTGCAGACAGGCTTGCTTCGCCCTGGCGGCGCAACAGGTCCATCTGGGTCAGGCGGAAGCGCGCCTGAAGATAGCCGATGGTCCAGAACAGATCGTGGTCGGTTGCGGCCTGGATGTGTGGGGTGCCGTTGACCTCGAAGATGATTGTGACTGGCTGTTGTAAACCCGCAACATGCAGTGTCTCATGCGGTAAAGGTCGAGCAGCACTTGCCGCAGTCCACACGCCCGTGCCAGGATTAAGCACCGGACCAAGTGGCGGCAAGGGACCCGCCCCGGCTGCAGCAGCGTAGAGAATGCCACCTGCCACGACCAATGCGATCAGCAGGTGCAACACACGCAGAGGCAATCCTTGCTTTTTCATCAACATACGATCCCCTTTGGAATTGTTCGCGACGTTTTGCCTTACCTGATCAACGCCTTCCATTTTCCCTGCACCCTGATAAAACGTTTGTAGATATGAAAACGCTGATAGATATTTAGTAGAGTTTACCTTATTCGTTGCTTTGCTGGCAAGAACTGTGTGGTTGCTAGAGCGTGTGATTGTGCTGATTAAGCATGAATACTGAAACCTCCCCGGCATAAATGCGCGGGGGTTCCTGTTGCTCACCCACCGTTTCCGATCTCCCCCGAAGGAGAAACCGGCCCTTGGTGGGGATAGGCCCAGACTTTTAAGCCGACGCGCTCTGGCACGGGCAGCTCCGCTCATGCGTCGAGCCACTAAGCCCATGCTTCGGGGGCATGGCTCCCACGCGTTTGCACGTTGTTGCAGATCCTCCATCACGGCTCGCAGGCGCGGCTCCGCACCTTCCCAGACGTACTGGGTGATGGAGGGGGTTGTTTGCTCCGGTTCCAGGTGGGCAAGCCGAGAAGGCCGAATACAGATCACGCTGCACTGGTCCCAACCCGCACTCACAACGGTGCCAACGCTCAGATCGTGGCTTCTTGTGATACTGCCCACAGTGATGGCAATATTGAGACAGTTTGGTTTGGTAGGCGGAAACTTCGTGCAGCGTGCCGCCAGTTTTTGCAACTCTGCGGGCCAAATGTGCTACAAACATCCCCGGTGCGCGAAGTCCTATACTCCGACCATACTGCTTCTGCCATGCTTTGAACGAGGTTTTCTCCAGGTTGATCGTGGTGCCCGCCGAAGCGATGCGATGAGCCAGGTGTCCATGCAGACTCTCGCGGTGAGCGGCGAGTCTTCTTTCAGTGTTGGCTGCCCGTCGCCTGGTCGCCTGGTCTCCTGGTATCTCTTGCTCTCTTTCCAACGCAGGCGTGTTTTCCCGTGCTTTTTAATGCGGCCTTTCTCATCATAATTGTCGGGATTATTGGCACGGCGCTGCCGGTCCATCTTGCGCTGGAGGCGTCGTTTCTGGCGAGCAT
>DATAYF010000318.1:0-6375 GCA_036272735.1 Ktedonobacteraceae bacterium
GGTATAGTCGGGAGTTCTGTATACTCGGCCAGCAAAGCTGCGGTTCATTCTCTCGCACGCACGCTCTCTGCTGGTATGGGTCGCCCTGAGGAAGTAGCCAAAGTCGCACTCTTCCTCGCCTCCTCTGACTCCTCCTTTGTCGTGGGATCAGAAATCGCGGCTGACGGCGGTATAACAGCCAATATCAAGCAATCTCCGCTGCGCACTCACGAAGTCCTCAAATCGCAGGCATAATTTCCCACTATAAACAAACAACAATGGCCCCCTACCGCTTCTGCGGTAAAGGACCATTGCTGTTTCACCCATTGTACAAAACAAACGTGCCCTAAGAAAGCAGCTTATCGAGCGTAATCGGCAGGGCGCGCACGCGAATACCGGTGGCGTGATAGACAGCGTTGGCAATGGCAGCGGCGGTGCCGACAATGCCAACCTCACCAATACCCTTCGCCCCCATCGGATTGATATAGGGGTCGTCTTCATCGATCCACGAGATATCGATGGCTCCGACATCGGCATTGGTCGCGATGTGATACTCGGCGAAGTCGCGGTTCACGTAGTCGCCGAAGCGTGGGTCCATCACGCTTTCCTCGTGGAGTGCCATCGATAGGCCCATCGTCATGCCACCAAGAAACTGCGAACGAGCCGTCTTGGCGTTCATGATCCGACCAACCCCGAACACCCCGAGCAGGCGCGGCACACGTACCTCACCACTGTCGAGGTTGACACGCACCTCGGCGAACTGCGCGCCAAACGCGTGCATGGCAAAGCGTTGCGCTTCAGGGTTCTCCCCGCATTCGCCTGGAGCTTCAAGTCCCTCGTCGGGAATGACGCCGTGCTCTTCTGCTATGCGGGCACGCAGCTTGCGAGCAGCATCGACGATGGCCGTTCCCCACGAGGCCGTACCCATCGAGCCACCGGCCAGCCAGGCACCTGGCAGCAAGCTATCGCCAATTTCAAGGTGCACCTGCTCCAGTGGAACTTCAAGCGCATCAGCGGCGATCTGCGTGAGCACCGTCCAGGCCCCGGTCCCAATATCCCTGGCATCGATGAGCACACAGTAGTGTCCCGCACGATCAACGCGTGCAAGCGCGCTCGATGGCCTGCGGCGCGAGGGATAGGTCGAGGCCGCGACGCCGCTCCCGATCAGCCAGCGGCCATCAGTACGCATACCCGGTCGCGGGTCACGCACTTGCCAGCCGAAGCGCTCTGCCCCTTCGCGCAGGCACGCGACCAGCCCCCGGCTACTAAAGGGGTGCCCTGTTTCTGGATCAATGTCAGGCTCGTTGCGAATACGCAGCTCGACGGGGTCTATCTCGCAGGCGATGGCTAGCTCATCCATTGCCGACTCCAGCGCGAACATACCGGGACATTCGCCCGGCGCACGCATCCACGATGGCGTCGGCACATCGAGCCGCGCCAGTCGGTGCGTAGTCACACGGTTCGGAGCGGCGTACATCATTCGTGTGGCAACGGCCGTTTGCTCGGCAAACTCCTTGAGCGTCGAGGTCTGCTCCACAACATCATGGGTAATCGCCGTCAGTCGGCCATCTTTGCCCGCACCCAGGCGCACGCGCTGGATCGTTGGCGTGCGATAGCCGGTTACAGCAAACATCTGCTGCCGGGTAAGCGCAAACTTCACGGGACGGCCGACTACCTGGGAGGCCATCACGGCGAGAATGACGTGCGGATTCGCGCTACCTTTCGAGCCAAAGCCACCGCCGACATAGGGCGAGATCACGCGCACGCGCTCAGGCTCCAGTCCAAACACTTGAGCAACCTGGACCCGAATCATTTGCGCACCCTGGTTCGAGTCGTACAGCGTGACACCATCGCCGCTCCAATGCGCCACCGTCGCGTGGGGTTCCATAGGATTATTATGGTACGCCGGAGTGCTATAGGCATGATCGACGGTCACAGCCGCCGAGGCCAGCGCCCCCTCAACATCGCCGCTAACCGTGTCGGCCTCGTAGGCGGGATTGACACGGTCGGGTTTGTAAAGCTCGCTGCTGTCGGCGCGCAGCATGGCATTATGAAGCTGCTCCTCGTAGTGAACAACGACGGCCTCTGCTGCCTGGCGCGCAGCCTCCAACGTTTCGGCGACCACCAGGGCCACGAACTGCCCGCGATACGCAACCTCGTTGGATTGCAATACCGCCAGTTCGGCCTCTTGCTGGGGCTTGAGGCGAGGGGCATTCTCGTGGGTAAGCACGGTCATCACACCAGGAATGGATTGGGCGACAGCGCTATCGATAGACACAATCCGGCCTCTGGCAATAGTGCTCTGCACCGGGAAGGCGTACGCCACATCCTCGGGAGAGTGTTCAAAAGCGTAAGCCGCGCTGCCGGTGACTTTCTTCGGGCCATCAATACGGTCCAGGGGCTGGCCCACGACTCGTTGTTGAGTTATCATCGATCTTCCTCCCGTGTGAGGTCAAGCAACGTGCGTACAAGGATATTGCGTGCCAGCGGGACCTTGAAAGCATTGTCGCGCAACGATTGCGCGTCGGCCAGTTCAGCCTCGGCGGCACGACGAAATACCTCTTCGGTCGCGGGCGCACCGCGCAATACAGCCTCGGCCTTGCTGGCTCGCCAGGGCACATGCGCAACTCCACCAAAGGCGATGCGTGCATCCTGAACCAGACCATCAACGACATCGATTGCCGCGGCAATTGAGACCAACGCGAACGCGTAAGATGCACGATCGCGCACCTTGCGGTAGTGCGAGCGCGCCGCGAAAGACAGCGGCGGCAGGTCAACAGCCGTGATCAATTCACCATGCTCGAGCACTGTGTCACGCTGTGGTTCAGTGCCAGGGAGACGATGAAAGCTGGTCAGGGGGATAGTACGCTCGCCGTTTGGTCCAAGCACACGAACGATGGCATCCAGAGCCACCATCGCCACAGCCATATCCGAAGGATGCGTCGCGACACACGCCTCGGAAGCCCCGAGGATCGCCAGGTTCCGTTGATAGCCCTCGCGCGCGGGGCAGCCACTGCCCGGCTCGCGTTTGTTGCACGGCTTCGAGACATCCTGAAAATAGACGCAACGCGTGCGCTGCAACAGATTTCCACCGGTCGTCGCCAGGTTGCGTAGCTGTCCCGAAGCACCCGCGAGCAGTGCCTGCGCCAGCATAGGATAGCGGGCGCGAATAGTCCGATCAGCCGCCAGGTCGCTGTTGCGTACAGCGGCACCGATGCGCACACCGCCATCGGCCAGCAGTTCGACGCGGTTAGAGGCAAGGTGCGAGACATCGATGAGCACCTGCGGCTGCGCGACCCCCAGTTTCATCAGGTCAACGAGGTTCGTCCCACCGCCGAGAAACGTGCCCGCTGGCTCGCTGGCCAGCAGCGCGACGGCCGTAGCCGCATCGTCGGCTCGTTCGTAGCGAAAAGGCTCCATTACTCTCCCTCCTTATGCCGATCACCAACGAAGCTGTCGCTTCTACGCTTCGCGTCAGGTGATCGGATCGGTAGTACCTCCGCAATGGCCGGGACGATATTGGCGTAGGCCGCGCACCGGCACAGGTTGCCGCTCATACGCTCGCGAATCTCGTCGTCACTGAGGGGAACTTGCTCGGCATTAAGATCATCGGTTACCGCACTCGGCCAGCCAGCCTCGACTTCGCGCAGCATCCCGACGGCTGAACAGATCTGTCCTGGGGTGCAGTAGCCGCACTGGAAAGCATCGTGCTTGATGAACGACTGCTGCACAGGATGCAGGTGCTCATCGCTCGCCAGGCCCTCGATAGTCACGATCTCGGCATCCTGGTGCGCCACGGCCAGGGCGAGACAACTATTAATGCGTCGACCATCGAGCAGCACAGTACAGGCACCACATTGCCCGTGATCACAGCCCTTTTTAGATCCGGTGAGACCGAGATGCTCGCGCAACGCGTCCAGCAGCGTCGTTCTAGGATCGATTGAGAGCCGGTGTCTTACTCCATTCACCTGTAGGGCAATGGAAAGATTCGTCATGAATGAACTCCTTATGACTAGCTTTCTTTTCCATGGGATAGGAAGAAAGAGGAGAACTGTGCAACGGGATAAAGATACACAGAAGGGGATGCTGTTGTTTTCTCAGTACCTTACCTTTATGCTCATCAGATCTTTATTTTGTGATTACGAAATACCTTTGTCAAGAAGAAAACAGACGGCCCTCGCGAGGGCCGTTGAGATGTTCCTTTTTCATGGATCGTGCGGCAGGATACCCATTGCCTTCAGGCATGGGAGGAATGCCGCTCCCCTTTCTCATAACTATATCCATCAGTACGATGAATACGCTGGCAATATTTGGAGGCAATACCTTGGATTGTTGTCTTTTTGATAGTAATGTTAAAGAAGCCACTAGAACGGACTGCGACTCGTCCAATGTGGGTTCCAGTCTTCTTCCCTGATGGGACGATAGCCTTCACCATATCACCTGTCTGAAAACCCTGAACCTGTTTAGACTGCTTGGGTCCAGTGCGTGGAAATCCAAACTTGTCCATCCGGCACATCTGACGCGACCCACGCCCATTGGCAGTGATAAGCAAAGGAACCACATCATGGGTCTGTAGCACATCAGGAGTGCTCTTGCCTACACAGGCAGCATCGATCCAATGCTCCTTGGGCAACCCTCGCATAGTTCGGTTGAACTTGGTGAGTCCACCACTGCCACATTCCACAAGGAGTTCCAACTCTTTCAATCGCACAAAGAGCATCCATCTGGTACTATTTACCGCCGCCGCATCTCTGAGTGGCGCTTTCGCCTGAGCGAGTATTTTCTTGAGGAGATCAGGCTTCTTTGCCAGGAATACCTTGATATCCTGTGTGTCTTTGGTCTTGTTGCAGGTTCACAGGCTAGGCAGAGGTTACTCACTCTGTTGGTTCCGCCATTGGCACGAGGATGAATATGCTCAATCTGCAATGGGATCTCCTTCGCACCACAGTATGTACATTGCCTGTTCCACTTCTGTAAGAGGTATTCCCTGGCTTCATAGCCTGCCAAAGAGCCCTGTTGATATTGCACGCCTGTTATTTCGGGATTCTCCATCTTTTGTATGTCGAATTTCACTAACTCCATGCTAATGTCAGTGATCTTGCAGGCTTTGCATAGACGTTGCACCCAGGTCACAGCGTTGGCAACTCGACTCTCCAATGATGGTGGTATCCACCCCTTTGGCTTACATCGATTAGTCCATCTCGCTTTTCTGTAGCGGGTTTTGCGGTTTCGACGTGAGCGACGCACAGCACGTCGATCATCTAAAGCCGATTTGATTGCCTGCCCTCGATGAGACAGTTCAGCAGCAAACACCACTTCACCAGAGGCATCATTGACGATAGCTAGCCCGGTGGTTTTTGCACCAGGATCGAGATTGATGCGCAATGGCTCAACCTGTGGCTGCTCTATCGCTGTTTTAAGCACAATGGTAAATGGATACGCTTGAGTACTGCTGCCCTGCCCTGTGAAAGCAGCATGCGTGCTCGACCAGGATGAACTGGATTGAGCGGTGTTCGATTGGTGTCTACTACAAAAACTTTACTCATGCTTGCCCTTTCGGACCTCTGGTTTCCCAGGTAATGTTTACCTCGACAATGTTATGGAGCGGTTTAACATAGCAAGCACTTCCTTCACCCGTTCCAGATGTTTAACCTGCTACCGTAGAGGTTGGGGCTGGCAACGCACCCCAACGTACCTATTTCACTCCTAACGTAGCTAGGACTTATCCTAGCTGAGTCTGGTCAAATTCAAGCTTGCGAACAAGCCTCCGGCTTCAGCCGGGGGTATTTGACGCTATTTATGCGGAATGCTGGGAATTGCCTGGAGGTCCAAATCTTTTCACAGTTCTTGCGCGAGCGCGTTCGATTTCGACCTCGCGGTTGCGCGGCTCGGCGCTGGTCACCAGCGAATCCAGCAGATTTTGAGCAGCCGCACTCACCTCCGCGACGGCACGATTGAACGCCGCTTCGTTTGCTTGCGCAGGCTTATTAAAGCCCGAAAGCTTTCTCACGAATTGGAGCGAGGCCTCCCGAATCTCCTCATTGCTAGCCGGGGGATCAAAATTGAACAGGGTCTTGATGTTTCGGCACATAGCTTTCTGCTACCTTTCTCATACTCACAAGTGTTCAGAACACTCACGAGCGGTCAGTTGTTCCTGCTTCCTCGCGGGTTGCCACGGCACGGGAACCTTTGGATCAGCCCTCCCGTTTCGGTCTCACATCCGCTCCACAGGCGCTTTAACGTCATCGGTCGTAGCCACTACCCAGGACGGCCAACAGGCCAACAGTTAAGCCAGTTGGCGAAGCTTCTCTCATGCAAACTGAGCAAGATTCAATGCGGCGTTGAGATCTCGATCAATCACCAGCCCACAGGCCAAACACTGATAGGTGCGATGCT
>DATAYF010000319.1:0-3357 GCA_036272735.1 Ktedonobacteraceae bacterium
TGAGCACGGAGCGGCTCAAACCGTATGGGCAAGCAGCCGCCGTGCGGGCAGCGCTCTCTTCCAGTCTGCGTTCGCGATGGCTTGAACGCGTAAGCTCGCCTGCAAAGCTGGTTGACGCCGTTTGTATTGTGCACCTGATTCGTGGAATGCTGGGAGCTATTCTGTAGGGCCAGGCAGTTGCAGAACCAGAGGCAGAACTGGTCAAATAGCAGCATGACGTAGGGAGAAGCATAGGAATAACTCCAGGTGGAGAAGGGAGCTTGGCGAGAATTCACCTCCTCCTACAGTTGTAGATAACCACCGCGCTGCCAAGCCAAGATTGATTCGTGAAAAAAGAAGAAGTCTCCTTGAGGTACACTAAAAACGAATTTAAGGCGATCTCACGGTAATATGAGGGGCAAAAAGGATCGTTCTCTACATGTTTGTTAGAGGGGGAAACACACCTCAAAGACCGAGCCTTTGCCGGGAGAAGATTGCACCTGGATAGAGCCACCATGTTCACGCGCGATCCAGCGAGCAATGGAGAGACCAAGACCACTCCCGGAGGGGCTGCTCACCACCCCCGTGGGAAAGGTATACGTACGGGACTGATCGGCCCGGTAGAAGCGCTCGAAGAGGTGAGGCAGGTGCTCAGCCTCGATGCCGGGTCCTTCATCAATGACCTGCATGCGAGCGCAACCAGGCTCTCGGTCTAGCTTTACCTCGACCTGTTTGCCAACACCGGCACTGTATTTCAGCGCGTTCTCCAGCAGATTGATACACAGCTGCGTCAGATAGAGCCGGTCCCCCCAGATCACAAGCTCATCCAGGCCCGACAGGCGGATCCCGATGCCGTTTTGCTCCGCGAGATGAGAGAGGTCTTCCACTGCATCGACAACGATCTCACTCAGATCGATGCGTTCGCGTCTGAGCACTGCCTGCCCTTGATCCGCGCGGGCCAGGATGAGCAGGTCACCGACCAACCGGGTCATGCGCTGATTCTCCTGGTGGATGATCGAGAGCGCCCGGATATATTCCTGGGAAGTGTGTGGACGTTGCAAGACCCGTTCCACCTCAGTATTGACAATGCTCAGCGGAGTTCGCAGTTCGTGGCTGGCATCGGCCGTAAACTGCCGCTGGCGTTCAAACACGCCCTCCAGGCGGTCCAGCATGCGGTCAAACGTCGTCGCCAGTTCTCCCATTTCATCGCGTTGCCTCAAATTGAGGCGACGGTGCAGATCGGTGGCGCTGATCTCTTGCGCGGTACGTGTGATGGTTTGGACCGGACGAGTTGCCCTGGAGGCCAGCCAGTACCCTCCCGTACTGGAGAACACCACCACCAGGGACGTTGCCACAGCCAGCGCGGCCAGCAGTTGTCGCAATTGTTCCGGGATATTGCTGCTGGGAACACCGACGTACAAAAAAGCGAGCAGTTGATGATTCTGTCGGTTGGTGATGGTCACGCGTTGCATGGCATAGGAATCCCAACCGACCTCTAGATCAGAAAAAACGGGCGAACCCGCGCCCATAAAAACGGGCGAACCCGCGCTCGTAAAAAGGAGTCCCTGGTCGTTGGGAGAGGTGGAGGCAAAGGAACCGTGACTGCTGCTCCATAACTGACCTTTTCCCCAGTCCGTCACTTGAGAGAGGTCGGAGCGCAGTGCCGGAAGGACGGAGGACGGCACGGTGGGTATGACCCGGGTGACGTCTCCCTGAGGATTTTGCAGGATGACCAGGACGTTCGCATTGGTTTCAGCCACCTGGCCAGACTGCGGATCATAGGAGGAAGCCTCTTGCTCAATGGTAGAATTGAGGATGGTATCCAGGTTCTGATAGAGGGTATATGCTTCAAACACATAAATAGCTGCACTAAAGGTGCAGAGTGCGCCCCCCAGAATCAGGAGATACCAGAGCATCAATCGGAAACGCAAGCTGGAAAAGAAGCGCAACGGGCGTGTTGTCTGTCTGTGTGAGAAAGCTGTTGCTGACATGAGTTCTCTCCTCATCGTGTTTCCAGGGTGCGCAGTCGATACCCTGCCCGGTAGACGGTCTCCAGCAGCTTGATCTCGAACGGGTCGTCGAGTTTGCGGCGTAAGCGCCTCACATAGACATCCACGACGTTGGAAGCGCTGATGAAGTCGTAGCTCCAGATATGGTTCTCGATCCTTTCGCGGGTGAGCACCTGGTTGGGATGGCGCATGAAGTATTCCAGCAGCGCGAATTCTTTGGCATTCAGTTTGATGCGCTCCCTTGCCCGCGTGACCTCATGTGTTGCAGGACTCAGGACCACATCTCCAACCGCCAGCACCCCGCTTTTGTGCGCAGAGACGCGTCTGAAAAGCGCGCGCAGGCGCGCCAGCAGTTCGTGCAAGGCAAAGGGCTTGACCAGGTAATCATCGGCCCCGCTGTCGAGCCCCTGCACACGATCCTCGATGGTATCGCGGGCGGTGAGCATCAAAATGGGAGTCGTAACGTGGTGCTGGCGCAGCGCCCGGCAGACCGCAATTCCATCTTTACGCGGCAGCATGATGTCGAGGATAATCGCGTCATAGGGTGTGCTCTCAGCGTACTCTTCCCCCTCCACTCCATCATAGGCCGAATCCGTGGCATAGCCCTCTTCGACCAGGCTCTTTTTCAAGGCCTGGTTCAGATGGTAATCGTCCTCGACGATCAATATGCGCATCCTGGAGCAGCAGTTGGGTCCTGACCATCCTCAGGTGGCCTACCCGCTCCATGGACTAGCGGACCTCTACAAAGAGCAGGGCAAGTATGTCCAGGCGGAGCCACTCTACCAGCGAGCCTTGCGCATCCGCGAGCAGCAGTTGGGTCCTGACCATCCTCTCACACGGCGATCGCGAAACAATTATGCGATTCTCTTACGAGCCATGAAACGGGATGTTGAAGCAAAGAAGTTGGAAGGAGAAGAGTGACATTGTTACAGGATGAATGTATCTCGTAATGGCTCTGATGTGCCGTTTCACAATCGGCCGTTCCTTGTTTCGCACGTTGCGAGAACCTTTCATCTCCAGCAGCGAAGTGAAGAGCCAATGACGATACTGATTTCTAAAATGAACAGGTTGAAAATGGCTCAATTTTTGTGAACACCGCTGTAGCGGTAGTTTGTGGGCTCGGGAAATCGTGCCTGATTCCGGATGTATATACTACACAATTTAAGCTCAGATCGCTCCTATTTGATGGGTTTCAAACGAGGCAAAATCCCGAGCCCACAAACTACCGCTATAGCAGTGGTCAAAAAGATTGCGCCATCGATATCTCCTGGCTCTAGCACATCGCTCGCTCAACTAGCGCAAGCAACGCTTCCAGATCAAACGGTTTCTTCAGGGTGTCGCAGATTCCTAGGCAAGCAGCTTGCTGGAG
>DATAYF010000320.1:0-19694 GCA_036272735.1 Ktedonobacteraceae bacterium
GAGCAAGATGCCTGGCAAAATCGCACTGATCCACTGGCTACACGTCACCTTCCTGGCAGTAACGATGGTCAGCGTATCGAACGCGCAGACATCGAGCGCGCGGCTGCCGATGGCTACATAGCTTTGCCCTGGCCTGGTAAACAGGTACGTATGCGTGCCTCTTGGCTGCGCATATTTATTATCTGTATGGTTGCTCTGGTTGTGGTTGGTTTCGCTGTCGATGGGCTCCTGGTGTCACTTTCCTTACAGCATCCTTCACATGCGGCTAACATGGCGAGCAGTAGCAATCATTTGCCAACATTGATGCTTTCAAACAATAAAGTGAGTAATGGACAGTCGGTTGTTGTGCACATCTTACACTTTACGCCATCCGGGTTCGTCTTCTTGTCGCATGATATCGGTGAGCAGGTTAAGACAGACGCGGGTAGCGGCAAGATCCAGGTCGGCAAAAATGGCTCCAGGGATGTGACCTTACTCATCGATAATAGTTGGGCTGCTGGTGCGCATACGCTGGAAGCTGAGGATATGCTCACACGTTATTCAGCCTCCGCTTCTCTGCTTCTTGCATCTGGTCAAACGCGCCCATCGCAATTTGGGCTTGACGATGCCCGCATGGACTTAGGCGTGGACCAACAGGGCGCGAACACGTTACGGACGCTCACGTTGCGCAACAGTAATGGTGGGAGCGGTGCAATCTCCTGGTCTGCTAGTAGCGATCAGCCCTGGCTTCTTTTTACTCCCAATCAGGGTACCTTTAGCAACTCGCAAGTCGTCGTTATTGGAGTGCAACGCAATAATCTCAAACCTGGTAGTTACCAGGGCGTGATTACCTTCATTTCTAACGTCGGACGTACTAAACGAGTTGACGTGACCATGAGTGTACGCCCTTTGCCTGCTCATCCTGGTGCAGTGCTCTCGCTCACTCCTGTCGCCACGAGCTTTACCACCGTTGATGGCTCTGCTGACGCGCAGACACCGCAATATGTGCAAGTGAACAATCCGGGCACATCACCTTTATACTGGTCCCTCGCCAGTAATGCACCCGATACGTCCGCATCTCAGGTTCCTATAGAGAATGCCAATTGGCTTAGCCTTGCCCAATCTTCCGGCACGGTCTCGCCGGGCACAACAGCCCTGCTGCCCGTTCATGTTCAGGGCAGTAGTCTTTTACCTGGCGTCTACATTAACACCCTTAAATTTACTGATGCAAATGGACACACGGCCCAGAATGATCCGCAAACGATGGCGCTCTCACTAACGGTTCAGCCGCGTTGTGGCGTGTCGCTGACTACCGGTAATTTGTCATTTACGGCTGTAGTTGGTCAAGGCACGCCCAACCTGCAATCTCTTGGCCTGTCCAGTACCACTAGCTGTTCTACCCCTATCCGTTGGCAAGCAACGTCTATGGCCAACTGGGTAACGTTGTCACCTGCTAGTGGGCAATTGAATGGGAGTGCTGATGCCTCTGTTGCGGTGGGTGTGAATATTGGTGCTGTCAAGCCTGGCACCTATACGGCGATGATTACGGTTGTGACCTCCTCTATGAGCCAATCCGTGCCGGTGCAGTTGGTGGTGCAAAAGCCTCCCGCGCCTGGGGCACCTATTATGGCTGTTTCACCGCTTACCTTGAATTTCAGCACAACGCTGGGACAGGCGAATCCTCAGGGCCAGGCAGTTACCATTACGAATACTGGCAAGAGTCCGCTATTGTGGCACACGGTGGCGAACGCGTTGTCCCTTGCCTGGCTAGCACCGACGCCCGCGCATGGTACTGTGCTGGCTGGTCAATCGGCACCTTTTACCATCGATGTTACGGCGAACAATCTTACACCAGGTACCTATACTGGCCTGGTTATGCTGGTTGCTACAGATGGGCATAATGTGAGTGCGGGAGGTAGCCCACAGGCCATTACGGTGAATTTCACGGTGCAGGCACCATGCGCACTATCGCCACCTTCGTCAAGCGTGCTCGCCTTTAACGCGTTGCAGGGAGCCGCGAGCGTCACTCCGCTACCAGAGACGTTCGTCGTCAGCGGCAATTGTAGTTTGCCTCTTCACTGGAACGCCACAGTGCTTGGTACGGCAAGCTGGTTGACTACCTCGACCAGCTCTGGCGTGTTATCCGACACCAACCAATCGTTTACGTTAGCTGTCGATCCGAATGCTACTGGTTTAACCCCCGGCAATTATCAGGCAAAGGTCCAGGTGCATGCCACCGATGCTTCAGGTCAGGCCGCTCAGGGAAGTGGGGTATCGTTTCTTGTGACGCTGGCTATTACAAAACCACCGCAGCCCTGTACCTTGCAAGCTTCGGCGACTAGCCTGCCGGTGAGCATCACCCTGGCGCAGTCTACCTCAAGTACGCAACAGGTGTCGATGAGCGAGACAGGTAGTTGTGCCCTACCTGTCAACTGGAGCGCCACGACCGACTCGGTCAGTAGCGCCTGGATGAGCCTGAGTCCCGGCAGTGGGACAACCGATGTTCCCCTCACGGTGAATATCGATGCTTCGAATCTGGTTGCGGGCACCTATCAGGGGACGATTACCATTACCGCCTCTGATGGTTCAGGAAATACGGTTCCAGGAGGACCAATTACTATTCCTGTAACCCTGACTGTGTCGTAGACAACAAAAGACGGTTATGTGGACGACGCGCCGCAGGGAGACTACCCCCGCAAGGGAGGTCGTCCGCGCAACCGTCGTCTATTGTGGTATATTTGAGAATGTATACGTTTCAACGTTTGTACTATTGAATGTGCGTAATGCACTGAGAAGTCAAGGAGAGAGGGACAAGACCACCGGGTTGTGGCTCGGCGGGATGCTAGCATGATGGAGACAAAACGTTGTAGCCATTGCCATAAATTACAGCGGGCCAATACTCTGGTTTGCAGCGTGTGTGGTATGCCGTTTACGGCCAAACGCAGGTTGCGCGCACCGTCCCGCTACTTTTCGCAGCCGTCGCTCCCCATGGCTTCATCGCATCGGGTGGGACATTACGCGGGCCTGCATCCTGAGGACCAACCGTATCAATCGAGCTTGATGGAGGCTCAGCATCTTGCGGATAGAGAAACCACGCGACGCGATATGCTGCAATCCGAACCCGAACATATCGTGCTGCCTCCGGCCGCACCCCCTGTGCAATCCCTACAACCAGCGCGCAGGGATAGCATTGTGGACCAGCCTACCCGCTCGTTCGTGTCTCGTCTACCGGTATTGCCTGCGCGTGTGATCTCCGGGCTGCTCACTATGTCTTGCATCATGTTTTTGCTGGCAGGCGGTATTTTCGCGCTCGTGCTGGTGGGGCATCACACGATGGTTGCTACTTCTGCGGTCTGGGCCTCTCCCACGACGGTACGTTCCAACGCTATCTTTACCTTCGCGGGCAAGGGCTTTGCCGCGCACACGCTGCTCATTTTTACCCATGATACGAACCAGACCCTTATTGATGCTAATGGACAGTCGCTGGAGGCGCATACCGATGCTACAGGCGGTTTCATGCTCCATATTCGTGTTCCCCATACCTGGCGAGCAGGGATACATTCTTTGCATGCCACCGACGAAGTACAAAAATTGAGTGTTTCAACGCACATTATCGTGCAGCGGCCCCCTACGACTCCTGCTACGCCCACCGCCAGACCCTTATCATCGCCGAGTGTGCAGCCCGCTACGCTCGGCCTCTCGACAACCACCCTTTCCTACTCGACAATCAGCGCAAACAATCCCGACGATCAGACAGTTACTCTGCAAAACAGTGGCGGACAGACGCTGGCCTGGAGCGCCACCTCCTCTACCGGCAATGGCCCCGCGTGGCTTGCCGTCACGCCCGCTAGTGGTTATCTTGCTCCCCATACCAGCACGCTCGTGTCTGTCCATGTTGATGCGCAGCACTTGCTTGCCGGTACGTATAGAGGGTTGATCGATTTTAGCGGGGGAGCCAATGCGCAAATTGCTGTCACCTGTGTCGTCGCTGGCCCCGGCTATCTTGCTGTATCGCCCCTGGCCCTGCATAGCACGGTGACGCAAGGCCAGAGCGCGCCGTTGGTGAAGACCTTGACGTTGCAAAATAGCGGCGGTGCTGCACTACAATGGAGTGCGAGTAGCTCGACTGCCGATCATGGCACATGGCTCGCTGCGGCACCTGCTAAAGGTCAACTCAGCGTTGGCGCAACAGCGGCGTTGGCGCTCCATATCGATGCCCGTACGTTGGCTGTCGGGACCTATCAGGGAATGGTCACGTTGATCTCGTCGAATAAGCAAACTATACAGGTCAGTATGACGTTGACCGTCACCCCGCCAGCGATAGCCGTGCTGGGTGTTTCTCGCTCCACATTAAGTTTTACAGGCAGCCAGGGCAGTAATCCTGCTTCCCAGACACTTCGCTTAACGAATACTGGCACGGCACCGCTCAACTGGCAAGTCAACGAAGATGGTGGTGATAAGGGAGGAAATAGTGCTCTAAATATCACGCCATCACGTGGCAGCCTGGACTCTGGTGCAAGCATCTTGTTGCACGTTGCGCCTGACGTTGCTGCCGCTGCCCCAGGAACGGTGACGACTGCTATTCTCTGTAGCGATACCGATCCCGATACCCAGGTACACAGTGTGCGCATCCCAGTAACAATAACGGTGTCGCCGCGCTAAGGACGACCCCCGCAAGGGTCGTCGTCCCTTTTGTTGACGCTTCCCCCCTTCTGTGCTATATTCTGACAGGTGAGCGGTCCTACGGGTCTGCTCCTATTTGTACGCATACATTCTTCATTTGCAAATAGAGATGAGTTCTCATCAGTAATTATTAACTACTATGTCCTTATTCCGAAAGCCAACGTCACTGGCGTGACTAGCGCTGCGCGCTCAGGTTTTCGGAGAAGTAGTATGGAGGAAAAAAGTCATGCCGACTATTGTCTATGTACGCGAAAATGTACGGGTGGAAGTTCCCGAAGGTGATAGCGTTCGCTATCCAGCGTTGGAGCATGATGTTCCCGTCTATTGTGGCATCTATACTTTTGCGAACTGCCACGGTAATGGCCTCTGTGGCACGGATCGTGTCGCTGTTTCTCCTGCGGATAACACGAATCCGCTGACCTTCCTGGAAAAGTTTTGGCTACGCAACGATCTCAAAAAGAATCCCGATATGCGCCTTGCTTGCCAGGTGCAGGTCTTCGGCGATGTCGCAGTCGAGACCCAGTGCAAATAACAGAAAGAGCCAGCAAGGAGAGTACATGTGTGCCCCCATTGCTGGCTCTTTCTATGCCTCTTATCTATTGGGCCCTGACGACAAAGTAAAGTCTTTGTGCCAATTTGCTATTCCAATATAACTCTACAAAACCCTCTGCCTGTGTATCGTATCCCATAGTCATCACTCCATTGGTAGTTTGGGCCGGGTTTTTCGGGTCTTTCTGAATATTCTGTGGCGTCGAGCGAAAGAAATTACCATTCATGTACCACTTGGCCGTTACCAGGCCATATTCCCCAGGCGGAATGTTGTAGGTCAGATAGATCGGCTGCTTGAGCGCGAACGTCTGCGCGGGCTGTATCGGCGTCAGATTGTTATCAACCTTGGCGGCTAGTGTAGCCGAAGGAATCTGTGCGAGGGCAGGCCCGTAATCCGGCTTCATTTTGGGGTCGGGCAATGGCTGCGTTGTGGTACTCTGCGTGGTTATTTGTGTAGCATGGCCGGTAAATGCCTGCGTGATTTTCCCAAGTGTACCGCTGGCTTTTGCGTAGTAGGACGCGCCGCCACAAGCAAGTAACGCGACAATAATTACACTAAGTAGACCACTGATGATGCGATAGCGTGGGATCAATGGCCTGGGTTTGGTATACATTGGCGGGACGTAGACCGAATCTTCAGGTAGTGCTGGAACGAGTTGTTCTAACCTTGACCCTTGAATGATTGGGAACGATACGTCGCGAGGCTGCGAGCTGATCGGCACCTGGTTGGATACAGGAACCAGCGCTTTAGAGAAATCCTGGGCCGGTTGTTCGCCGCTCAAATTCCCTGTGTTGCCCCACGTGGGCGCGGATGGGGTACTAAAATCCGCCTGCGGTACCGTGTTCCATTGCGCGCTTGAGGCAGCGGCGGGATTGTTCCAGGCTGGCGCTGAATTCGCGGCGTTGGCCGGATTGCTCCACTGATTTGATGAGTCGAAGGGAATCTGTCGCACGCCCTGGCTATCCCACAGCTTGCCTGAATTGAAGGGTGTGGGCGGCTGGGGCGGCTGATTAAAGTCCTGAGCAGAACTGCCCCACGCGGGAGCATTATTGGGAGTCATATTCCCCCATACTGTGGACGAATTGATGGTGTTAAAAGGCACTTGCGGTACTTGGTTGCTCGACTGTTTCCAGGATAATGAGGAGCTATTCGCACCCAGACTGCCCATTGATGACCTTCCCAGCAGCGGCGAAGGTGCTCCACAGTTTGGGCATGGTGCTTCACTCTCCGGCCGTGCTGTATTGCAATTAGTACAAAACATGTTCTTCGCCTACCTTACGTGGGTTTTTGCTTGCCTTCCTACAAACTAGCACTCGCTGGCTTGATAATCAAGTATTTCGATGCACAGTAGGGTAAATAGGCTATAATCCTCTTTATGGCACAGCGTATAATCGTGTGTCACTGGTTACCATGCACCTTGAATTGGGGCCAGCTTAGATGATACCATAGGCCTATACGGCATTTTTTGCATGGTCTATCCCGCGTGATAGCTGTGCACAGTCTTGAATGATGAGATGGTGGCGTTTTTATGACTGAAACTCAAGATCAGTGGTACCAGAGACAGGCTATCGAACTTCTGGCTCACCACATTCCTTTTGAGCGTGACACTGCGAGCAAGGCGGAGCAGATCGAGATGCTACGCGGGCTGGTGCTGCACCACGGTCGTCATATGGACCCTGAATGGTTTGGCTTCGAGGCCAGTACTGAGTTGAAGCGGCTTGGCCTGTGGAGTCGTATCGGACCCGAAAGCCAGAACTCTTGAATTTGTTATAACGAGGCAATAGGTCGATTGGCCGCTAGCAGGTCTACTATTTGCTACTATGTACCAGGAGTGATGTTGATGAGTCATCGTCAATCAATGGTGATCACTGGCTGTTCCAGTGGTTTTGGTCGTGTCACCGCTTTGGAGCTTGCCCGGCTCGGTTGGCACGTTATCGCAACGGTCCGCAAAACAGAGGACCAGGAGAGCCTGCTTGCGCAGGCGCGACACCAGCGCTGTGAGCAGAATATCACGCCGTTACTGTGCGATATCACGCACGAAGACCAGGTTGCCGAGCTACAGCAGCAGGTTGCCGAACTTTTGAGCGTCGAGCAAAATACGGCTTCCCCAAGCCTCACCGCCCTGGTAAACAACGCGGGTACTGCTTATGCCGGACCGATTGAACTGCTGGCGCTGGATGATCTGCGCAAGCAAATGGAGATAAATTGTATTGCGCACGTGGCGATGATCCAGGCATTTCTGCCGTTGCTCAAGGCTGCGCACGGCACGATCATCAACATCGGTAGTATTAGCGGAAAGATCACGACGCCACTAACGGGCGCGTACTCGGCCAGTAAATATGCGCTGGAAGCCATAAGCGATGCCTTACGTATCGAACTGGCGTATTTCGGCGTGCGCGTGGTGCTGATCGAGCCCTCTTCTAGTCCAACAAGTATCTGGCAAACCAGCATCGAGCGCTCAATTACGCCACAGCAGCGAGCCAGCGCGTATGCACCGTTGCTTGTTATCGGCGAAAAGGTGGCGAAACGGTCCAGCAGAACGGGTTTTCCGCCACAGCGCGTCGCACAGACAGTGGTGCGTATCCTCACGAGTGAGCATCCGCGTGCTCGCTATCCCGTTCCCTTTCAGGCGAAACTGATCATTTTTGTGCGCGGCCTACTTCCCGATAGTCTGTGGGATCGCCTGACGCGCCGTGCTCTAAAGTGGTAGGCGTTACTCAGACCCTTCCAATTCGAGGGAGACTTTCAGATAGATGTCTTGAACTATAAGCTGCACTTGAATACTCGTGAGATCAATGACATCATCCATGCTTTCGTATGCAGACTCTTCCCATTTATACGCGTTTAAGCGGTGATAATGCTCAGCGTAACATTTACGAGCGTCAACTAGCAAAATTTCCTGAATAGTGGGGTAGCGTTTATACGCCTTGAGCTTCTCTATTCTATCTGTTCCTTCGGTTGAAGGAGAGAGCACTTCTACCACAACAGTTGGCGATTCTAACGCCTTCTTGCGTGCCCAATCATCAGGATCACAAGAGACAGAGATATCTGGATAGTAACATTTCTGCCCGAACAATTCTACGGCCACATCAGAATTATAGACGTGGCATGCGCTGTGACGAAGTGCAGCATGCAGTGCAGCACCGATATTCATGGCAATTTCACCATGAGGGACTGAGCCACCTGTCATCATACGAATATAGCCGTCTGCATACTCGTATTTGCGATCAGGGAATGTTTCAACGAGTTTCCAATATTCTTCTAGCGTATATTTGCGCTCTGGTTCTTGTCGCATGACCTCAGCCCCCTACAACGCACAACGACAATGATTTCTCCTTGAGCGTAACATACTGCTACAGCAAAAGCAAGATATTTCTAAGCATAGTTCTACAGACAATATATCACAATACCTTATAGTAACTTTACAAGCACACCTGTAGCCCCGCTCATAATGCTCTGTTGCTTACCCACCACATTCAGAGGTATACTCTATAAAAGAGATAACCTCCGCAAACACCAAGTAGAATAAAGGACATCGACATCATATATGACAGCTTACAACCACCTACACGAGTTTCCACTGGTGCGCAGCAATGTCGCTGCCTATCAGCGCTAACAGTGTTGTTATGCAACAGGAGGAGTAGAGGATAATGCTCAAAGATACGTTGTTGTATCTGGCCCAGAACCAGCAGATGCGCAATTTCGTGGTGCAAAATAGCCTGGCTCGCAAGATCTCCCATCGCTTTGTGGCCGGTGAGACGCTTGATGATGCCGTTGAGGCTGCGCGTGGACTCAATAAGCGCGGCATTCAGGTGGCACTTGATCTGCTGGGTGAAAACGTCGCGGATGAAGAAGAAGCCAGGCTTTCAACACAAAATTATATTGCCGCCGTTGAGCGCATAAAGCAGACGGGGATCGACGCCAACATTTCAGTGAAACTGACTGCCCTGGGCCTCGACATTTCTCAGGACCTTTGTGCGCAAAATCTACGCACCATTCTTGAATGCGCCCGGCAATACAGCATATTTGTGTGCATGGATATGGAAGGGTCGGCCTATACTGAGCGGACGGTTGATATGACGTTGCGTGCACATGAGCAGTTTGAGCAGATCGGCACCGTCATTCAATCGTACCTGTTTCGCAGTCGCAAAGATGTCGAACAGTTAGTGCAGAACGGTGTGCGTCTCCGCCTGGTCAAAGGCGCGTATAAAGAGTCGCCGACCATCGCGTATCAGAACAAAAATGATGTTGACCGCAACTATATTCGCTTGATAACGATGTTGCTCGCGCAGGGCAATTTTCCGGCTATCGCGACGCATGACCAGACAATGATTGACGCGGCCCGCCATTATATGCGCGATCACGGCATCAGTAAAGAGGCGTTCGAGTTCCAGATGCTCTATGGTATCCGTCGTGATCTACAGGAGCAGCTTGTGCAGAAGGGTTATAACGTGCGCGTGTACGTGCCCTATGGTGCGCAGTGGTATCCCTACTTGATGCGCCGTATGGCCGAGCGACCCGCCAATCTCATGTTCGTGGTCAGTAATTCCATGCGCTAACTTAGCGAGAATTAGGAAAGATATCCGTGTTGACTACTTATGCAGTTGCTGTCGGCGTTGCTGATGTACGCCGCGATCCCGATGCTACTTCTGAACTGGTGACGCAGGCGCTGCTGAATGTAGCGGCGCAGGGTGGTGAAACCTCTGGCGATTGGACGCGTGTTGTGCTCTCCGACTACGAGGGCTGGATGCGCACCGACGAGCTTGCCGAGCCTGCCCACAAGGGTTTTACCAAAATTGGTGCCCATTGCGCCACGCCGCTTGACCTGACGGCTGTTGTTGCCGCGACGCATACGCCACTGTTTGCCGCACTAGAAGGGGCCGAAACGGTAGGCGAGGTGTATCTCTCCTCCGCGTTGCCCCTGCTCGATACAACTGCTCCAGAACGCCTTCAGGTTGCGCTGCCGGGTGATGAAACTGCCTGGGTTGCGCGGGGAGCCACGACCATTCGGCGCAGCGAACTAGCCTATCCCAGGGCTCCCATCAGCATCGTCACCACGTATGCACGCGCATTGATCGGGGTGCCATACTTATGGGGCGGGACCAGTTGGCGAGGCATCGATTGCAGTGCTTTCGTGCAGCTTTGCTATCGTATGGGCGGTTACATTATTCCGCGTGATGCCGACCAGCAGCACGACGCGTTGGCGCAGCCTGTTGAGCGGGCCGACCTGCGCGAAGGCGACCTGGTCTTCTTTGGTCATCCCAAGGTCACGCACGTTGGCATGGCATTGGACAAGCACACGGTCATTCATGCCGAGGGTCGAGACTTCCACCGCGTCATGATCAATAGCCTCGATCCCGCTGCTGAACTGTATTCTCCACGCCTGGATGAAGATGTGTATGGTATCAAGCGGGTGATGGGATAAATGCAGCAAACCATCGAGCAAGAACTGGCCAGGTTGGGTGGTCGCTCGGCCTGTGTGGTCACGCGGGTCGAAGGCGTCGCACCAGAAGCATTGGTGATGATTAATGCCGACCAGCTTTTTCCGGCTGCCAGCCTCGCGAAGCTGCCGATTCTGGTTGAGGTTGCTCGCCAGGTGAGCGAAGGCAAGCTTGCCTGGCCAACACGCTATACGCTGCCCAAAGGGGCGCGTGTTCCCAGCAGTGGCGTGCTTGCCGACCTTTCTCCTGATCTCACATGGTCGCTGCATGACCTGGCTTGCTTGATGATCACCATTAGCGATAATTCAGCTGCCAATGTGCTGCTCGATCTGGTTGGCATGGACGCTGTGAATGCGACCATGCGCAAGCTGGGTCTGAATGCGACTAGCATTGAGCGCCGCTTTATGGATTTTATGGCTCGTCAGCAGGGACGCGATAATTGGACGACAGCAGGCGATATGGCTCGTCTCTTCGCGCTGCTCTGTACGCACACAGTGCCCGAAAGCGAGCGCATGATTGCTATTTTGTTGCGTCAGAATGATTATATGTTGCTTCCTGGCTACTGGGGCGAGGATCTTCCGTTCGCGCACAAAACGGGTGACCTGGTGGGTGTTTCTCATGATGCGGGTCTGCTGTTCCCTCCGCGTACCAACAATGATGCTGATGTCGCGTCGCTCGTCGTCGTTGTATTAACCTCTGAGCAGGAAGACCAGCCCTTTACGCGCTACACACTGGCTCGTATTGGCCGCCTGATCTATCATCAGCCAGATGCGTAGCGCCTACTCATGGGCTGCTCATCTGCTTCGTTATTTTCTCACACTGAAATTTGCTTTCCTGGCGTCTCTCTTCGACGACTGCGCCCTGTCGCTCTACTGTTAACAGGTTACTGGTAAGATCCCATGCATCCAAGATGCACCACCCCGAATGAAAGTCATCGATTCGAGACTTTCAGAAGAAATGCCCTGAAAGGTGGCCCGATTTTGCCCTCAAACAGGAGCACTTGACCTGAAGAGTGAGCAGCACAACCATTGAGTCGCTGAGACGTCGCTCTAGAAGCGGGTTGTTATGTCCAGGAGTTGTAAATTCGGGTGGTCAGCGCCTCCATACTTTATTTTTTACCTCCCCATCGATGCCAGATAGAGCTCATCTTCATACAATCTCTCCCTTTTGTATCACTTACTCATCTGAGCGAAAGAACATTGAGACGTTGATTTCAGCACGTTTTTTGAGACGACTTAACAATTTCTGCCCTGCAGCACGCATCTGGGTTCCCGCTCTAGAGGAAAGCTCATATATAAGCGCCAGAAAACGGTCGTTATCTGCGACGCTCGATCGGTTCGAGGAGCGAGAGGCCAAACCTCCCGCTCCATGATCTTCATCCTGGCTTGACCTGTTGTGTGTTATACTGCTGAATGTTGGAGATTGGGGGTGGAATTCCCAACGGCAAAGGAAGAAAACAATGCCCAAACCATCGCGGGATGTGCTCATTTGGTCCCAGGCCCACCAGCGCTATGAGCTGCATATCCATGGGCAGCCAGAGCAGTGTTTCTCAGAAGGAGACGAACCAGCCTTCTCGAGCTTTTTGGACAAGCATCCCGCTTTTGCTTTTCTTGGGAAATCCGGCAGGATCTCGGTTCTCAAAGAGGCCAGGCGTGGCGGAAGAGGCTAGTGGTATGCTTGTCGCACGCACCATCGCCACACCCGCAAGCGCTATCTGGGGAGCACGCAACAGGTCACATTTGTCCGGTTAGAGGAAGTAGCCAAGGCGCTCGCAAGCGAGCTTGCCTCAATCCCTCCTTTCCCCGGGCCTTTGGCGCCGTCATCCGATGAGCAACGGGTGGCCCTCCTCAAAGTCAAGCTTTCTCCTCCCCATCTGCCAATCGCGCTGGTGCAGCGCTCCGGTTTGCTCCGTGAGTTGAATGCAGCGCTCACTCACCCTCTGACGCTGGTCTCGGCCTCTGCCGGAAGTGGCAAGACTACGCTGCTCTCGGCATGGGCGGCTGCATGCGTTCGGCCACAGGCACAGAGGAGCCGCGCAGCAGGAGGAGAACTGGCTGTTGCCTGGCTCTCCCTTGAGGAACTGGACAATGACCCCCTCCGCTTTTGGGCCTCATGCATCGCGGCTCTGCGCACCTGTCTCCCCATGGTAGGGGAGACAGCTCTGGCCATACTGCCCACGGGATGCGCAACGAGATAAGCTCAAGAAAAGAGAAAAGAAACAGCTCGCTAATGATGCTGTTTGTCAAAAGGCCAAGGAAAGCGCCAGCAATTGCTGCACATTGATGCAGAAAGGCGAGGGAGTCAGACAGTGCTGAGGGAAGAAACAAAGTCTGTGACAAGCAGTTAAGCGGCAGCAAGCAGATCGAAGCCAAAGGAGCGAGCAAAGGTAGCTGGCAGGCCATGGAGCGTGACCGAAAGCCTGAGAGCGTTAGATGGACGGGCGTTACGCCCCAGCCACTGCTCCCAGGAAAGACGCCAATGCGCACGCTGAGCCCGAGTCAAGACATTCTCAGATAGTGTTTGAATGCGATCACGATGGGAACGCTGGCACGAGCGTGGTGAGCATGCGGTAGCTCGCCGAGAGTTTGATGAACGCCTCACTGCTTTGCGGCAAACCCTCGTGATCGCGGCAGAGCCGACGAAAGCCGCACCATCCAGGAGAACGAGCGCTCAATAATCCAGCGCCTGGGCTGAGGCCGAAAGCCTGTAGCAAACAACGTCTCCCGGTCCACTTCCTCGCCTTCAGGCACGAGTAGCCTGCGTTTGGGGACCGTGAGCGCATGGATGGTTTGGATGAACCAGCCCAGCTGCTCTTTCACCCAGGTCAGAAAAGTCCCCCCCTAATGACTGTCACCCCAAACGAGCTTGAGACGGGGAAACAGGTTCTTGAGGGGCGAGAGGAGTGCACGGTCACCCTGCTGATCGGAGGTCTCGGCTCCCGTCACCCTGACGGCCAACAGGTTGCTGATGCCGTATCCACCAGAGCGTGGCGAGTGCCTCCCCAGATTTTTTTCCAGCATCGTAGCCCTTTTCGGGACCACGCACCGCGCTGGTTTTGATCGATTGGCTGTCGATGACCGCTGCACTCGGCTCTTCGTCGCGCCCTTGCTTGGTACGCATCCGCATGCGCAGGGTCTGAAGGATACGATCCCAGACCCCTTCGCGCTCCCACCGGCGAAAGTTGTAATAGACAGTTTGCCAGCTTTCGAAACTCATGGGGCAGCATGCGAAAGGCGACATCCGCTCCGTAAGACGTACAAAATCGCATTGACGACCTCGCGTCGCGAGACAAACGGCCTGCGTCCGTGGCCGGGATGGTTGAGGAATGAGCGGTTCCAATAGCTCCCATTGCGCATTCGTCAGATCGCAGGGATAGGCTTTCCTCCTCAGCGTTATTCTCATACGTCTTCTGCTCTTTCTCTCTGGTTCTTCGACTCGTTGAATCATCTCCTCTCTTCTTTTTATCGGCAAGGTGACCGCTTTCAAACACTATCTCAGAATATGCGATTTTCGCATCGCACCAAAATCGATGATGTCGTACTGGCCAAAACGGGCGCGGGCGAAACGCACCCGTTCCTGGAGCGCCTTCAGGATTCCCGTGTGAGAGAGAACCTGAGCAAAGGCTGCCACTTCGCCAAACCATGCAGGCACAGTGGGAACTGACTCTGGTGATATCTGGATCGTGACGGAAGCATGGGCCAAACGAGGAAAGATATCCTCTGTGTTGCTCAAGAAATCATCTCCTCTCGCCTTTTCGGAACTCAACCCACTTCTTTCAGCAGCTTCTTGTTCGAAGCTCCGCATCTGGCGGCGCATTCCTCTGATCGCCAGCGTTGATCCGTTGGACAAACTCGTCGAGAGATTGCGCGAGCCTGGTTGGCTCTTTGAACGGGAGCAGATGGGTGTTGTCCAACCACTGGAGAGAGAGCGCTGGATACACGTGTGCGAGTTGTTCACCGCCTGCTCGCCACAATGCATTGTTTCGCTCGGCACGCTCCCCCTTTTCCCCGGCACTTTTCGTTGCCAGAACCAGTTCCACTGGACAATCAAGCTGGTCATAGACCGAAAGAAGCTGCTCGCGGCGTCTATTGAGTTCAATGGTGAGAGTCGCATACGCGTCAGGAGAGAGGCGATAGCCCATGCCAACCAAGTACAGGAGCAACGGCCCGATGCGCATCACTGGCGTGTTGAGTCGGCGCCTCACACCCTCAGGATCAGCCACGAGGTTGACCGGCACCGCCCCATCAATGAGAAACAGTCCTGCCACTCTTCCTGGATGGCTCGCCGCATACCAGACAGCCAGGTCTGCCCCCAGAGACCAGCCGACCAAGATCGGTCGATCTCCAGCCACTTCGTCCATGATGGTTTCCGCATCCGTCAGGAAGCTCTCAAGGGATGTGTTGTGCGAGGTGGTGGTTTTCCCATGGTTGCGAAAATCGAAGGTCACGAGCCGATACTGCCCCCCGAGTTCACCAATGATTCGCTTCCAGGACACTTGTGTTGCCCCACCACCGTTGAAGAACACGAGCGTTTGCCCCTGCCCGATCTCGCTGACCGCGAGTTGCACCTCTCCATTTGGTACTTTGTCGTGTTTTCCCGTTGTTTTCATGCCGTTGCATCTCTTTCTCATGTTCCAAACAGGCTCTGGAAGAGTGCCTGCAAGCCAAAGTCAAACTCATGATCAGGATTCCACAGCGCAATCTCCGGCAACAACGTGTGGAGCGTCGGGTAGTGGTTTGCTGGAAATTGCTGCCACACTGTCGGGCCGTTTGGCCCTGGCTCCAGACCGGTCACAGAAGAGGTTCCTGTACCGATCAAGGTGTGACCAATAATAAACCCAACGAGGCACTGTAACGCATAGATGGCCTGAACTCCTGTGATTTGTGCGCGGTGGACGGTCTCCAGAAGACGATTCAGAATTGCCAGAGTCGCGGGGGTTCGCAGTGGACTCGTTGCCACCAGGGGGAGCACGCGTGGATGGGCGCGTAAAACGTCTCGAAAAGCGTGAGCAAAGGCCCACAGTTCCTCGCGTGGCGTGGCATCGAGTTTCTCAGGGTATGGAGACTGGACGATGAGCAGTTCGATGACCCCATCAAACAGGGCCCGCTTACTCTCCACGTGATTGTACAGCGACATCGCCTCAACGCCGAGCATCGCTCCGAGTTTGCGCATGCTAAAGCCTTCCAGTCCCTCTCGATCAATCAAGTGCAAAGCTGCTTCCAGCACCCTTTGACGCGTGAGCGGTTCACCAGTTTTTGCCATCATCCTTTTCCTGCCCTATACTTACAACGTAAGCTTGCGTTGTAAGTATAGGGCAGGAAGGAGCGTATGTCAAGGGCTGGCGTCTCTTTTACTCTCTCCTACGCCCAGAACCAACTGGAAGAGGCAGCGAACTGGTTGCACCAGGTGCTGCGTATTGCGCACGATTGGCGTCAGGCATATCTGCTGGCTCAGGGGGAAATCGGTTCAATGCGGCTCGCCCTGGCGAGAGGGGAGCTCTCCGCTGCACACCAGGCACTCCTACGGATAGAAGCTCTCCTTGAGCAGGAGGAATTTCCCCACTACGTGCCCCATGAAGAATATGTGCTCTGGAAGATGGTGAGCCATGTGGAATACTGGCTGGCGAGCCGAAACCTGACCCAGGCTCAGGCGTGGGCAACGCAGCACCTGCTCTCTGCGCAGGCTTGGGACTTCATGCACAATGCAGAGATGCTGATGCTTGTGCAGGTCTTGCTTGCCGTGCCCCAGTATTCCCAGGCGGTCGATCTGCTCTCACAGTTCAGGGAGCCCCTCTCCGAGCTCGGCGATATCCAGACCACCATCCATTACTTGGCGCTCTCTGTGGTGGCCCTCTCCCATGCAGGAAGAAGGGAGGAAGCACGGCACAGCGCATCTGTTTACATTGACCGAGCCAGAGGGTTACATCCGCGTGTATCTGGATGCTGGCCCCCCCATGAAGCAGGCACTCAAGATGCTGCGTGAGGCGCCATCCTCTGCTGATCCAAGCGCGGCGGTTGCCATGAAGAGGCCCTACATGTCGCGCTTACTGGCGGCCTTCGAGCAGGAGGAGCAAAAGGGTGTCTACAGGTCAGGCGAACAGGCTGACAACCTGCACGGAGCTCGCCCATCCATCCGCTCACCGCTCCCAATGGCTGCCTCGTGCGCGCCTGCGCTGATTGAACCACTCACCACTCAGGAACTGAGAGTCTTGTGCCTGCTGGCTGCTGGGCGCTCGAACCGAGAGATCGCCCATGCCCTGGTCGTCTCGCTCAATCCCGTGAAATCCCACGTCAAACATCTCTATAACAAGCTCGGTGTGAATAGTCGTGTGCAAGCCAGCGCTCGTGCCTGTGACCTGCATTTGCTCTGATCCCCAACCCCTTTCGCTTTTTCACCCTCTGAAATCACCCCAAGAGGTGACGGTACCTCGCCCTTGTCTGCTGCATACTCCTGTCATGAAGGACACATTGACGGAGGCTGGTCGAAATATGCACATTTCCATGCGCATCAAAGGACATCTGGACAAGAGCTGGCAGGAGTGGCTGGAGGGATTGGAGATTGTGCATGAGGAAAGGGGCACGTCGCGGCTTTGCGGCACACTTGCAGATCAGGCTGCCCTCTATGGAGTGCTCAACAAGATCCATCGCCTGAGCTTGACCCTGCTCTCGCTCGAACGCAGCGAAACAGGGCTAGAGGAAGGCTAAGGAACTGCCCAGCCTTTCCGCTTTTACGGCCTGCCAGGAGAAATAAGAAAGTAGCTTCACTTGCAATCTGCAAGCATGTGTAGTTACCCCTTGCCAGCCTGTGGCGAATTGAGTGATGAACAAAGAAGGAGAAACATCCATGACCGAGAAAACGAACCAATCTGCTGCCTACCAACCAGTGCAGCCTTATCCTGATCTGAAAAGTTTGGAGAAATTGGTTGGGACGTGGAACCTGTCCGGCGAGACAACAGGCCAGGTGACCTACGAATGGCTAGAAGGGGGCTTTTTCCTGCTGCAACATGTGGATATGGAGCACGCTGGCAATCATATCAAGGGCCTTGAGGTCATTGGACATCTCAGGCCCTTTGGAGAAGAACCCAGCGAAGACATTAAATCGCGTTTCTATAGCTCAACCGGCGATACCCTTGACTATGTCTACGAACTTTCGGGCAATACCCTCATAATCTGGGGCGGGGAGAAGGGTTCTCCAGCCTACTTCAAGGGAACGATAAGCTCCGATGGCAACGCCTGTACTGGTGCCTGGGACTTTCCTGGTGGCGGCGGCTATAGCACGACCATGACCAGAGTGAGGCACTAGGAGGATCAAGCAATGGCTCAACCGCTTACGATAACGAAACCTGTATCCAACGTACAAACCCTGGCTGCATGGCTCTCAATTGCCTCAGGAGCACTCTTCCTGCTGCTGCTCTTGAGTCTGCATGTGCTTGAGCCAGAGTTTGATCCAACATGGCGCTTTATCAGCGAATATGCTCTGGGTCCCTTCGGCTGGATGATGCACCTGGCTTTCTTGCTGCTGGCAACGAGCCTGGTGAGCGCCGGTGTCGCACTCTTTTCACAGGTGCGCGGCGTTGTGGGCTACATCGGTCTTGCCATACTTGGTATTGGTGCCATCGGGATATTCATTGCGGCCATCTTTACCACCGACCCAATAGCTACGCCTCAAGAGGCTATGACCTTGAGCGGGAATATGCATGTCTTTGGGGCTTCGCTGGACTATACGCCGGTGGCTGCTCTCCTGCTGAGCTTCGTTCTGGCTCGTCACCCAGCCTGGCGACCCATTCGCATGCGGCTGTTTCTCACTGCTGGTATTACGCTGGGCGCCATGGTGGCATTTATCCTTCTGCTCCCGCACGATGGGAAGTTCGGTCCTGGCGTGCTTGCTGGTCTTTTCGGACGCTTCCTGGTCGTGTCCTACCTCGGCTGGCTGTTGACCGTTGGGTTCCGCACGCTCAAGTTGCGCCGCCTCACGGGATAGTCCATACCGAGAGACCTATCACACAGTCATACAAGTCGACTCCATCTGCCGCGAGACGGAGCCGACTTTCTTTTCACACATCCATTTGCCTCATCAAGCCAAGGTTTTTGACATTCATTGCAGGGCTTTCATTCACTGCTTCCTCGGATCTTCTAAGCTCGATCCACACCCGAATTTACAACTCCTGGGCATAACAATCCGCTTCTAGAGCGGCGTCTCAGCGACTCAATGATTGTGCTGCTCACTCTTCAGGTCAAGTGCTCCTGTTTGAGGGCAAAATCGGGCCACCTTTCAGGGCATTTCCTCTGAAAACCTGGCACGAGAGACAAAAAATCTCTCCCTCAGATCTGAACCTTCCGTATCAATTGTTCAGATGATGTAAGAGTGCTTAGGCAGGGGTTGTCTTGGCTTGAGGCTGCAAGATGACCGTCTTACCTAGGCGTTCCAATGGGCGAACGAGCCGTTGTTTGAATCTTCTGTTTATTTGCAATGGGAAAGGAGTCAGCTCCTCTCTTACCGCTCACCTCCATCGTGGGGACACGACGTCCAGAGATGTTCCTCCTGAAAACTGATCCGACGCTTGCTCGTGAAAGATCACCAACAGGGCGTCTTTCCACATGAGAGTTTCCTCTACGTGCTTCCCAGATGGGAGCGACAATGAGTGGTTCTTCTAGACGCCCGAAGACAGCTTCTTCTTCAAGCTTGGTAGCCTTAGTATTTCCATCGTTTTCAGTATTGGGATCTTTCCTCCATAGTGTACCAGCTCAGTCCATCGAGTTCTTTTTCATGCTGAATGGTGCACCTACGGTGCATGACGCTTCTTCTGAAAGGAGTGGACGCGCCTGCCAAGTCGGGAACGGGATCGCGCAGTCGCGTAGACGGGTAAGAACCTGACGATTTTGGTGCTGGGCTCTGGCGTGCTGCTTGATGACATGCTTCGGCCATGGCCTTCTCTTCTGAGAGGAGCCAGGAAGCGAAAAGGGAAATACTGATGGATCAGCGGCGGTGGTGAGGCGATGAGCCTTACAATGGCGGAGCATCTTCTTCAAAAGCTTTCTCCT
>DATAYF010000321.1:0-8720 GCA_036272735.1 Ktedonobacteraceae bacterium
TCGCACCACCGCCTGAACCTCTTCTGTGGTAAATGGGGTCACGACAAGCGCGGGCTTGACCCGATAGCTCGTTAATCCATCGGACTCGTAGGTACGCAATTGCTCGTTTTTGTCAAAGATGTGATTGGCCCCGACGATTGCTCGCAACTCTGCCACAATGTTTGCATTGAGCATGGCTGTTCTCCCTTGAATTCAGCGTTCTCTTGCATGGAAAAGTAGGGTGCAGCCCTTCTAGAATAGTCATTTCCACGGTGAAAAAATAGTATTCGTCTCACAAAACATACTGTACCCAGGGTGCACCTGTCAAGCTTTTCGCGTACCAAAGACGCGAGGGGGCATAATTGGATCGTAGCAGGAAAGCAGCCTATGATCTACCTTCCCTTGACGCCCGGTACAATCTCATGGTACAGTTTTTGTTAACAAGAAAGGACATCCTGTATCGCCTGTACTGCGTTGATGCATGTACGGGCAATGCTTTGTTGCACGTAACACCGGTTACAGTGATACGGAGGTCGTACTTATGTTTCACCAGTTGCTTGAACCCGTGGGAAACAATTTATTGCTCTCGTTTCTCGTGGGTCTTATCCCCATCCTGGTCGTGCTCGTCTTACTGGGTATCATCCGGCGACCAGCATGGCAGGCGGCGTTATCGGGTCTGGTAGTTGCCTTCATCATCGCCGTGTTGGTCTGGAAAATGCCGGTTGGCCTGGCCGCCAGTTCGACGCTGGCCGGTTTCGCCTTCGCGATCCTCCCCGTGATGTGGATCGTCTGGAACGCGATGTGGCTCTACAACGTCGCGGTCCGCTCCGGCAAGTTTGATTTATTCCGTCGCTGGATGATCCACAACGTTCCGGCGGACAAACGCATTCTCCTGCTAATCATTGGTTTTAGTTTTGGGGCGCTATTGGAAGGAGTCGCGGGCTTTGGCACCCCTGTTGCTATTGGTAGCGCCTTACTTATTTCGCTCGGCTTTCCCGCGTTGGAAGCGATTACCCTGACACTGATGTTTAACACGACGCCCGTAGCCTTCGGCGCGTTAGGTGCACCGGTGGTCACGCTCGCAGCGGTCACCGGCCTGCCGATCAATGCGCTGTCCGCCATGATCGGACGCCAACTTCCTATCTTTGCGCTGATCCTGCCCTTCTACGCGCTCATATTCTTCACCGGTTTTCGTAGCTTGCGCACGGTCTGGCCCGTCGCGCTGATTGCTGGTGTCTCCTTTGCCGTGACGCAGTTTGCCGTCTCCAATTTCATTAGCCCGGCCCTTCCCGATGTACTGGCCTCGCTGGTGTCGCTGGTCTGCGTGATCCTGTTCGTGCAGATCTGGAAGCCGAGTGATATCGAGCAATACCGGGTAAATTTCGCGGGCGCGCTTGCTGGTTCCGGTGGGACAATGGCCAGTCAAGGTGAGGCCGAAGCTCCACCCGTCTGGGCGACAGCAGGTCGCGACGAAGTCGATGCTCCCGCCATCGGTGAAAAGCATATTCCTGTTTCAACAACCGTTGCCGATTCCCCTGTGGCGGACATAGGCCGCAAACCAACCTTTGGCGAAGCCGTGCTGGCCTGGTTGCCCTGGGTGCTGGTTGCCGTCGTCGTGGTCATCTGGACCTATCTTGCGGTCGCCAACAAGGTCGGGCAGATGAATATTGCCTGGCCTGGTCTGGACAAAGCGGTCTACCTCACCCTATACCACAAGCCGTATGCCGCTGTCTATAACCTGCAATTACTGGGAACAGGAACGGCGATCCTGGTTACAGTGATCTTAACGGCAATCTTCCTGCGTGTTAGTCCCAGGCTCTTCTTCTTAGCACTTGCCGACACCTGGAAGCAGCTTCGCTTTGCCATTCTGACCGTCGTGCTGATTGTGGGGCTGGCTTACCTGTATAACTACTCGGGCATGGCCTATACCCTGGGTCTGGCTGTTTCTTCATTAGGTGCCGTCTTCCCCTTCTTCGCCGTCTTCCTGGGCTGGATCGCTTGCTTCTTGAGCGGCAGCGATACATCGAGTAACGCGCTGTTTGGGAACCTGCAAGTGGTGGCGGCGCGCCAACTGCACCTCAGTCCGATTTTGATGGCCTCGACAAACTCGTCGGGTGCCGTGATGGGTAAGATGGTTTCGCCACAGAATGTGACGACCGGCGTCTCCACGACCAACCTGATTGGCAAAGAGGGCTTGATCATCCGCCGCACCTTCTTCCATAGCATCTTCCTGGCGGTTTTACTGGGGTTGCTGGTATTGGCCCAACAATACCTCATCCCCGGCATCATCCCGCACTAAGTAGCTCCATTAGTAAAGGAGTATATAGATGGTGCTGTATGTGTCCCGGACACATACAGCACCATCTATATACTTTTGTAGATAACGTGATGCCTGTGCTGACGAAATTTCACCACATTTTCACCGCCCCCCACTATTTTTACCTCCCCTATCACTGAGCTTTGTTATAGTTGACTTATCGCGAGTGATCGGTTAGTCCTACAGTTGTAAATGACCAGCCAGGGCAAGAAGGTACGTTCACTCATGTCCTTTGAGTGAAGATCTCCCCATCGCCGGTTCCTAACTGAGGGTTGGCAAACTCTTGTTCGTAGCAGGCGATTTTCGTGGTAATAGCCGCCAGATGCTGTTCGATTTCCAAGCGATACGTCTCAACTCGCTTTCGATGCTGCCTCAGCAAGTGTAGACGTTCGGAGGCAGTCGGTTCCCCCTGGTGAATCAGTTCGGTATAGCGTTGGATATCGCGAATAGGCATCCCTGTTGCTCGCAGGCGCTTGAGAAACTCAATCCACTCGACATGCTGCCAGGTGTATACGCGGTAGCCATTGGCCTGGTCGCGCCCAACCGGCTGCTTCATCAATCCAGCACGTTCATAATAGCGCAGCGTATGAGCACTCAGCCCTGTGACTTGTACCATCTGCTGGATCGTGAACACGTGATCCATGGCCTGTTGCTGGTATCCAATATCTTCTTGCTCACTCGTTTTCACGTGATCCATACCCTGTTGCATTTGCATCGCTTTGCCTTTCCTGACATCGGGAGAGTTGACGGGCTTTGCACATAGCATATACCTTAGAGCGCGCTCCCAGTCAAGAGCAAGTTTGCCCTCTCGGCTCTTGAAACGATGATCATCAACCCCCTTGACTGAGAGTGCGCTCTAAGGTGTAAGTTGTGACTACTGCAGTTCACTTGCGGTGCCGTTACTCTCTTGTTCAAGAAAAGGAGCCATCTCATGACACGTATCACAACTACCTTCGGATTTCAGTCTACCGCCGCTGAGGTTGCCGAAGGGATCAATCTCATCGGGAAGCGAGTGATTGTTACCGGGGCAGCATCGGGCATCGGACTGGAAACAGCGAGGTCCCTGGCTCGCGCCGGCGCTGATGTCACGCTTGCCGTGCGCAATACCAGTGCTGGCGAGCAGGCCGCTGCCGACATCAGATCCACAACGGGTAATCGGAATGTTTCTGTCGCTCAGCTCGACCTGAGTGATCGCACGTCCATTGACGCATTCGCCGCCGCGTGGAAAGGGCCATTACATGTGCTGGTGAACAACGCTGGCATTATGGCCTGCCCGGAAATGCGCACACCAGAAGGGTGGGAGTTGCAGTTTGCGACCAACCATCTGGGGCACTTTGCCCTGACAATTGGCCTGCATGACGCCCTAGCCGAAGCTTCCGCCGCGCGCGTCGTCGTGGTTAGCTCTAGCGTGCATCAGTACATGCCCGTTGTGTTCGACGACCTCCATTTCTGCTACATGCCCTATGATCCGGGGCTGGCCTATGCACAGTCGAAAACCGCGAATGTGCTTTTTGCGGTTGGCCTCACCGCACGATGGGCAGGGGAGGGCATCACTGCCAATGCCTTGATGCCCGGTGCCATCCACACCAGACTTCAGCGTTACGTGGGAGACAAAATGGTGACACCACCTGAGCGGCAAAAGGCTCCAGAGCAAGGTGCTGCCACCTCGATGCTGCTGGCTACTTCCCCGCTGCTTGAGGGCATTGGAGGCCGCTACTTTGCGGACTGCAATGAGCAAGCACCCGTCGCTCAGCCCACCTCAGATATGACCGGGGTCGCCCCCTATGCGCTCGATCCTGGCAATGCCGATCGGCTCTGGGAGGTGTCACTGCGCCTGCTGGTCTAAGCCAGGGGTTGCTTATCGGCGGCATCATCCGATGGAGAACCTCGGCGTCGATGCCGCCTTTCACGGGAGCGTCGCTTTTCAATTCTGTGCGAGCCTCAGGTACGTCACCTCATGACAAAAAGAACATCTTCTATGCCTCTTCCTTTTCCCACGATCGATGAATCTTCCTTGCCTGAAAACGTGTGGACCACAGCCTTTCAGGAATTGGGCCAACGGATCAAACAGCATTTCGTGCGGCAAGAGCCTCACCACCGAGCACTCAGCTATCTGCGAGGACTGATGAGTACCATCCCACGAAAAAACGGGTGGCAGGTTGCCGAAGAAGTAGGGGAAGTGACTCCCTACTCCTACAGTTGTAGATAACGTTGCTGGCTCGATAACAGAGGATGGAACGATGAGAAAGAGGTCATTTTTGGGTGTTCAGCTTTATGCTCCTTTTCATGCGAGCCGATGAGCATGGTCTCGTGCAACCTGGTGGAATTGCTCAACCAAGAAGAGGCTCAAGGTAGCGGTGCAACACCGTTTTCAGTTCACGCATGAGCAGCCTTCGCTCAGCCTCCTCAGCCTGCAGGAGCAGTGGGAGGATCGCTTTGAAGAGCTGGACACTCATCGTGGCGCATAGGATGCGCTGTGTCGCAGAGAGGTTGGGGGCACGTCTCTGAAAGCCTGCCTCAAAGCGCGTTTGTACCTCTTTCTGCAAATCATGGGCAGAAGATGCGAATTGAGCAAATTCTGCACTGCGCGAGAAAAGCAACAAGAAAGCTGGATGAGCGAGATGAAACGCAACCAGCCTGTCAAAAATCTGATCGAGCCACTGAGGAAGGGGAAGAGATGCGGCTTCCATGGAAAATACGGAATCATAGACTCCTTGGAGTTCCTCTGTATATCGAGCAGCCAACGCCTGGACAATCTCCTCCTTATTGGAAAAGAATTGATACAGAGAACCAGGTGAGATCCTGGCTTTGGCCGCGATATGATTGGTCGTTGCCTCGTCATATCCCATTTCAGTAAAGACGGTTTCAGCGGCATCGAGAATAGAAACCATGCGCTGTACTCCTCGTGGGCGCCGCTGAACGGGCTGTGTCTCCTTCTGCTGATCCATACGTTCCTCCAAAACTGTATTCCAGAGAGCGCTCGATGGCGTTTGTCTCCCAATCTCCTCTTGACAATACGAGTTTTTACTTGTATACTCTCCTTCAAAGACGAGTTTTTACTTGCTTAGAGCAGTATAGCGCAACACAACGGCTTTGTCTACCAGATCAGGAGGGCGACATGGCTATCTGGTCGAAAAACGCTCAGAGGCCAGTCGCGTGATGAACGCGTTTCGGGGATGTCATCGATGACATTGACGCAGTCTGATCTGGAGATAGACAAAGCGGCTCTGGTAGAACTTCACCAGATGCTCCATAAGAAGGTAAGAACGCATAGAAAGAAAGTGAGCAGAAGGTATTGTCATATGAACTTTTCGAGTTCAGAGCAATACGTGTTCCTCACATCATTCCTGTGTGAGGAGAGTGAAAGGAGATTTCCATGATTCTAGTGACAGGAGCGACCGGGGTGAGCGGATCTCTCGTCATCCGCGAGTTCGCCCGGAAGAATGCACCGGTTCGGGCGCTCGTCAGGAACCGCGCGAAGGCGCGTGCCATCGAGACGTTTCCCACCGTGGAGATGGTAGAAGGGAATATGCTTCGGCCCGAGACTCTGGGAGCCGCGCTGGACAACGTAGACCGTGTTCTGATGATCTCTTCCGCCGCTGAGCGGATGCTAGAAACGCAATGCACGTTCATCGATGCTGCCAAGAAGGCAGGTGTTCGCCACATTGTCAAGTTCTCCGGGAAGGGTTCGGGCATTGGTTTCAACACGAAGCTTTTCCGTACTGTGCGGCTGCACGAAGAAATCGAGCGGCACCTTGAAGGGTCAGGACTTGCATGGACTCACCTGCGTCCCAGCCAATTCATGCAATTTTACTTCCCGGGAGCGCCAGCGATGAATCTCACTGCCAATACGCTCTCCCTCCCTATGGAGAACGCCAAGCTCTCACCTGTCGCTATTGAGGATATCGCGAAAGTTGCCTTTGCCTTGCTGCACAGCGAAGGACATGAGGGCAAGAGCTACGACATGACGGGTCCGGAAGCGCTGACGATGGCGGAAGTTGCCAAGCAGATCTCACAGGCAACCGGTAGGACTATTGAGTATGTCAACATCACTCTGGAGGAATATCGACGAGCGATGTTGGCAGCGGGGGCTCCCCCGGAGCGTGCCGACGCTTTCGTCGAACTATGGAGCGAGCGGCGTGGGGGGAATTCCGAATCGAGGGTGGACCTCGGGACGCACGAGATATTCGGAGTTCACCCCACGACGTTTGCCGAGTTTGCATGTTGGAACGCCGCTGTGTTCTGTGGCGAGCCGATGCCATCATAACCCCTCTCATGCTCAGAGAGACGCGTGTTCTTGCCAAACACAGTGAAGAGGCTTCCCGCGAAGAAGAGCGAGACAGACAGCATAGGAAGAGCTGTTTTCACGACGTTCTCCTCATGGTATCTCTTGCTAGTTTCGCATCGAAGACGGCAAAAAAAGGAAAAAGCCCCAAGTTCTGAGCTGTTTCCGAGCATGGCACTCTATCGCTAGATGGGGTGCCATGCTCTCCTTTCTGATGCCGAGTGTTTTCAGGTTTCGGGGCGACTCTCCCGCTTCCGGGAAGAAAATCATTGGAAAGAGCAAATGAAAGCAAAAAGAGCATCATCTATGTCTCCCTCATTCAGTTTATCTTCCTCACCTGACGAAATATGGATATCTGCATTCAACGGGTTGAGCCAACGTATCAAATCCTCTTTCATCCGGCAGGAACCTCATCAACAAGCACTCAGGTATATGCAGGGATTGATGAGCCCGGTAGAGCGAAAAAACGGGTGGCAAGTGGCGGAGGAGGTTGGGCAAGCCACTCCATATGCGATGCAGCACCTGTTGGACCGAGCCAAGTGGGATTGTGACGGGGTGCGCGATGCATTGCGCACATACGTTTGGCAGACGCTTGCGGAACCAAATGCAGTGTTGGTGATCGATGAGACAGGGTTTCTCAAGAAGGGATGCAAATCGGTAGGCGTGCAGCGGCAGTACAGTGGTACGGCTGGACGCATCGAAAACTGCCAGGTGGACGTGTTTCTTTCCTATGCCAGTTCGCGTGGACACACATTGCTGGATCGCGAATTGTACCTGCCCAAGAGTTGGACTGACGACCAGGAGCGTTGCCCAGAAGCTCATGTGCCTGCTTCAGTGACGTTCGCCACCAAACCAGAACTGGCTGCGCATATGCTCTGGCGTACTTTAGGTGCTGGCCTCCCCGTCGCCTGGGTAACCGGAGATACCGTGTACGGGAGCGCACGGACGCTCCGGGCCGGTCTGGAGACTCGTAAGCAGGCATATGCGAGGGCTTTGGTCTGCAAAGAGCACGTGGAGGTGCAAGGAACCCGCAAGCGAGTGGAGAAGACTAGCGCATGGCATCGCCAGAAAGGATTGGCAGGAGTTGAGTGCAGGCACGGGGAGCAAAGAACCTCACCTCTTCGCGTGGGCGCGCATTGAACTGGCGGCACCAAAGATCAGCGGGTGGCACAGCTTTCTCCTGATCCGACGTAGCCTGGACGAAGGAACGAAACCTGCTGAGATGGCCTATGTGCTGGTTTTTGCTCTCATTGGCACCTCTTTAGAGGAGATGGTGGAAGCTTTCGGCGCGCGTTGGACGGTGGAGCAGAGTTTTGAGGAAGGGAAAGGTGAAGTGGGCTTGGATGAGTACGAAGTGCGGGCCTTTCAGGGATGGTACCGTCACGTGACTCTCTCAATGCTCTCATTGGCCTTTTTAACCGTTTTGCGAGCCAATAGGGAAGAAGATGTGCTAAAAAAAAGTCTGGACAGTCTCTCCAGGCCCCAGAATCAGAGGAGATCGACCCTGTTCAAGCCCAAGTATCTTCTGATCTCCCTGTGATGATTCCCCTCTCTGTTGCCGAAATCCGACAGCTTTTCTTTTATCTTGTAGGCAAACGGTCTCTTCCTTTTGCGTATCGCTTGGCCTGGTCATGCTGGCGACGCGCGCATCAAGCCCTCGCAAGACTCTGCCATTACAGACACCGAAACGCTATCGCAAGCCATCTACAACTGTAGGATTAGACAGAATTCGGGCGTGAAAACTTATTGCATTATTCTTAGCGTATTTACGGGATAGCTAGCTCTTTTACAGAAATCCGAGCGCGAAAGCCCCCGCGTTTCAAGCGGGGGATGAAGCGCTGTGCCTTTTGTGAGAGGAGGGGAGGTCCTGGACGGCTTGACAGCGCTTCCCCGCGTTGCGTACACTTCGAACGAATATTCCTCTTTCTGAAAGGCAGGCGCATGGCAGCGAAGCGAACGAAGCGCAGGAGCGTTCCCCAGGAGAGCGGGGAGCCGCATCGCCGGACCCCGACGTTTCTGCTGGAAATGCCTCTCGTGGTGAACGAGGGCCAGGCCAAACGCCTCCGGGGACACCTGGAAGCAGGCAGGCAGCTCTCCAATGCCGTGCTCGGTGAAGGACAACGACGACTCAGACAGATG
>DATAYF010000322.1:0-5311 GCA_036272735.1 Ktedonobacteraceae bacterium
GGGAAGCATTCCTGTCCACAATCTAGCACAGAAGAATGTCGCCGTCTAGATGCGGCATTTTGCGACACCGCGAGTCCCTGGTCCTCTATATCGTAACTAGTGATACGTGCAACAAAGCATGCCTGTATGCGCATCAACGCAGTACAGGGCTGATAGAGGAAAATGTGTGATGTTGCATACATTCCACAACACAGCATATTTTTTCTTATTAACGGAAACTGTACCATGAGATTGCTTAATCGTCAAGAGATTGTGGGCATCTATCCAAAATCACTGCTGGGGCTTGACAATCTCAAAAATATATGTCATCTTTCCATAGTAAGGAATTTAGTTTCCGTTAAAAGGAAAATAAAGGGATGTTACCTACTGGTTGCTATTCCGTAAGCAAAGGGACAGGAATTATGCCAGAGACAATAGGCTTCATTGGCCTGGGTATCATGGGCAAACCCATGGCCCATAACTTGCTCAAAGCGGATTACCCGCTGATTATATTCGACCGCCATCATGACACCACAGCTGAACTGGTTGCCGCAGGTGCCCGTTCATCCAAAAGCATGAAAGAGATTGCGGCACAAAGTGATGTGCTCATTACGATGCTACCCGATTCGCCCCAGGTGGAGGAGGTACTGACCGGCCCTGATGGAATTCTCGAAAGCGCACGTAAGGGGCTCATCGTCATTGATATGAGTACCATCTCACCCGTTGTGACCCAAAAAATTGCGGATCGCCTGAACGAACGCAGCGTTGCACTACTCGATGCACCAGTCAGCGGAGGCGATAAAGGCGCTATCGCAGGCACGCTTTCCATTATGGTAGGCGGCGACAAAGAGGTTTTCTCGCGCTGCCTGCCAATCTTACAAACATTAGGAAAAACCATTGTGCACGTCGGCAAGAGTGGATCGGGCCAGGTTGTGAAAGCCTGCAACCAGATCGTTGTTGCACTCACCATCGAGGCCGTAAGCGAGGCACTGGTTCTTGGTGCAAAATCAGGGGTTGATCCGGCAAAAATTCTGCAGGTGTTGGGTGGCGGACTAGCGGCGAATAAGGTGATGGAGATGCGCGGTGAGGGTATGCTCAACCACAACTTTGCTCCTGGCTTCCGCATTCGCCTGCATCACAAAGACCTCGGCATTGCCCTGGCAGCTGGTCGTGCCTTTGGCGTTTCCCTACCGGTCACAGCCCTGGTCGATCAGATGTTAGGCTCTCTAGAAGTTGATGGGCGCGGCGACCTGGATCACTCGGCGCTGCTCACCCACCTGGAAGACCTCGCTGATCATCGTATCGGCTCATGATGTAATTTCCTCACAGTGAAAGGATTGGCATAATGGTACATATATCCGCCACAGATGCGACTGTCCAGGTGATGCAAGACGAGGGTGTTGAGTTCGTCTTCGGCATCCCTGGCGCTGCGATTCTCCCCCTGTATCAATCGATCTTGAAATCCGGCAAAATTCGTCATTATACGGTCCGGCACGAAGAAGGAGGGACGCACGCCGCTGATGGCTATGCACGTGCTACCGGCAAGGTGGGCGTCATGCTTGGTACCTCTGGTCCGGCTGGCACTAACATGCTTACAGGACTCTATACAGCCACGGCAGATTCTATCCCATTGATTTGCATTACCGGCCAGGCGCAAACACACCTATTACACAAGGAGGCTTTTCAAGCAGTAGATATCGTTGGCTGCGCCACCCCTGTCACCAAGTGGAGCGTGATGGTCAAAGAGCCTGCCCAGATGCCCTGGGTATTTCGCGAGGCATTCCGCATCGCACAGGATGGACGCCCCGGCGCGGTCTTGATCGATCTACCCATCGATGTACAGCGTGGCATGATCGAGTACGAAGCCGCGCTGACAACAGCCCTGCCGAGGGTAAAGCCCGCACCCACGCCCGCTGCTATCGACCGTGCACTCGGCATGCTCCTCGCGGCGAAACGCCCGTTACTTATGCTGGGCGGCGGAGTCATTGGGGCTGAGGCCACCCAGGAATTCCGTGCACTCGCCGAATATCTCCACATCCCCGTAACCATCACACTAATGGGCAAAGGTGGCTTTCCTGAAGACCATCCGCTGTATGCCGGGATGGCGGGTATTCAGACGCAGACTCGCTACGGCAATCAGATTTTCCTTGAATCGGACCTAGTTGTCGCGATTGGCGCTCGTTTTGCCGACCGCCATACCGGTGATATCAACGTGTATCGAGGAGAGCGAACATTCATTCAGATAGATATCGATCCAAAACAAATTGGGCGCGTGTTCACACCAGATATGGGCATTGTCTCCGATGCGAAACTGGCGCTTCAGGCCTTACTTGCTCATGCCCACAACATGCCAAGGCGAGAGCCGACTGCCTGGGCAGAGCGCGTCACGACACTACGCGAAACGCTGGAACGCAGGATGGATTTCGACGAGACGCCAATCAAACCGCCGCGCGCATTTAAGGAAATCAACGAATACTTCGACCGCGATACCATTTTCGTGACGGCTATCGGCCTCTATCAGATCTGGTCAGGCCAGTTCCAGCACAGTTTCCAGCCGCGCCACTACCTTGTCTGCGGTCAAGCTGGACCGCTTGGTTGGGAGATATCGGCTTGCACCGGCGTCAAATTGGGGCAGCCCGATAAGCAGGTGGTGGGCATTGTCGGGGATTACTCTTTCCAGTTTCTCATCGAAGAAATCGCCGTGGCTGTGCAATACCGTGTGCCCTTTGTGCTCGTGATGCTCAATAATGGCTATCTGGGCCTTATCAGACAATCTGAACTCTCGTATGATATGAACTTTGGCGTAGACATCTCCTATATAGGGAACAATGCCGACGGGGAGCTGTCTCATATGGAATTAGGCATGGATCATGTCAAGGTAATGGAGGCGATGGGCGGCCTGGGTCGCAAGGTTGAACGCCCGGAGGAGATCCATTCTGCATTGGCATGGGCAACCCGCGAGTCGGCAACACGTCGGCTGCCTATCTTAGTGGAAATCATGATCGAGCGCGAGGCCAACGCGGCAATGGGGCAGGCCATTAATGCGATCAAAGAGTTTGAGCCACTGCCCACACCACGCGAACAGGCACATGCCTTGTCCCATGCAGACGTTACCAGCGGCATCGCTGTTGAGTAGGACGCTAGATGTGCCCTTTTTCCCTTTGTGGTACAATAAGTATAGAATTTTCCACAAGGCGGAAAGAAGGGAAGATCATGGTAAAAGATAGAGAGAAATCGGAAAATGTGTCAATGGATGCGGTACAGTCTGTCGAACGCGCCCTTGATCTGCTAGAATTCCTCGCCCAGTCTGTGAACAAAGTAGGCATCAGTGAACTAAGCATCGCTACTGGACAACCGGTAGCAACCGTTCATCGCCTGCTCAAGACGCTCACGGCGCGTGGATACGTCACGCGTGACAGTCGCACGCGCCGTTACGCGCCTGGTCCTGCCGCTCACGCGTTAGCGAGCCTGGATCACCAGATGATGAATTGGACGGAGATTGCCGCCTCATTCTTGCGCGAGCTGGTGGAGATCAGCGGCGAGACGGCCAATGTCGTCTTACTGGAACGTGATCGTGCAGTATACGTGGCTCAGGCACAACCAACACGCATGGTGCGCATGTTTACTGAGTTAGGCAACCGCGTCCCTCTGCACAGTTCTGGATGTGGAAAGGTACTGCTTGCCTATCAATCCGAAAGTATCGTGAACGCCATTATTGCACAGTCGGGGCTACAGGCATTTACAGCGATGACGATTACCGATCCTGATCGGCTGCGGCAAGAATTGGCGACGATTCGCCAACAAGGCTACGCCATTGATAGTGGTGAGCAAGAAGAGGGTGTGCGCTGTGTTGCCGTGCCGGTTTATGGACCAAAGGGGAAGGTGGTGGCAGCCATGAGTATTTCTGGTCCGAGTAGCAGATTGGAAAATTCACGAACCCCAGGCCTGCTGCCCCATCTCAAACGCATCAGCGATGCTTTAACGAGTTCGCTTACTGAAATGTACAACAATGATGGGCAGGTGCTCATTTAGCTTATGTCGCGCCTTCGTTCAGGAGACCGATGTCAGCAAAAAAGAACGTGCGAAATGCTTGACAGGTGCACCTTCGATACAGTAGGTTTTGTTAGACGGGTAATATTTTTCTCACTGTGGAAATGACTATTCCCCTAGCAGGTACTGTGCATCGTGTAGTATCACACTACCATACCTGCCAGGCTTCTGTATTCTATATAAGGATTAGCAGCATGCTACGGTTTGATCTGAATATTTCGATACTTCTAAAAGAAGTTCCGTTCATAGAACGATTTGAACTCGCTTCCCACCTTGGTTTTGGCGCTGTCGAGTTCTGGTGGCCCGGCGATGAAAACCTGGCTGCCTCCGCACAGCAGGTGCGTATGCACAAACTCAACGTCGCTCTGATCAATTTTGATGCTGGCGACATGGTAGTAGGAGAGCGTGGCTTCCTTAATGACGTCAGCAAACGCGCATGGTTCCGCAATCACGTCCCGGCTGCCATTGAATTTGCCGCACAAATTGGTTGCCCACAACTGAACGCATTGGTTGGCAATACCATACCAGGGGAGAGCCGCGAAGCTCAATTGGAGTGCATCCGTGAGAATCTGGCCTGGGCCGCTGACTATGCTTCCTCTGCTGGCCTGGGAGTCGTGGTGGAAACGCTCAATCACTTCGAAAATCCTCGCTATCTGCTCACAAACACGCCTGATGTCCTCAACCTTCTCACTGAGGTCAATCGCGCTAACCTGAAATACCAGTATGATTACTATCATATGCAACGGATGGAAGGGAATCTAATTGCCACAGTACGCGAGCATATCGGGCGCATTGGACATATCCAGATAGCGGACTCACCTGATCGTCACGAACCTGGAACGGGTGAGATTAATTATCCCCATGTGCTGGCTGCTCTTGATACGCTTGGATACCAGGGGTACGTTGGTCTGGAATACAACGCTACCACCACATCAGAAGCAAGTTTTGACTGGTTGCCCAAAGAACATCGACGTACAGCAACAGTAAATGACTTACACGTATAAAAGCTACGTGTTCACGCTGCAAAGCATGCAGCCAAAGCTATTTTTCTCGTCTAACGAAGATGAGAGCAATCCAAAGAGAACGCTGAATTCAAGGGAGAACAGCCATGCTCAATGCAAACATTGTGGCAGAGTTGCGGGCAATCGTCGGGGCCAATCACATCTTTGACAAAAACGAGCAATTGCGTACCTACGAGTCCGATGGATTAACGAGCTATCGGGTCAAGCCCGCGCTTGTCGTGACCCCATTTACCACAGAAGAGGTTCAGGCGGTGGTGCGA
>DATAYF010000323.1:0-2471 GCA_036272735.1 Ktedonobacteraceae bacterium
GTATACCTGCTTCAAGCGAGATATCTGCAAGTTTTTTCACGGTATCAATAGCATTTGGTTTATTCTTTACAAGTCCTAGTATCTCCATATGAGCTTCAGATAGGGATGCCATATCGATTGTTGTGTAACGGTATCCCTTCCATAAAGAGGGTTTTGAGGTGATACTACAGGCATAGACCATCCTGGGTCTATGTAAGCTTCAGATTCCCAAAAGGAGGGAACTATGCCTGTCCACAAGAAAGACCATACCACACCGGAGAATGATCAGGCAACCACGGTCTTGTCGCCACGGCTCCCGGAGCCGCAGGAATTTCATCAGCATCTGCGCTCACTCATTCGTGGTGCCACGCGCGTGGTGATGGAAGGAATCATGCAGGAAGAACTGACGCAGTTTCTTCAAGCGGAATGGGGCGAAATCACTCCAACGCGCAAAGGCTATCGCAACGGCTCCTACACACGCGATTTGGTCACGACAACGGGCCAGATTGAAGACCTGAGCGTTCCCAGAGATCGAGAAGGGGTGTTTCAGACGCAAGCGTTTGAACGCTACAGTCGTTACGAACCGCAGGTCGCAGCGGCATTGACAGACATGTTTGTGAGTGGGACCAGTACCCATAAGGTCGGAGAAGTGACCAAAACACTGCTAGGCGCAGCTCCCAGCGCGAGTACGGTCAGCCGCCTCAATCAGACGTTGAGTGAGCAATTCGATGCTTGGCGGGTGCGTCCGTTACAAACCCATTGGCGGATCGTGTACGTGGATGGCATTCACTTCAAAATCCGGCATGGGAGGCAGTGTGATTCCAGCATCATCTTGACGGTTCTGGGCGTCGATCTGGCTGGTACCAAGGAGGTGCTAGCGCTGCGTGCGTGTGCGGAAGAAAGCAAAGAAGGATGGCTGAGTATCCTGCAGGATATCCGCACGCGTGGAGCCACGCAGGTCGATCTCTTTGTCACTGATGGGCATGAGGGTTTGCTGGCCGCCGTCTCCGAACTGTTTACGGCGACGCCTCGTCAGCGTTGTCTGGTCCATAAGCAACGCAATGTTCTCAATGCCATTCCGCGTCGCGAGCGTGAAACGCTGCAAGTTGAACTGGCGGGCATCTGGAAACCGGAAAACAAGGCAGAGGCGCAGTTCAATCTGACTGCCTTCCAGGCCAAATATGCCCAGCGCTATCCCGAAGCGGTTCGCAGTCTGGTCGAAGACGAGGCACATTTGCTGACTTTTTACGACTTTCCGTTTCCCATGCATCGCCATATCCAAACCACCAATGCGATAGAGAGCTTCTTTAGCAATGTGCGCCAGCGCACCGACCAGATTGATGCCTTTACGACTGAAACCAGTTGCCTGGCCATTGTCTGGGCGGTGATGCAAGACATTCGTTTTCACAAAGTAGCGGTCGCTTAGCAGAATAATATCAAGGTGGGGGAAAGAAGTAGCCAGCGTTTTCTGCTGGTTCAGGAGGAGGTGGGTTTGAACTTTGCTCCTGTGTAACGATCACACGATCGGGATGCCCAGTGATGTGTTTTCTTCACCTGTCAGGAGGTCTTTCCTCGCCTTCTCTCCTCTCACTGGCCATCTGAGCAGCCTCGCTTTTCTCGTTTCCTGCTTACGGCTGGCTGCGGATTACCGAAAAGTTTGGCCGTGCTCACACGGGCTGTAACGATGGATGGTCTTGTGGTTAGCTTTGAGCATATTGGAGGACGGGCTTCTGACGGCGTAACAGAAGCACCAAACCTGCGCTCATGATGGCACTCACGAGCAACGTCAGCCAACCCACCAGGACAAGACTAGAGAGTGAAAGGAACATGCTTCCGAGAACAGCCGAGAAAGGATCGACGCCAAGGACGCCGAACGGGCCAGAAGGGTCAAGGAGATGTGCGAAGAAGGACAAGATCATGGTGAGGTACCAAGTCAGAGGATGGGCAAGAACGCTGAAAAGCATCCCGGCTCCGATTGCTCGTCGAAAGCGCATCCATTGGACTCTGGCAGTGCAATATTTCCACAGACCAAGGCCAGTGAGCATCGCTGCAATGGACGCGGAGAGAGTGAGTAGGCTGTTTTCCGTATCCCAATGGAATGGGACGAGTACATAGGGCGTGCTCAGTGAGAGAAAAGAGACAGCAAGAAAGGCACATCCTCCCCCAAGGAGCGCAGTTGCAGCCTCAAATGAGAAGAACAACCATCTTGGATAAAGATCATGAGATACAGATGGTCTCATGTGAATTCCTTTCTGCTTTCCTCGTCGTGGAAAGCACCTCTCTAGGATTGTAGCGAAATTCATGCGTTTCAACAAGACACTTGCGGCCAAACTTTTCGGTAATCTGCACTGGCTTTTACACAACATACGGGATGGCATGTTTTAAGGTTGCTGTAGTAAGTAGTATGCTTGAGAAAAAGAGGAAGCCCCAGGCTGGTTCTCATGGAACGGAGGCTTCTTGTCATAATGGTGAAGTGCCGAGAGCCGGACACG
>DATAYF010000324.1:0-6471 GCA_036272735.1 Ktedonobacteraceae bacterium
CTCAATTGCTAACACAAATTCGAGCACCCTGGCTCTTATGACCTCTAGGATACCGGCAATAATTGTTGTCGTCAGTACTTGCTCAGCAGAGGCTAATACGTAACCTTGGTAGAGTTCTTTGCGCTGGTGATACAAGACTGCATCCCCCGACCAAGGAATAGTTATGCTATTAGCGTCCGCTTTTTTACTGATAAGCTGCTCCAACTCTCCAATGGGCTGCATCAGATCGACTTTGAACAGTGTGTCTCGGAGCTCTTTCTCTATAACAGCCTCAGGTATAGACATGTTGCTTATACTACTCCCAAAAGGACCGAAAAAGGTTGTGCTGGCTATCTAGCATATCCGTTCCAAAATCTCTGGCTTCTGTCAAGAAACAAGAGGCCGAAAAAAGCACGGAAAGGAGTTTATCTCAAGGGGATACACCCCGTTTTTAGCACAGCAGACCTTTCGATGAAGCGAGGGGAGCTCTTCTCTTTGTTCAATGAGACAAAGGGACCAGATAGCATAGAAACACATTCGTACATTTTCTCTATGAGATGGTTTTTGACTCTTTAGGCTGCCCGACGGTAGTCATGGTGTAACCCACCCAACATGGGAACGGCGGACACCTGGTTCGGAGGCTTCGGACGAAAAGCAGACGGAACTGACGGCACCGGAACGCGTTGTCCTAGCCCTTGATGGGGTCGAGCCTGATTGAAGTAGACCGTATAGGCATTGAGGAGCCGATGGAGTTGCTTCTCATGGAAGATCAGGAAATGATCCAGGCATTCTCGCCTCACACTTCCCAGGAAACGTTCACAAATGGCATTAGCTTGAGGCGTTCGGTACGGCGTGCGAAGGACCTTGATGCCAGTTGTTGTTGCCACACGTGCGAAACGCGGTCCGAACTTGCTGTCATTATCTCGAATCAGATATCGCGGACTTTCTCCAAAAGGGGTCGCCTCCCGCAGTTGTTGTGCTACCCAGGCATCGGTGGGAGAGCGCGTCACATTCACATGGAGAACTTTTCGCGATTGCAATTTGACGATGAAAAAAGCAAAAAGTGGGCGCAAGAAGAGGTCGGTAACCTGCAAAAAATCACAGGCCCAAATTTCAGCCGCATGATTGTGCAGAAACGTTTTCCAGGTCTGTCCCTGTGCTCGTGCTGGGCGCCCTTGTCGCATATACTTCTGGATAGTCCGTTTACTCACGCGAATATCCAACTTGAGGAGCTCTCCGCGAATCCGCTCAGCTCCCCAGAGTCGATTGTTTGCAGTCATTTGCTTGATCAAAGCAATCGTCTCGGGCGGAATACCCGGCTTTCTCGTGTGCGCCTTTGATTTGTGTTTCCAGAATACACGAAAGAGCTCACGATGCCAGCGTAGGAGCGTCTCTGGCTGAACAAGGAAGAGCGCTTGTCTCCACTTTCTTGCCATTCTTGCCAAGAAGACCAAGAGAAGTCGATCCGTCTTTTTGAACGCTGGTCGCTTGATCTGTCGGCGCAAGATGATGAGTTGTTGCCGTAAGAGCGCGTTTTCTGCCAGCAAATCTGCCTTACTTCTGGTGACGTCTGCGAATGTGCCAAACACCAGGGAGGTTGACGGAGACTTCATCCACCGCAACAACCATTGCTGAAGTAGATGCAGACAGAAACCGACACGTTGCTTGATGAAAGGAAAGAAATACTGCACCAACAAAACCTCTTCCTTTTGAACATTGTCGTATGGTCGACCTGTACACACAATGGACACTCTATTGAAGATACCAGTATCGCAAGGGTTATGGCAAGAAAACGTTCTTTGTCGAGCAGACGAGGCTACCTGCTTGAACGGATGATCTAAGTAGCCAGCACAGGGGTGGGTTGAAAGATCAAGATGGTAATGCTTCGATCGCTTTCATTAATGGGACGATGTTGAGCCGAATTACCAATGGAAAAGCTTGGAGAGGCAAAAAAGAGTGCAGGATACTGAAACAACCTGTTTCAGTATCCTGCACCAGACTGCAAAGTAGCAAGGATGGATGTCTACTTCTGCTTTGAGGTAGAGTCACTCTGTGGGAAGAGCTGCTGCTCATCTCTTATCTTAGAAGTTGGATCGGGAATGGCCGGTATACGGCTGAGTGCATCTTGCCAGGATTGCGCCGGTTCCATGGTGCAGATGCCTAGATGGAGCAGCAGAGGCCAGTTGGTAATCAGGAGGATAATCGCTTCATTCTCAGGATCTGCGTTCACATGCTGGTGCCAGACATTGGCTGGAATGAAAACGGCATCTCCTTCCTTCCATTCGATCTTCTCGCCATCATGAATCTCATAGCCTTTGCCTTTTACGACATATCCCATTGCTTCAAAATTGTGGCGATGGATGTCAGACTCTCCACCGGGCGCGATACGTCGTAAGAAGCAGGCAATGGCATGGTCATCAAAACCATTGGTCGCATCGATAAGATGCTGAACATTGTTATCATTCCAGACACGATCCTCCGAGCGCAGTACGCGCTTCTCTGGATTTAGTCCTGCTCGCTCTTGTTTCACCCGGTTCCTCATGCTTAACTCCGGATGGGAGTTGAACTGTGCCACACGGTCAATATGCTCAGGTTCATGGGCATCATTATGTAAATGACCATTTGTTGTCATTAAGGTATTCTTCCTTTCTTAGTGTACAAACACGATAAAATTATGGCTAAACTGTACATACTACAAAATCATTGGTAAGCGAGGAAATATTGTCAAAGTCATGCGCTGAAAGATCAGCACGTCTGAATAAATCAATACCCGTACATCCATAGGGAGCCAGAGCTTACGCAGCAAGTTCTTCAAGCACTTTCGCTTGTGTCTCTCGTCCCAGAAGGCTCACGCTGAGGAGTCCGATGATTGCTATCACAACGAAAATGCCAAAGACATTTTCAATCCCAGTATGTATATTGCGCGCAACCAGTATTCCCACGATCGAGGGAGCAATCGCACTGGCAAGTCTCTGAAGACCACTTCCGGTTCCGGTGGCCCAGCTACGCATGCGCGTTGGGAACAATTCAGAGCTATACAGGTAGAGGCCAATATTGATTGGATATGTGCCGATACCAAGAATGAGTGTGGTGGCAAATAGGATAGGCCAGCCTGGACCAATCAGTCGTGACCCAAGCACACCGAAAACTGCACCAACCGCGACCAGGATAAAACTGCCGATAAAGTAGCGACGACGACCAACTTTATCCACCAGATTGGCGAAGACATATCCATTTACCACCATGACGGCTCCCGATACCGCTGTTAAGAGCAGCGATTGCGTGATGGGTAGACCACCAATCTGTACATACAGTGTGGGCAGCCAGCCTGAATACCCATAGGTGATAAAGTAGGTGGTTGCAAACATGATCCAGATAAGCAATGTTCTGGAACGATACACGGGAGAAAACAGTTCGGCCAAATTGGTACGTTTCACCTCAGCGTGCACCGCGCCTGGTAATTGCGCTGGAGCCGGCAAGTCAACGCCACTCCTGGCAACAGATTGTTCAAACTGCGTGACTACTTTATCCGCAGCGGCCACTTTTCCGTGATCAATCAACCAACGAGGAGATTCTTGGAGACAAACATAGGCAAAAACGGCAAGGACAAGTGGGAGGGCACCGATGAGAAAGATGATGCGCCAACCCAGGTGTGGTCCAATCAATGCGAAGACAGCGGCTCCGATGAGTGGTGTGAGGAAATTTCCCCATCCAAACATGTTTTGATAACTGATTGAGATAACACCACGTTTTTTTCCAGGGATAATTTCATTCAGTAATGCGCCTGCGATAGGTATCTCAGCACCCAGGCCCAATCCCTGGAGCACTCTGAAGATCAAAAGGCTCTGGAAATTCCAAGCAATCGCGGTTCCCACACTGAACACGCCAAAGATGATGAGCGAAAGAGCAAAAATAGCTTTGCGCCCGTAGCTTTCAGCCAGCGCCCCGGCTATCACGGCACCGATAAATTGACCGATATATGCTGCACCGATCAGAAAACCTGTATTCGCAAAGCCAATATGGAGCGCCGTGAAAACTACGGTAAGCGCGGTACCAATGGCGACCGCATCATACGAATCGAAGAAGGTTCCACCGCCCAGTATCGCGGCGGATCTCAAATGCAAACGCGAAAAAGGGATGCGTTCGAGCCGTGCCACAACTTTATCGGGATCGATATCAGTTGTTTCTACATTTTCTATACTCATACTACCTCTTGCAGCTTCTTGCTTTGTCGCTAGTCCATACCCTGCCCGTTATCACCCCCAACATACTTGTTTTGTCCTTGCAAGCCGCACAAAACTCATATACTGTTCCTGATAACATAATGACTAGTATTGCAGTCGACCTTAGCTTATATGATTATGTTTGCTACGTCCTTATAATTCATCTTTTCATCTCAGCCTATCAGGTTGATAGACACACCGAAGACTTCGTGCGGCGCAATCACAAGCTTTTCCACGTCCCCAGTCTCGTGCGTAAAGGCGATACCATGCTGTTCAAAGAACCTTTGCGTCTCAGCCAGATCTCTGACAGAGAAGTACAATGCAAATGGTCCCTCGCCTTTTTCGGACAGGATACGCTGCACCGGACCATCACCAGTGGGTGCAAGGATCTCGATCGTGCCTTTGCCAATCCGCAATGTGGCACGCCTGGCAACCTGATCAAGTACAGTATCAGTGCTCACCAATTCCAGGCCCAGCTGATTTTGATAGATATCAAGTGTCCGATCCAGATCGTTGGTGGCAATCAGGACCCGTACCCAGCCGGTAACGCCATTCGGATGACTTCCCGGCACATCTATCTGCAAGCGCTGCTCATCTGGGGTATCCCATTGAATAAGAAAAGGCCAGGGCCGATCCTGGGCACTCCCCTCAGGCGATAGGATGCGCCAGCTCAGATTCTGTCCATTGGGGAGTACACGCTTCATTGCATCGGGCACTGGTTTTTCGGTGCCATATCCAATGAAGCGTTGACTATCGGCATCGATCTGCGTTGTTGCCAGCGCGAAGCGCGAAAGCTTTGCCTCTCGCTCCTGGAGAGAATCGAGCAGCGTTGGTTTCCCGGCCGCAAAAGCTCTAGCCTCAGCCTCGTCATAGACTGAGAGTAACTCGAAATAATCGAGACCAAAGCGTACCAGTCCATTGTGTGTGCCGCGACCGGTATGCCGTCCACCCGCTTTGGCATCGAAGCCCAGAGCTTGAAATCGCTGAATGGCTGTATAAAGATCGCGCACATAAATCACAGCATGGTCAAAACGTGTTGGCATAAACAATTGGTTCCCTTGATAAATTTACCGCTAACGTACGCCCGTTCATACATCCTATCGAAATGCCGACAGGACTTCATTTGTCACGCGCTCAAATTGTTCGTCCTGGTTATAACTTGTGATACGCAAGGTGATGGTCGTGGCACCGGCCTGGATAAAGGCATTTAACTTGTCGATACACTGTTGCGGTGTGCCAAGAGCGACCCACTTCTCCAGATACGCACGAGAATAATCCAGAGTATAGTAGGCATCGAGAAAGCGCTTGCTCTCCTCTAGTGCTGCCTCATAATCTGCATTAATATTGATGTTGTAGTACAGTGCAACCTCAAAGTTGTCCGGAAGCTCACGTCCTATTTCGCTGGCATAGCGACGAATTGCCGCCAGATAGGTCGCCAACTCTTCGGGCGAAACATTCGTTGTCATCCATCCATCGCCATACTTTGCCACGCGGCGCAACGCAGCCTCAGTCTGTTTGGGTTTGCTTGGATCGGGATTGGCTGTGACCCAGATGGGGATTGGCTGTTGCACGGGACGTGGTAGCACCGTAATGTTGTCGAACTGGTTGTATTCACCTTGATAGCTGACCAATTCTTGCGAGGATGTCAAGCGCAATATCTCGATGGATTCTTCTTGTCGTCGCATGCGCGACTTTGGCTCAATGTGGAAGGCCGCAAACTCGTCATTAAATTTGCCGCCACCTGGCTTACCCTGGCAGCTCACAAAGATAGTACGTCCATGGGAGAGGTAGTCAAGGCTGATCCACTGATACGCCAGCAGAAGTGCATCACGCAAGGGTGTGCTGGCGAAACAGCCTGGACCAATTTTTACATGCTTCGTTTTGGCTGCGATCGCCCCCAACAACACCAAGGCATCTAAGCGTGGCTTCGCAAATATCGAATCCCCAACCCACACAGAGTCCCAACCAGACTTATCTGCTTTTTCCGCGAGCGTAAGTAATTCGTCGATTGTGGTCGCACCCGTAATCACACCGCGATTAGGAAGTGTCAAACCAAATTGAGTCTTACGATCTGTCATAACTATACTCCAAAAATGCTAATCTGAAATGTAATGTCCGTTACTAGATTACCTATAAAAGCTGATGTTTGTCAATGGCTATTGTTGATAAAATTGATCGACAAAGATATGGCATTTCAGCGGATGTTTAGGCGGATAGGCTCTTGCTTAAAAATCGATTATGGTTGTACATCGCGAGATATAGCTGTAAT
>DATAYF010000325.1:0-8396 GCA_036272735.1 Ktedonobacteraceae bacterium
ATTGCGCTGCACGCATTTCCTCTTTTCTAGTAAGCGCGCAGCACCCTTTGTGCGGAAGAGCCAAACTTACATACTATTGGCGGTTCCACTCGGCCAGTGCCCAGTTCCAGACGAAGCGACTCGTTCCGGCAGCTTTGGCAAAGGAAACAGCCTGCTCCGGCGTCGGATGCAATCTGATCTTATGGGCACGAATCATGAGCAGGCTCCTTTGCACTCTACCAAAACGCGTCATACATGTCTCTATGAGAACGTTTCTTCTATTGCGTCAATAGAAGAAAAATAGCTGCTTTGTGCCATCATTCGATGGTATGCTCCTATCTTTTCGGAAACTGTTGTGAACTCTTTCTTTGAGAAGGACACAATCCGGTCATCGTCTTGTTAACGTGTTGTACGGAGGGCGAGTAATACTCAATGGTGCGAGGAAAAGAGGTGCCAAAAGGCGAGATCAGAACTGAAATGATCCATCGGCCTTCTCTTGCCTAACGTCTGCTGGGAGAAAGAAACGCGGCCATATTCCGGCCCTTTATTATAGCGCAGATAAACGATCAGGCAGCGCATGAAATCGTAGCCATCACTGGTAGCTGACGGTGGAGAGCCCCAGTCCTCTTTATATGCCTGGTGGCATAGCGCGTCACTTGTCAGAGGGAAAATGGTGTGATAGAAATCTTCTGGTGGGAGATTCGCGAGGAGGCTGCGTACCATCTCTATAGACGGTATAACCCAGGACCCACATGACCCGTTGGGTTCTGCCTCATCTAACGCCTCGAAGGAGGGGTAGATTGCGCCCGTCTCCTCCGATTGGACACGATACCCAAGCGTATAGCGATACTCGTCACTCCAATCCAGGTATGCCAGTTCTTCATCGGCACGATCGAGCCACTGCGTGAGTGTCTCCGTCAGCATCGCATCTGAAAGAGCGAGGAGCACGTCTTGTACCTGCTTCGTCAGGCCTTTCGTTTTCTGTTTCATCCTTTTCAATCGTGCGGACCCCCCGCCCTCAGGCATGGGGAGGAAGCACGCCTCCTTTTTTCCTGTCTCTCCTCGTGGATTGTCCCTTGCGGGAGTCCGTCTTTGGCGGGAAAGGACCACCCTCACCGCTTACGCGGGTGATGTTATAGGGTAGGGGACCGACGAGGTAGCTCGCGATCCTTTCCCGACCTCCCCCCTCCAAGCCGGAATTATAGGTTTCCAAGTATCCGGCTCTCCAGCAACGTGGTCTTGGCCTGCTTTTGCAGACTTTTGGCCTCGTAAGCTGGTCAATTGCCTTGCTCACGAATAGCTTCTCGTATGGTTTCAGCTTTATGCATCCCACGCACCTCTTCCACCTCGTAAATTATCGTTACCTACCCTTCTTGCCTTGATCGGGGGCAAGCTCTTGTCTCCCTGCGGAGACTGCCCCTTCGTTCATGTGTTTCAGTACTCCCTTTACCCTTTTGAACACTTTTCTGTCGGCCTGCCTCCGAACAACGCATGACTACATTCAATCGCACTCGATTTCCCCTCCGCAAGCTCCAGAAGTCGGCGCGGTAATTTCTTGCCCATCCCTTGCGGTACTCTGCACCCTCCTGTTTGGAAACCGACCATCTACAACAGACAATAATCGAGAAACTGCCGCACCAACTTCTGAAGTCCACAGTACATAAAAATATAATACCAGATGAAACTCACCGCTGTGTCACGAGAATTCATGAGTTCCTCGTGGGTATTGTGAACTTGAGTTGAAGACGTCCTGGCTCCACTTACAAACCATTCCAGGCTTTGGATGGTTTGCGGCCGCTAGCTTGATCACCCATCTGGGAGCGATTGAGCGCTTTTCCAGGGTCGGAGCGGTGGTGCCTCTGGCCGGGTTGAGTGTCACTCAATTCAGGCAGTTCTGTCTACCACAAGGGCCATATTGACCAGCATGGCGGGCAGCCCCTGCGTTCCTTGCTCTCCCCATGCACGCTTGCCGAGCTCCGCTCCGATGTCTGCGCTGGCTACTTCGGGCGCTGGCTACTTCGGTCATCCACTCTCAAATAAGCCGATCCTTGCTTGCTTTCACCCCCATGCCATCAAAAGAGTAATCACAAAATAGCTGTATTAATGCATAGTAAAAGCATTTACTTTTTTCGGAGTGAGCGTGGAATTGGGAGTTCTCACAGGCCTATCTGGCAATCGGATGCCATAAGTAGCCAGCACAACCTATTGCGGTAGAACCACATGAACTGGTGGAGGTTGCCTATTTTGAGCTCATTTCTCATCCTTTTTTCGAGCTCTTCACCACTTAGTGTGGTTGTACCGGTCCCTTCAAGAGAGCCTGTAAATACAAATGCTATCCTGGCGAAATCACACAATTATCCTGGTGGGCAAGCTATTCGGAGGTAGCTTGCCCACCAGGATAATTGTTGTAAAATTAATGTTGGGATTTACATCGAGGAGTCAAGCAGCACTCTTATCCGACGCATGGTTTCGGAAGTTTCGACTCAGCAGCTCGTTTTTGTTCTGCCTTTGACGAATTGCGCAATTATTTGCGTCCCCGCTCGACCAGGAGAAAACCGGTCTCTCCCTCAGAGCGGCGACAAACCTTTCTTAATCAGCTTGCCGCCTTGAAAGAAGCACTACGGGCAATCTCCTAGCCAGAGAGAACTCTATCTCCGCAGTGGCTCATTCCTGGCGAGCTTTGTGATCTCAATTCTGACACAACCCACCAGGCACATGGTGGGAAAACCGGCCAGCAGAACGTTGGGATTTACCTCGAAGCAGTCAGGAAGCGGTCAACCAGGTCGACAATTTCATCGGCTGCCGTATCCAGCGCGAAGTGGCCGCCATCGACGAGATGCACTTCCGCCGTCGGGACATCGCGACGGAACGCTTCCGGTTCGGAAGCATCGAACGAGAGTTCGTACTTTCCCCAGATCACGAGCAGGCGCGGCTGGGTTTTGCGCATCCATTCTTGCCATTTGGGGTAGGAAGCGACGTTGGATTGATAATCGTAAAACAAATCGCTCTGGATATCCGCCTGGCCTGGCTGATTCAGGAACCGGAATTCGTCGGTCCACAGATCCGGATCGTAGCGCTCGACCTGGGGGTCGTTGCCCACATGCCGCGTGCGCGTGGTGGCCAGTGAGAGCAGATTCGAGCGCAACGTTTCCTCGTATCTTGCACGGTCGGCCCAAAAAGCGCGGCGGGGGTTCCAGTTTTCCCCGAGACCGCTCTCATGGGCCACAGCATCCTGCACGATCAGCGCTTGCACGCGCTCCGGGTGAGCAAGAGCCATGCGAAAGCCCACTGGCCCGCCATAGTCTTGCATATAGAGGCTGTAATGCGTCAGGCTGAGCGTCTCGGTAAAATGCTCCATCACCGTCGTAATGTTGTCGAAGGTGTAGGCGAATTGTGTATGATCTGGCCAATCACTATGGCCGAACCCCGGATAATCCGGGGCGATCAAGTGATAGCGATCGGACAGGCGCTGCAACAGCGGCTCAAACATCCGCGAAGAGGATGGTATGCCGTGAAGCAACAGCAAGGGAGGGGCGTCTTTGGGCCCGGCCTCCCGGTAGAAAATGGACAGGCCATCAACCTGCACGGTGCGATAAGATACAGGGTATTTCATCGGATGCTCCTTTTGATTGTCTTGAGTCAAAACCCGACCCGAAGCCAGCAGTGCAAGGAAAAACCCTGCAGCAACGAGGGGGATAGCTCTTTCCAGATTGTCTCGCGTGTGAATGATCCTTCGCGTTTAAGGGGTGACTTCAAAAATCACTTCCAACTCGATCGGCATCCCGAACGGCAGACTTGCAACACCGAGCACGATCCGGGTCGAGAGTTTCTCTTCCCCGAAAATCTGTACCAGTATTTCCGAAGCTGCATCGGCCACGTGCGGATGCTCCCGGAAATCGCCATCTGTGGCAATCGAGACGCCCAGTCTGACCACACGGCTCACCTTGTCGAGGGAGCCTAAATAGTGCCGTGCCACTGACAGCACGTTCAGACAGGCGACGGCGGCGGCTTTGCGACCGTCCTCTACCGCCAGTTCCGCGCCAAGTCGCCCAAGATAGGCGGGCTTGCCGCCTGCTACCGGCAATATTCCGCTGAGGAAAAGCAGGTTGCCGGTTTGCACGACCTCCACATACGGTCCCACTGGTGTGGGAACCGGGGGAAGCTCAATGTTGTAGTCATGCAACCGCTGTTCTGCGTCAATCTGCCCGACGCGAGAAGACAGAGGATTGTCCATATCATTCTCCTTTTGATGGTCTTGAGCCAGAACCCTGTCTGGAGCCAGGCCGAGACAGCGATCTTCTGGATGAGCGTGGGGGAGAGGTGCAGATGCAGATGGCGCACTTCCCCCTCCACTCCACTGAACACCTCACGCAAGCTGTAGGTGCGTTGTCCAGCGTCTTCAGGTAATAAGATCAAGTACGGAGCAACAAAGGCCCATTCTTCGTTGCTCACATCGGTCGGATAGGGCTTCTTGAAGGGATCATCCTTCATTTTACCATCTTCTCGACCTTGAATTACTAACAGATTCTAGGGATCAGTTCAAATACTTTCTTCCGTGCCTCCTCGGCATTGGCGACCACGAAGGTCTGCATGCCATTGGCGGTGAGAGACTCGGCGGTTTTTGCAATACGCTCGTCAGAGGCCACATGACTAAACTCCAGATTGGGTGTTAATTGAGACTTTACCCTGTCTGTAACTCCTTTACCGATCTGTCGCAAAGAGTCTTTCTTTCCACGGGGAAAGCTTCTCTTTGCCCTTTACTTTCTTGAGTAAACTACTAATTTTCAAGTTCGCACACCCAGATTGCCTCTTGCATGAGAGTATCTTTTTACTCTCATTATCAGTATCGGTATCACTGGATGATACGATTTTCTGCTAAATTAGTCTATGTGTAAACCAATTGAGCAAAAAATTACGTGGGTCCAAGAGCACGATCAAGCGTGTGTAACAACTGATGGAGCACACGTTGATCCTCAGGTGCGGTCAACGCCATACACTCAGCAACCAGCTCCTCATGCTCTGGTACCACTCGTGCTGCCCGCGCTTCGATCCCATCGATGAGAACGGAGACCTTGCACTTACCCCATGAGTTCGCGAACGCGGGGGATCACGTGTGTGCTGTAAAGCTCGATATTGGTCAGAAGGGCTTGATGCGAGAGACCTCCCATCCCGTATTTCAGGTCGAAGCGGGTCGCACCGAGCGCGGAGAGATTGGCCGCGATTTTCTGGGCGACGGTCTCTGGCGACCCCACGTAGAGCGCTCCCTGTGGCCCCACTTCACGCAGAAAGGAGTCCCTGGTCGGGAGAGCGAGGCCGCGGGATTTGCTGACGCGGCGGATGACCTCCTGGTAGCGCGGCCAGAAGGCTTCGCGGGCCTTCTCGTCGGTCACGTCGACATGACCCGGCGCGTGCACCCCCACCGGCAACGGAGGGCGCCCGAAATGCTCGAGAGCCTTCAGGAACAGTTGTGAGAACGGCGCGAAGCGCAACGGGGAGCCGCCGATGATCGCGAGCATCAACGAGAAGCCCAGGCGTGCGGCACGGATGACTGACTGGGGACTTCCACCGACTCCGATCCACACCGGAAATGGCCCGAATTCCGTGTACGGCACGATCTCCTGGTGGTGCAGCGCCGCACGGGTCTTGCCTTGCCAGGTCACGGGTCCGCCCTTGGTGATCTCCGCGAAGAGGCTGGCTTTCTCCTCAAAGAGCTCCTCGTAGTCGGCCAGATCGTAGCCGAAGAGCGGGAACGAGTCAATGCTGGAGCCTCGGCCCAGAATGACCTCTGCTCGTCCGTTGGAGACAGCGTTGAGTGTGGAGTAACGCTGGAACACCCGCACCGGATCATCCGAACTCAGGACCGTGACCGCCGAGCCGAGATGGATGCGGGAGGTGCGCGCAGCGATCGCTCCAAGCACCACGTCGCCGGCCGAGAGCGGGAAGTCATCGGTGTGGTGTTCGCCAATGCCGAAGAAGCCCACGCCGACCTGGTCGGCAAGGACCCCTTCCTCGACAAGATTGCGGATGCTTTGCGCGTGCGAGAGGGGGCGGTCCTCCTCGTCATACGTGACATCGCCGAAGGTGTTGAGGCCGAAGGTGAGGGGGAACTGCATGGAGGCAGCATCCGACAGTGTGGTTATCATGTTGCTGTTTTCCTTTTGATATGGTTTCCTATGGTTCCGGCGACTGAGCCTTCCTCAGGCAGCCTCAGCGTGGACTGCTTGCTCAAACGCGGTTCGGGGCAGCGACGCACCGAAGACAGGGCCTCCTGGTTCGAGCAGGCGGCCAGCGCTTAGATGGTCGAGTCGCACCGCGTCGTAGCCGATGCGCTCGATGAGTTCAGCTACCACGTCTACCGCGTGGAGATCGTCGCTGGCAACGCCCAGCGCGAGGCGGTCTGGTGAGCCCTCTGGTCGGCGGTCGTCTGCGAGCTGATGGTAACCGAGGTGGTTGAAGGTCTTCACCACGGTCGCGTTCGCTAGCCGGCGCTGGACAATCTCGCTGCTGCCAAAGCGATGATCCTCGAATAGCGCCAAAACGCCATCGACCGGCTGCCAGTAGTTCATCGCATCAACCGCAAGCTTGCCGTCCAGCAAGGCAGGGTCCAGCATCGTGAACCTGTGAAGCGGAAGCGCCAGCACGACGATGTCTGCCTCACGGACAGCGTCTGCCGTCCAGCGTGGCTCGGCCCCAGGGGAGAGCACCTGCGTGATCAACTCAATCTGCTCCGGGTTCCCCGATGCCGCGATCGACACCGGGTAGCCCGCCTCTACAGCGAGCCGTGCAAGAATCGGGCCGACGTGACCCGCTCCGAGCACAGCGATGCGGGGCAGCCGCGCCTGTGGCAGGTTGACAGTGGTCATCAATAGGTTCCTCCTGTGTAACCAGCACTTTCCTCCGCATGGAGATGGCGCTGGAGCGACTGCAAGACATCAGCGAGCGCTTCCAATTGCTCGGAAGTCAGCGCATCCACAAAATGCTTCTTGATGGCCCGCAAGTGGGGCGCACTCGCCCGCCGGAATGCCGCCGCGCCGCTTTCCGTGAGCGAAACCTCGGCTCCGCGATTGTCGGTGGCGCAGTCCTCGCGCCGGATGAGATCGCGTTGCTCCATCCGTCCGAGATGGTGGGACAATCGGCTACGCTCCCACTCGATGGTCGTAGCCAGTTCCGATGAGCGCAGCCGCGAGCCCTCGGCTTCTTTCAACGCCAGCAGCACCTGGTAGTCACCAGGCGAAAGACCGGACTCCTGGAGCTGCGCACTCAGCACCTTGCGCAGCTCGGCGGTTGTATCGAGCAGGGAACGCCAGATTGCCAACTCCTGAGCCGTTATCCGCCGCCTCGCAGCCGAACCCGCTGTCGTTTGGTCACTCCTCATGTGTCGCAGACCTCCTCATTGGGCGCCTTCATCAGCCCTCTTTTCTTATTGACATGTCAATAATATAGATAGTTAACACGTCAATATTGACACGTCAATATTGACGTGTCAACTATCTAAGCTGAATTGGCCCCATGGGTTTGCCTGAAGTCATGGGCCATCTTCTCTTAAATTATGCCGAGATGAAACAAACCAACCAGACCTTGGAAGGAAGAGGATGAGCGCGAAGAGCTCGGACCGCGAGAATTATCACGACAGCATCCCAAATGACATCTCCCACAGTCGCTTCGCGTGCTCTGAATCCAGGGCAAAGGCAGCGATACCACGGCGGATACCGGGTTGATAGGGTTCAGCTTCCTGGCAATCTTCGAAGTAACGACCGGTGACTCCCTCGACGAGTGGGGAAGCAGCGAGCAGTGTGGACGTTGCTGCACCTTGCTCAAGAGTTTTCACGGATACCCCTGTGCTTGCCGAACCTGCTTGCCCAAGACCAACAGATACCTGATCGAGATATCGCCCTAGATTCGTCCTCCAGATCCGTCCAGGGTTCAAGGCATTCGCCACGATGCCGTCGGCTGCCCAGCGTCTCGCAGCTTCTACGGCAAATAAGATATTCGCCGTTTTGGACTGACTATAGGCCAACCACGGATCGTATGGCCGATGCTCAAAGTCGAGATCATCAAAATCGACATCCCCATTGATATGCCCCACGGAACTGACCGAAACAATGCGCGCATGGTGTGTAGCAGCCAGCGCATCATGCAGGCCGAGTGCTAAGGCAAAGTGACCAAGATGATTGGTTGCAAAGTGCATTTCGTGGTCCTGGGCGCTGAGCTGACGCTGTGGGATGGCCATGACCCCGGCATTATTCACAAGAATGTCAAGTGGGTCGTTCCACGCTTTGACAAAGGCATACACCAACCGAAGGTCAGACAGGTCGAGTTTGCCAGGGATGATGTTTGGATTCCCGGTCGTTTGCTTGATCTCTTCGGCAACTGCTTCACCCGCTTCTATGCTACGAACAGCCAGGGTGACATGGGCT
>DATAYF010000326.1:0-5525 GCA_036272735.1 Ktedonobacteraceae bacterium
CCATCCAGGAAAAAGGGTCTGCGCCCTGGTTCTGGCCTTGCATTGCACTGCTCGTCGTGGTGCTCATTTTCGGCGGACTGAGCTCGCCACTGAATACCTGGCTCAAAAACATGCAGGCCAACAGCACATCAGGCAAAACACCTGCTGCGCCCATCACAACTATGCAAGTGCAGCGAACCGCTCCCTACGCAGGATTAGATATTACAGTGATCAGCGCACAATATGCCACTTATTTTACCGATGACAACATTCGCCCCGGCCCGGCTACCGTTCGCCTCAACATACGTGTTACCAATACCAACAGCGATCAGGCCAGGATTACGTACGACGATAGTGATCGTTTGATCGTTCCCCATATGCAACCTATCGCCCCGGCAAACTCCAGCTTCTCTAGCGAACTTCAAGCGGGCAGAAGCGCAAGCGGCTGGCTTGATTTTGCGGTACAAAACAATGTGCCTTTGCGCGCACTAGCGCTACAATTAGGTTCCACCGCCATGAGCGAGTCACTGGTCACAATACCTTTCCGGGGAATCTTTGACGGCAGCCATTACGCTAGCAAAACCTATCCCCTGCATGATCTATTCACCTATGATTTCAGTGGACACATACTCATGTATCACCTGACCAGCGTCGAGACCCGCTATGCCTACCAGGGCAGCCAGTGCAAAGTTGGACAACAATTCTATGTCTTCAATTTCGCCGTGGACAACACCGAAAACAGCGCCGTCACTCCCGGCTTCGGCTTTGATTATCTGCGACTCGTCAGCAACGGCTACAGCCAGCCCCCTATCGACAATACTCTCCCCAATACGCTCAAAGCCAACGCGCAAGGGGCATCCGGCCGCGTGGTCTTCACCGGTCCAGCAGATATGCGCACCTTTACCATCGGCTTCCTTTCGCAAAACGGTAATGGGCAACAGAAGTTTAGTGTAAACATATAAAGGAACATTAATGGTTTCGCGAAACCATTAATGTTCCTTTATATGTTTTGAGAACATACATGTTTGTGAAGATTACGCATGCAAAAAAACAGTGGCTACTTGTCGCGAATGAACCCCAACACCTGGTCGCGCTTCTCTTCCATCAATTTTTGGTTGTTAGCTTCGATATTGAGGCGCAACAAGGGTTCAGTATTGGAAGAGCGTACATTGAACCACCAGTCACCGTAATCCACTGTCAGGCCATCGAGATGGTCTACAGACTTCGCTCCCTGCCCAAATTTCTCTTCGAGGGCCTTTAATTTCGCCTGCGCATCACTAACCTTGCTGTTGACCTCGCCACTACGCACGCCCTTATCCAGGGGCTGCATGATCTGCGATAGCGGCTTATTTTCGACCGAGACCAGTTCCAGCAGCACCAGAAAAGCGATCAGGCCCGAATCCGCGAACCAGTTGTCGCGGAAGTAGAAGTGACCGGAATGTTCGCCGCCAAAAATGGCATCACGTTTACGCATCTCCGCCTTAATAAACGAGTGCCCGACGCGCGTACGCACCGCTGTGCCCCCCAACTCGCGCACCAATGCTGGCACGCTTTTGGAGACGATCAGGTTATAAAGGATCGTCGAATGGGGATGTTTGTGGAGCAGGCTGTTGGCAACCATTGCTGTGACCATCGACCCATCGACGATGTTGCCCTTTTCATCGGCCGGAAACATGCGGTCGGCGTCCCCATCGAACGCAGCCCCCATATCCGCGCCGACCTCGCGCACCTTGCGGCACAGGTCAGCGGTATTCTCAGGCTCAATTGGGCTGGCCGGGTGATTGGGGAAGTTGCCATCCAGCTCAAAATACAGCGGCACAAGTTCACACGGCAGATGCTTAAAGACACGCGGCATTACCATGCCAGCCATGCCGTTACCAGCATCGATCACCACCTTGAGCGGCTTAATCTTGCTTACATCGATAAACGACAGGGCATGGTTCACATAATCATCGGTCACGTCACGCTCGATGACCTGGCCCTTCTTCGTCGGTTCGGCAAAATTGCCACTGACCGCCAGGTCGCGTATATCGGCTAAACCAGAGTCCGCGCTGATGGGAAATGCCTGAGCACGACAGAACTTCATGCCGTTGTACTTGCCGGGATTATGGGAGGCGGTGACCATCACGCCAGCGGCGTAGTTGAATTTGCCGACCGCAAAATAGAGTTCGTCGGTGGTCGTCATGCCAAGTTTTACTACGTTCACCCCTTGATCGGTAATGCCTTTGATCAGGGCTGACGACAATGCAGGAGACGAGAGACGCATATCGCGGCCAACCGCGATTTCGGGTGCGTTCAGATATTGCGCAGCAGCACGCCCGATGCGATACGCCGCGTCATCGGTTAGATTCTCACCGTAGATGCCACGTACGTCATACGCCCCAAAGAGGGCAGGATCAACAGCTTTTGTGGTCATAATTGCTAAAAAGTACCTTTCTTTTTATCCATCTCGTCCGTTAGCGTTTCCAGATTTCTAATAATACCCACGGAGCGCCTGAACTTCTGGGATCGTATATCTCGCCGACTTCACTAAAACCGGCCTTCGTAAAGGCACGACGCGCGGGCTGGTTCGCCTGTGCCGTTTCCGCGTACACCCGCGCAACCCTGGACGACGAAAACAGTTGCTGTACGAGCGTGCGAATAGCATCGGTTCCGTAGCCTTTGCCCCACTGCACCTTGCGCCCTATTCCCAGGCCAATTTCTGCCTGACTCAAACGATCATCGACATTAAAGTACGTGATCGTCCCGATAGGCACGTGCTCCTCGTTTTCAATAATGTACCAGAATTGTCGCCCGTTCCCTCGCACATAGTTACGTTCAAAAATAGGCAAAAATTCACCCATTGTACGCGAATAAGGACGGCGAATATCGTAGCGCCATACCTCGTCGTCACGTTCCCAATTGAATACGTCGCCAGCATCATCCACTGTTGGACGACGTAAGTACACCCGCTCCCCATGCAGAGGTATCTTCTGCCTCGTTATATTTACACGTATCTCTGTCATAACAATCCAATTTCATGCGCAAAGCTTGTACCGGCTGCCAGCGTCGACACACCAAAAGCTTCAGCCAACGTCTGCCCCATATCCGCCAGCGATGCGCGCACACCAAGATTAACGCCAGCACGAACTGGCTCGCCATACGCTAACACGGGCACACGTTCCCGTGTATGATCGGTGCCACGAAACGTGGGATCGACGCCGTGATCAGCAGAGAAAAATAGGGCATCATCAGGACGCATACGCTCTTGCACAGCGGGTAGCCAATCATCCACGGACCGCAAGGCCCGCGCATAGCCCTGGCTATCGCGCCGGTGCCCCCACAGCATATCAAACTCCACCAGGTTGACAAAAAGGAGGCCGCTGAAGTCACGCTCCAGCCAGTGCAACGTTGCCGCCATACCTTCACTGTTGGTCTCGGTATGATCTCGCTCGGTCAGTCCTCTTCCGGCAAACAAATCCTCAATTTTCCCAATACCAATAACATCTTTTCCCGCCGCCTGCAAGCGGTCGAGCAGCGAAGTACCTAATGGTGATAGGGCAAAATCGCGCCGATGCTCGGTGCGCTGAAACGCCCCCGGCGTGCCGATAAATGGTCGTGCAATCACACGACCCACGGCGTCGTCGCCGGTCAACATGCCGCGCGCGGTTTCACACATAGCATACAATTCAGGCAAAGCAATGATGTCCTGGTGTGCCGCGACCTGAAACACGCTATCGGCAGAGGTATACAGGATCGGGGAACCGGTGCGCAAATGCTCTTCGCCCAATTCTTGAATAATCTTTGTCCCCGAAGCGGCTTTGTTGCCGATGACCTTGCGACCAATAGCCTGCTCGAAAGCGCTGACAATTGCAGGTGGGAAGCCACGCGGGTAGGTCGGCAGCGGCTGCTGCAATACCACGCCGGTCATCTCCCAATGTCCAGCCACGCTGTCTTTGCCAGCCGCGACCGAGTTCATACGGCCGTACGCACCGCTGCACGCGTCACGTGGCGGCGTACCCACGATAGACGTAATATTGCCCAGGCCGATAGCGCCCAGGTGCGGTAGCGCTAAACCACCGATGGCCTGCGCACAATGCTCAAGAGAGCTGGCTCCCTCGTCTCCATACGCCGCGGCGTCAGAATTAGCACCAGCGCCAACGCCATCGAGCACGATCAAAATAGCTCGTTTCAATTGTGTCATGATTTTTGCACTCGTGTTTTTATCAATTGAGCATGATGTGTTAACGGCCCCCCAATCAATGGCGAGGCATACTCGATAAAGGCCGGTGTTACCATCGTCTTACGCGCATCGACGTAGGCATCAGGCATCAGTCGCTGCACATTGGCGACTTTATCCAGATCGGCAAGACCGGTACTACAATAATAAACCGGTTCGTGCTCGCGAATCAAGGTGATCATTTTATTGCTCTCGCCCGCTAACACCGCCTGTGCTCCTGCCTTCCCTACTCTATACGCTTCTTCCTGGTCGGTAGCAGACACGTAGGCAGAAACCATGCGTTGCAGATCGCCCGGCTTATCGAAGCGCGCGCGTAGTTTCAACTCACGCGTGATCAACTCTACCAGGTACTGTGCCGCGCCACTGAGCAGCGGATGTTTGAATGCGTCGGTACCTACCTGCATAGCGCTACCCAACGCCTGGCCCCGCTCGTCACGGATCGTCTCGGCTGCCACAATCACCACATAGCCCACACGCCGATACACCTCCTCGACCTGCGCCAAAAAGCGCTCGGCAACAAACGGCTGCTCAGGCATCAGGATAATATGGGGCGGATCAAGCTCATCGCGCTTGCCTAAAGCGGAGGAGGCCACGAGCCAGCCAGCATCACGCCCCATGGTTTCTATTACCTTCACAGGATAATGCCAGGGAATGGAGACAGTGTTCATGGTCGAGTCGATGGTGACCTGCGCGATAAAACGCGCCGCGCTTCCATACCCTGGACAATGGTCGGTAAAAGGCAGGTCGTTGTCAATCGTTTTCGGAATGCTGATTACTTGAAGAGCATACCCACGTTGTTGAGCTGCCGCAGAGAGACGCTGAGCCGTATCAGCGGAATCATTGCCGCCGATATACAGCATGTAACGAATATCGTAGCGCTGGAAAATCTCAATAGCACGGTCAGGATCTTCCGCCCGTAATTTATAGCGGCAAGCACCAAGGGCCGCCCCCGGCGCGTGTTTCAATTGTGCCCACAGCGCGCTTGGCTGCTGGCGTAGATCTACCAGATCCGCTCGCAGCAAGCCCTCGATGCCGTGCAACATGCCATAGACGTGCTGTATCCGGCTATCGGCTAGTGCGGCCTCAACTGCCCCAACCAGGCTGGCATTGATGACTGCAGTGGCCCCACCGGATTGTCCTATTACCAAATTTCCGCCTGTTATCGCTGACAAGGAATATCCCCTTTATTTTCAAAGTCGTGAAAGCATCATCACCTGGCATTATAACAAGGCGACTAGCAGGCGTCGAGGGGGGAAATCTATAGAGGGATATATTGATGGGTATGTATGGCCTCGGAAGCCATACATACCCATCAATATATCCCTCT
>DATAYF010000327.1:0-16331 GCA_036272735.1 Ktedonobacteraceae bacterium
CCCCGTATGCGATACATCGTTTGCTAGATTGGGCCAAATGGGATTGCGACGTGATGCAAGATGCGCTGCGTGCCTATATTTTGGAAACACTTGCGACTCCCAATGCGGTTGTAGTGCTTGATGAGACGGGTTTTTTGAAAAAAGGCATCAAATTGGTGGGAGTGCAACGACAGTACAGCGGCACAGCAGGGCGCATTGAAAAACTGCCAGATTGGCGTGTTCTTGGCGTACGCAAGTGCCAGGGGGCATACGCTGCTGGACCGTGAGTTGTATCTCCCCAAGAGTTGGGTTCAGGACCCCGACCGGTGCCTTGCGCAGCTAAGGTGCCCGAAGAGGTGAGCTTTGCCACCAAACCAGAATTGGCAGCCCGTATGCTGTGGCGCAGTTTGGATGCAGGGCTGGAGGTCGCCTGGGTGCCTGGGTGCCTGGGTGCTAATACCGTCTATGGAAGTGCACAGTCGCTGCGGGCTGGTCTGGAGTCCCGTAAGCAGGCATATGCGCTGGTGGTAGCCTGCAAAGAGTATGTGGACATGCAGGGAACCTGTAGGCGAGTGGATCAGGTGGCACGCGGCCTGGTTCGGGAGGACTGGCAGGAGCTGAGTGCAGGCACGGGGAGCAAAGGACCCCGCCTCTTCGCATGGGCGCGCATCGAACTCGCGGTACCGGAGACCAGCGGGTGGCAGCGCTGGCTACTGGTGCGGCGAGGTTTAGACGAGGAAGCTAAACCTGCGGAGATGGCCTATGTTCTGGTCTTTGCTCCCGACTTCCACCTCTTTGGAGGAGATGGTGAAGGCTTTCGGCGCGCGCTGGACAGTAGAGCAGTGTTTTGAGGAAGGAAAAGGAGAAGTGGGCCTGGATGAGTACGAAGTCCGGACCTTTCACGGTTGGTACCGTCACATAACTCTCTCAATGCTTGCTCTGGCCTTTTTAGCGGCTTTGCGAGCTAATGGGGAAGAAGACGCGCCAAAAAAAGTCTGAGCAAACGCTCCAAATGCCAGAGCCAGAAGCAGCCGATCCTGTTCAAGCCCATCTGTCTTCTGATTTCCCAGTAATGGTTCCCCTGAGCGTTGCCGAAATCCGGCGGCTTTTCCTTTGTCTCGTTGGCAAACCACCTCTCTCGTTTGCCTATCACCTGGGTTGGTCATACTGGCGACGTGCTCATCAGGCTCTCGCACGATTGAGCCATTACAAGCGTCGAAGCGCTTTCACCTCCTATCGCTGCAGGATGCCCCTGTGCTTCACACATGGGGAGGAATGCGGCGCTCCTTTTTCCTTCAACACAATTGTTTCCTTGACAAACCGATGAATAGTTGATACAATCAAACGCATGAAAACAATGCTAACAGCCAAATTGAAACTGCATACCGATGCAATCCAATTTCAGGCAGTGCGTGCTACGCAACTTGCCTATCGTGATGCCCTCAATTATGTGTCTGAGTATGCCTTTGCTCATCAGAAAATGAGCAATAAAGTTGGCTTGCAAGAAGGAACCTATGATGAGGTTCGTGCTCGTTTTCATCTCCCCTCGCAAATGGCCTGTTCTGTCCCTCGTCAGGTTGGTGCGACCTATAAAGCCCTCTGGACGAAGGTCAAGCAAAATGCTGCTGCGCGTCAAGAGGCACGCACCAGGAAACGCTACAAGGGCCTGGATCAGGCACCCAGGTATGTTTCTCCTACCTTGACCTATCAATATGGAAAAGACTACAGTTTCAAGAAAGAGCGGCAGGTGAGTATCTTGACGCTTTCCGGTCGGGTGATTGTCTCCTACACGGGCTACACCAGGCACGTTGACCTCATTGGACAGGGGGCGCGCCTCGGGGCTGCGAAACTGTGGTACGACAAGCCCAAGAAACGCTTTTACTTGCTCGTCTCTCTGGAAATCGAGACGCCTGATCCCGTGCCAGAGCAGCATCGCGAGATCGTCGGGGTGGATGTCGGGGTACGCTACCTGGCAACCACGACCACGAAAGAGAACCAAGCACAATTTTTCTCTGGGAAGCAGGTCCGGGCCAAAGCCAATCATTATGCTCGGGTGAGAAAACGTCTGCAACACAAAGGCACTCGTTCCGCAACGCGCCGTCTGGTGGCGATCAGTGGACGAGAGAGACGGTTGAAAGCCGACGTCAATCACGCGATCAGTAAGTCCATCGTCCAGACGCATCCTCATGCGCTCATCGGCTTGGAGCATTTGACCAACATTCGTGAACGCACACGACGCAAACATGGGAAAAAGGCCACGAAGAAGCAACGCCGTGCGAATGCGACGACTTCCAAATGGTCGTTTGCTGAATTGCACGGGATGATTGCCTACAAAGCCCTGTTGCATGAGAGCATGGCGATCAATGTTGATGCGCACTATACCTCTCAGGCATGCCCTCGTTGTGGGCATACCACCAAAGAGAACCGCCCCAACAAGGGCTTGACGTTTCATTGCCAAAGTTGCCATTTTATCCTGCATGCCGATTTAATCGGTGCTCGGAATATTGCCTTGAGAACGCTGCTCATCCGGCAAGACTGGATGAGTACGGGCGTCTTGTCGGTACGCCCTGATGTGTCGAACGATGAAGCCAAAGCAGCACGGCTTACACGCTATGCTGAGTTGCGGTGGAGTTCAGACACAAGCCCCCGTCATTCAGACGCGGGGTAACTGACTGGTCATATACAACTGTAGGATTAAGCGATAGTGAGGGGAGCACCGCTGGTCATCCCTTACACCATCGCTCAAATGTGTTGCACCCCTCTTGTCAGAAATTCAAAGTAATGATAACCTCGACATGCTCTTGTTTAATAATGTGTTATGAGGAGAGATGTCGCTATGCCCCAGGCTCTTAACAATCAAAATGATGCCGCCAGGCGCGCTCGTCTTGGTCAGCGTCAGCAGGAACGCCAGATGCGCCTGGCTCGTCGTCGTAAACGTCAACGCACAATCGTTGGCGTGGTGGTAGTAGTCCTGGTCATTATCGTGGTCTGGCTTGGTTTCGTCGAGTATCACAATTACCAGGCAAATCAACAAGCTCTACAAAGCAAACATGCAACCGCGACCGCTTTAGCTTCGATCACGCCCACCCCTTCTGCTGGTCCGGCCACTCCTCCGGCTGTTACAGGCACGCCCAAGACGTTGCCCGGTGGTTTGCAGTACATCGACGTGAAGCAGGGCACGGGTAAGACCGTGGCCTCTGGTAACAAAATCTCTGTACAATATACCGGCTGGCTACAAAGCAACGGGAAGAAGTTCGACAGTTCGTACGATCATGGTGGTCAACCTTTTTCGGTTACGGTTGGACAAGGCCAAGTCATTAAGGGCTGGGACGAGGGCCTGATCGGCATGAAAGTGGGCGGGACACGGCGTTTGATCATTCCCCCGTCGTTAGGCTACGGTGCACAGGGCCAGCCTCCAACGATTCCAGCGAATGCCACGTTGATTTTTGATGTCACGGCCGTCTCTGGTTCATAAAAGTTTCTTATAGCCAAAATAGTGGCAATGAAAGTTTTTATGAGGGAAGGAATGTTCTGTCATGCTCGCGTATGTCTTCTGGCATCGGCCTGCATCTGGCGTTGACGTCCAGATCTACGAAAAAAACCTTGTCGCCTTTCATGAAATTTTACGCGCGCAGAAGCCCGCTGGCTTTCTCTTTTCGATCGTGTTTCGTTTACCACGTGCGCCGTGGTCTGACGAAGCGGGGGCAACCTATGAAGATTGGTACCTAGTTGAGAACTCGGCTGTGCTTGACGTGTTGAACGAGACCGCTGTAACGGGGCAACGCAAAGCTCCTCATGATCGCGCTGCCAGCAACGCCGTGGGCGGTACGGCTGGATTGTACAGGCCGCACTCTGGTACGCCAGATCTTGCGACATCACAAACTGCCTGCTGGTTCTCAAAACCTGCTGGTATGCCTTACGAGGAGTTGTACAATCTGCTGCAACCAACAATGCAACGGGACACTGCTGGTTCACTGTGGCGGCGTCAAATGACGTTAGGCCCCACCAGCGAGTTTTGCTGGCGTGGTTCTCACGATCCCGTGTTACCTGGCGTATTGCAGGGCAGCAAGCTAGCGTTGACACTGCTGTGGTCGGGCCAGTAGAGCAAAAGTGAAGCATATCCCGCCGATTACCTGGCGTACATTACGAAGAACAGGTGTCGGTGGCTGGTGTCGATGAAAAAAAGACGATAAACCTGCTTATATAGCCATTTTATGCCTGGCGTCGGTGGCGTCGGTAGTGTCGGCGAGGTATCCCCTTCTTCGGAGGAGCGGTGAGATGGAATATATCCCGACACCACCGACGCCACCGACACATGAGCTAATTCCGCTTGTAATGCGCTCTTATGGCTACTTTTTCATCGACACCAGCCACCGACGCCAACCGACACCTGTTCGTATAGCCTTGCTTATCCTGTAGGCATAGCGAGTTCCCCTTGACATCTCCACGATCTGCGGGTATAATTTTAGCAATTTGAAACCAACATCCCGTTTATATGAGAGAAGAGGCACGGCATCATCATGTTCATAAAGGTAGGCATGATACACATCGAACTAGTTTGGATGGATCAGTGTTTCCTCGAACACGATGGCCCTGGTGCTTCTCTTCTTCTCAGGAAGAGTAGTTCTTCCTCACCCCGTTGATTTGGGGGTGAGGTTTTTTTTTGACATTCTAGGTCTTCAACGTATTGACTGACGCTGTCGTCAGTGGCAGACCTCTTAATACCTGCATCCCTTGTCCCGCTCCTCGCACATTAGACGCGAGGAAAAGGATGACCTATCAACCTGATGTTTTTGTGGCTGGTAAAATCAACGTTTGTACATCAATGCGCGTTCCAAATGCAGCAGGCCATGTCAGCAGCATGGACCAAACACGGAGGGCAGAGTATATGCGTCAAAGTGTACTTAGGCAGAAAGATACTCTTGTGAAAATTGCCGGTAACTTTGTTGGCAAAGATATTGTTTCACTGGACCAGTTTGCGCCGGACGATATTCGCACGTTGCTTCATTTAACCCACACGATGAAACGCATGGCGTTGCAGCACGAAGATTCGCGTATGCTGGCCGGTCTGCTGGTCTCATTGCTTTTCTTTGAGCCTTCTAGTCGCACCTTTGGCTCGTTTGCTGCCGCCGTGAAACGCCTGGGGGGACAGACCGTCGAGATCCAAAATCCTGAAACCGTTTCTTCCGTCTCCAAAGGTGAGTCATTTGAAGATACCATTCAGGTATTCGAAGCCTATTCAGACGCGCTCATCATTCGCCATCCCCTGGCCGGTTCCGCTCAACGAGCCGCTGATGCCGCCCAGCTTGTGCCGGTGGTGAACGCTGGCGATGGCAATAACGAACATCCCACGCAGACGCTACTCGATCTGTACACGCTTTATGAGAAGTTTGGTTGCCTTGACCACTTGAGCGGTTTACTGGTGGGTGATGCGCTCAATAGCCGTACCATGCATTCGCTCATACGTGGGCTTGCACTCTTCGGACACAATACCGTGTATGTCCTGACGCCGCCTCAGTTGCGCCTGCGTCCTGAAGACCTCGATTATTTCGGCTCGCTTGGTGTCCAGGTGCATGAAATCAGTCGCGAGCAGGATATTCCCGGCGACTGCCATTTCTGGTATTGGACACGCATCCAAAAAGAACGTTTCACATCCCTTGGCGAATACCAGGACGTTGTGAAGGCATCGCTGGTTGCTACTCCGCAATTGTTGGAGCGCTACGCCAGCAAAGATATGATCCTTATGGACCCACTCCCCCGCGTTGACTCCGTCGATTCGTCGGTAGATACGGATGCACGGGCTGTTTACCTGCAAGCACAGATCAGGAATGGTCTGTATACTCGCATGGCACTATTGGCACTTATTCTTGGAAGAGCATAAAAATGAGTAATAAAGGGGCAACGATGAGCAATAATCTGATGACGAGTACTGTTCTGATTGATGAGGCTGTGCGGGCGACGTTAGCGCAAGAAAAGGCGCAAAAATATGGCGCATTGGTGCTGGAAGATGGGACACGTTTTGAAGGTGTTTCCTTTGGTTATGAGAGTCCTACTGCTGGTGAAGTGGTTTTCTGTACCGGCATGGTTGGGTATCCCGAAGCCATTACCGATGCCTCCTTCGCAGGCCAGATTTTGGCGATGACCTACCCCATCATTGGTAGTTACGGCGTGCCCGAACTCTCTCAATGGGAGAACGAGAAAATCCGCATTGCTGGTTTGCTCGTCTCGAACTACATCGATACCCCTTCTCATGCTCATAGCACCATGAGCTTACGCTCCTGGCTCCAGCGCGAAAAGGTTCCGGCGTTGGAATTGAAAGATACCCGCCTGCTTACCCAGCATATTCGTATGCATGGTGCCATGTTGGGCAAGATAGTGTTCGATGAAGATATCCCTTTCTGGAACCCGAATACCGAAAACCTGGTCGCTCGTGTCTCGGCAAAGCGGGTTGTTGTAGAGGGCGAGGGCGAACAGACGATTGGGCTCATCGATTGTGGTGCCAAGCGCAACATTGTACGCAGCCTGCTTGCTCGCAACGTGAAAGTTGTAACCGTGCCCTGGGATTACGACCTGTTCTCCCTCGAAGATCCTTTCCAGTTCGATGGTCTGATTATTTCAAATGGTCCGGGTAATCCAGAGATGGCTGAACAGACCATTTCCACAATAAGAGAGGCACTGGCGCGTAAAGTTCCAACGCTTGGTATTTGTCTTGGGCATCAACTGTTGGCGCTGGCTGCTGGTGGCGAGACATTTAAGCTCAAGTTCGGGCACCGCAGCCAGAATCAGCCGTGCTTGCTACACAATTCGCAGCGCTGTTATATTACGACACAGAACCACGGCTTTGCGGTGAAGGTTTTGCCGGCAGATTTTGCACCCTGGTTTGTTAATGCTAACGACGGCACAAACGAGGGCATGCGTCATGTGCGGCAGCCGTTTTTCTCTGTGCAATTTCATCCTGAGGCTGCTCCTGGGCCAATGGATACCGATTGGCTCTTTGATTACTTCCTTGAGAGGGCAAAAAAGTAGTATATGGAAACATTACGCAAAGTGTTGGTATTGGGTGCGGGTGCACTCAAAATTGGTCAGTCGGGCGAATTCGACTATTCTGGTTCGCAAGCGCTCAAAGCCCTACGCGAAGAGGGTGTGGCAACTGTCCTGATCAATCCCAATATCGCCACCATCCAGACGTCTAAATCACTGGCCGATACCGTCTATTTTCTGCCAGTTACCGCTTTCTTTGTTGAGAAAATTATTGCCAAAGAGCGCCCAGACGGTATTCTGCTCTCGTTCGGTGGGCAGACGGCTTTGAATTGTGGTATCGAACTGTATAAAAGCGGCGTTTTTGAGCGCTACGGTGTACGCATTCTGGGGACGCCCATTACGGCGATCATCTTGACTGAGGACCGCGAAGAGTTCTCGCACCATCTGCATAGCATTGATATCCCGACACCCCACAGCGAGAGTGCGGAAACGTTGGAAAATGCGCTACGGATCGGCGAGGAAATCGGCGTGCCGTTGATGGTGCGCGCTGGCTATGCCCTGGGTGGTCAAGGTTCGGGTATCGCTTACGATCTTGCTGAATTGCAACGCATCGTGAGTGGCGCGCTGGCCTTTGCGCCTCAAGTATTAATCGAGCAGTACTTGCACCACTACAAAGAAGTCGAATACGAAGTGGTGCGCGATGCCGAGGACAATTGTATTACCGTATGTAACATGGAGAACATGGACCCGCTGGGCATCCATACCGGCGAGTCCATCGTGATTGCACCCAGCCAGACACTCACCAACCAGGAGTATCATACGCTGCGTACGGCGGCCATCACCATTGTGCGCAGCCTGGGCATTGTGGGTGAGTGTAACGTGCAGTTCGCGCTTGATCCGCGCACCTCGCAGTATTACGTGATCGAGGTGAATGCGCGTCTTTCTCGCAGCTCCGCTCTCGCCAGCAAAGCAACCGGCTATCCTCTGGCGTATATCGCTGCCAAGCTGGCACTTGGGTATAGCTTGACCAACCTGACCAACCGGGTCACGGGTGTGACCAAAGCCTGCTTCGAGCCGAGTCTGGATTACGCCGTGGTTAAAATTCCGCGCTGGGACCTTGATAAGTTCAAGAACGTCGATGAGACGATTGGCACCGGCATGAAGTCCGTTGGTGAGGTGATGGGTATTGGGCGTACCTTTGAGGAAGCCTATCAAAAAGCCATTCGCATGCTTGATCTGGACTTCGAAGGAGCTACCTCAGAAAAAGCCTTTGCGCACACCGACACCGTCGATATCATCACCCGGTATCTGCACACGCCCACACCTAAGCGTATGTTTGCGCTTGCGTTCGCCTTGCGCAACTCTATGTCGGTGCAGGAAATCTATGAGATTACTGGTATCGACCCCTGGTTTTTAGAGCGCATTAAGCACATCGTCGATCAAGAAAAAACATTGCAGACCAGCCAGGACCTCTCGTTTCAGCGTATGCAGACGTTGAAGCAGATCGGCGTCTCCGATAAGCGCATCGGTGAACTGACGGACAAAACGGGGCTGGAAATTCGGGTGCTACGCAAACGGTTGGGGGTGACGCCGTACGTTTTTCAGATCGATACACTGGCGGGCGAATTCCCCTCCGATACCAACTATCTATACACAACCTATAACGCGCAACATCACGACGTGCAACCCCTTGCTGACGATGGCGTGATTGTCATAGGTTCGGGTCCATATCGTATCGGCTCTTCGGTCGAGTTTGACTGGACCAGCGTGAGCACCATCGAGGCCCTGCGCAAATACAACAAGCGCTCCATCGTCATCAATTGCAATCCCGAAACGGTCTCGACTGATTACGATACCTCTGATCGCCTCTATTTTGATGAGCTAACATTCGAGCGTATCGCTGACATCTGTGAATTCGAGTCGCCGTACGGCGTCATTGTGGCTGTGGGTGGGCAGACGCCCAATAATCGTGCTAAAGCGCTGCAAAACTATGGTGTGCGTCTGCTTGGTACCGATGCCCAGGATATCGACCGCGCCGAGGACCGCAACAAGTTTTCTGCCCTGCTCGATACGCTCCACATCAAACAGCCGGAATGGGATGCTTTCGCTGATCTGGACGGCTTGACCCGTTTTGCTGATCGTGTCGGCTACCCGGTGCTGGTGCGCCCTTCGTACGTGCTCTCCGGCAGCGCCATGAACGTCTGCTACGATGATAAAGAACTGGTGCAGTATGTACAGGAAGCCGCAGCGGTCTCGCCTGAGTACCCGGTTACGGTATCCAGGTTCTTACGCAAGGTCAAAGAGGTAGAATTGGACGCTGTGGCGCAGCGTGGTGAAGTCAAAGCGTTCGTGATCTCTGAACATATTGAAAATGCTGGTGTGCATTCTGGTGACGCCACAATTGTCTTGCCGCCGCAAAACCTCAATGCGCAAACGTTGCAACGTATTGAAGAGGTTGGGCGTGCGATAGCGCAAGCATTGGAAATTACCGGTCCCTTCAATATGCAGTTTCTGGCGAAGGATAACGATGTCTATGTGATCGAGGTAAACTTACGCGCCTCGCGTACCTTCCCTTTTATCTCGAAAGTGACCGGCATCAATTTTATGAAAATATTTGTTGATGTCATCTTTACGGATAAGGTTGCGCCGATAGAGGTGCCAAAGCCAAAATTCGTCGCCCTAAAAGCGCCACAATTTTCGTTTTCGCGTCTCACCGGTGCTGACCCAATCCTGCGCGTCGAGATGTCGTCGACAGGCGAAGTCGCTTGCTTTGGTGAAGATGTTGAGGAGGCGTATCTCAAGGCGATCCTGGCAACTGGCGGCAATATTCCGCGCAAGGGCGCCTTCATCAGCCTGGGTGGTGATGAGAAAAAGGCGAAGTTTTTGGAGAGTGCGCGCCAGTTGGCGACGCTGGATATTCCGCTCTACGCAACCGAGAAGACCAGCGCGTTCTTGCGTGCGCACGGCGTTGAAACCACCATGCTCTACAAAATCCACGAGGACAAGTCACCCAACGTCATTACCTACTTCCGCGAAAACAAAATTGACCTGGCAATCAATATTGTCGAGGGCCACATTAAAAAAGAACTTGACGATGATTACGCCATGCGTCGTTACGCCGTCGATCACAATGTGCAACTTTTCACGAAGATCAAGCAGGCTCGCCTGTTCATCAAAGCGATTACCGAGAAAGATCTGGCAACCATCCCTATCAAATCCTGGAACGAATACTAACACCGAAGGAGCGCTGTATGTCCACAGTAAAGACCGTTGCAAGAATAGATACCGACATTTTAATTATTGGCTCCGGTGGGGCGGGCCTGCGTGCCGCTATTGCCGCCACCGAAGCGAATGCGAAGGTGCTGGTGATTGCCAAAGAATTGCTCAAAGAGGCTCATACCGGTTGGGCCATGGGTGGTATCAATGTTGCCATCAAAGAGCCAGCGACTCCACAGCAGCATTATGAGGATACGATCAATGGCGGGTGGTACGTGAATAACTATCACCTGGCTGGGATCTTTGCGCAGGAAATGCCGGATCGCGTGCGTGACCTGGAACGCTACGGCGTGCGCTTTGATCGTCTTCCCGATGGCACGTATTTCACCTGGGCCAGTGGCAAACAATCGGCCCCGTTGAACCTGTGCGCTGGTGACTATACCGGTCGCGAGATGATGAGTGGTCTATTGGCAGAGGTGCGCCGCCTGGATGTTCCCTTCTTGGAAGATCACTACGTCTTCAAATTGCTCAAGCAGGGGACCAAGGTTGTTGGCGCAATATTGATCGATAATCATAGCGGCGATTACAAAATCGTGCAGGCGAAGGCCACCATTGTTGCAACCGGCGGCGGTGGCAGCATGTACAAGGTGAATACCAACGCGCCGAGCAATACTGGTGAAGGCTATGCCTGGGGTCTCGATGTTGGTGCGGAACTGGTTGACATGGAATTAGTGCAGTTCCATCCGACCGGCATTGCCTTTCCACAGAAGAAGGGGGCGCTGGTCACTGAGAAGGTGCGTGGCAACGGCGGTATCCTCAAGAATAGGGATGGCGAGCGTTTCATGAAGCGCTATCAGCCGCAGCGCATGGAACTGGCAGGGCGCGACGAGGTCGCTCGTGCAATCTATCAGGAGGTGCAGGAGGGCCGTGGCACGGAGAATGGCGGCGTGTACCTCGATGTCACCCATTGGGAAGAAGGCAAGGCGGAGAAGATTGTGCCTGATGTCTTTGCCGAACACCTGGAATTTGGTGTTGATATTCGCAAGCAGATGATGGAGGTTTCGCCCTCAATGCACCACATGATGGGCGGCTTCAACATCAGCGAGTGGGGTGAGACGAACGTGGAAGGGCTGTTCGCGTGTGGGGAAGTAACCAGGAGCGTGCATGGTGCCAATCGTTTGGGTGGCAATTCCATCGCGGAAGGTCAGGTCTTTGGCCGTCGCACCGGTATGAGGGCCTCTGAGTACGTCAAAAATATCCCGGCACAGTCGATTGCGCAGCAGAATATTGATGAAGATGTGCAGTACGCCGAGGCATTTCTTCAGCGACATGCAGAGGCAAAGCCTGCTGAAATGTTGCCGCGTATTAAAAGCGTGATGTGGGATTACGTGGGCCTCATTCGCGACGAAGAAAAATTGCAGCATGCCAGACGGGTTGTGAAGGAACTACGCCAGGAGGCACTTCACCTCTCCGCCGACAGTGTGCACGAACTGCAGTCCTGCCTGGAAATTCAGGATATGCTCAAGACTGCGGAGGCCATCATTGTCGCGGCCATCGAGCGTAAGGAGAGCCGTGGCGGTCATTATCGCGCTGATTATCCCACAATGGACCCGGCGTGGGAGCAGAACATCTACATTCACGCGGATAACAACGGCAACCTGGCGACGTGTGTTGCTCCTCCGATCAAGTAAGGAGTAGATGAGCGTGACGACGAAACTACTTGGCTCGCTTGTTCTGCCCGAACGTATCGTGCAGGGCACTATGACCATCAGCGATGGAAAGATTGCGCGCATTGAAGAGGGTTTTGCACCTCTCGATGCGCACACGTTCGATTATCGTGGCAAATATATCCTACCAGGGCTGATCGAGGTGCATGGTCATATGCGCGAGCCTGGTCTGGAGCACAAGGAGGACATTCCTCACGGCACGCGTGCTGGCCTGGCTGGTGGCTATACGACCGTGTTCGATATGCCAAATGTACGCCCTCCCACGACCACGGTGCAACGCGTGCAGGAGCAAATTGCACGCTACGAAGGTCGTGCGTACACGGATTTTGCTATCAACATGGGGACGGCACGCGAAGATATCGGCGAGTTGGAGCAGATCGATACGCGCCTGATCACAGGAGTCAAAATTTTTACCGCCGGTCACGCCACGACGCCAACGACCATTCCGTACCTGGGCGATATCGCGCGCATCTTCGAGATCCTGGGCAAGCGTCAGATCATGGCACTGCTGCATGCTGAAAACCAGGAACTGGTGAATTATTTTACGCACAAGTATCGCGACCTTGAGCAGCGCGACGATCCCGCCGTATGGAGCGAGGCGCGCAATCTTGCGGTAGTGTTAACCTCGGCGTTGGAAATGATTGCCCTGGCAAAGCAATTCAACGTCAAACTGCATCTATTGCACCTTTCGACCACAGAAGAGTTCGCCGCGGTCGAGTTCGGTCGGCAGATCGGCGTTGATGTCTCTGGAGAAATTGCCAGCTACCAGCTTGCCTTCAGCACTGCTGACTACCAGGCGTACGGCAATTTGATCAACGTCGCGCCAGCCTTGCGTACGCCTGACGAGCAACACCGGCTCTGGGAACTGTTGCGTGCGGGTCGTATTGATGCTGTTATCTCGGAGCATACGCCGCACCTATTGGCGGAGAAGCAGAAAGAGCGCGTCTGGGACGTTGCTTCTGGCATGCCTGGCCTTCAGGAAACGCTGCCATCGCTGCTGAGCGGATGGGTCAAACACTTCGGTCGTGAGACGCTTGAGGAGGGCCTCATGTGTATTGCTCACGTGACCTCGCAAAATATCGCGCGCATCTTTGACTTCGCGCAAAAGGGTGGCTTGCTTGAAGGGAAAGATGCAGACATTGCCGTTATCGATGTTGAGCATCTCTGGACGGTGCGCAAAGAGGATCTTTTTACTAAAAATCGATGGTCCGCTTACGAAGACATGATGTTTATTGGCCGCCCGGTTGCCACCTTCTTGCGTGGCAAGCTTGTCTACCGCGATGGTGAGATTCAAGGGCAGCCCCAGGGGCAACGTATAGAGAGGCAGGGATGATGAACGATCCAAAGATCATGCAAATGTTTCGTGACGTTGGGGCTGTGGTTAGTGATAGTCACTTTGTATACACCTCCGGTCGCCATAGTTCGGTTTACATCAACAAGGATGCGCTCTATCTGCATACCAGTGTGATTTCCTCGCTCTGTCAAGAAATGGCACGTCCATACGAGTCCGCGTCCATCGACGTTGTCGTGGGTCCCGCGATGGGCGGCATTATCCTCTCGCAGTGGGTGGCCCATCATCTCAACGTCCGGCGTGCTGGTGGCGAAACACTGGCAGTGTATGCTCAGAAGGGCAATGATGCCGTCGATAAACAGTTCTATTTTGCACGTGGCTACGATGCGCATATTCCTGGCAAGAATATCCTGATCTCGGAGGATATTCTTACCACCGGGGGGTCCGCTCGCCAGGTGGTGGAACTTATTCGCCGACACGGGGGCAACGTTGTTGGTCTGACTGTGCTCTGTAATCGTGGCAACGTGCAGCCGCAAGATGTGGGGGGCGTGCCTATTCACGCGCTCACCTCTGTTGACCTGCACACCTACGCCCCAGAGGATTGTCCACTCTGTGAAAATCACGTGCCGATTAACACTACATTAGGCAAAGGGAAAGCATTTTTAGAAAGGCATTAACCATGACTGAACAAGCATCTGTCCAACCTTCAACAAATGTTACACCTTCCTTTTTAGCACAGTTAGAACAGCGCTGGCAGCAGGATCACTTCGTTTGTGTTGGTTTGGACCCCGACTACGCTCTTATTCCAGCATTCCTCAAGCAAGATGTGCCTGTTGCCGAGGCGGTCTTTGCCTTCAATCGTGCCATCATTGATGCTACCAGCGACCTCGTTTGTGCCTATAAGCCCAACTCAGCCTTTTATGAAGCGTTGGGCGCAGATGGACTGCAGGCACTGGTGCGTACCGTTCAGTATATAAAAGAACAGTATCCGCGTGTTCCCGTCATTCTCGACGCCAAACGTGCCGACATTGGCAATACGAACATGGGCTATGTGACTTCAACGTTTGAGGTAATTGGGGCTGACGCCATCACTGTCCATCCCTACCTTGGTAAAGAAGCTTTGCAACCTTTTCTCGCTCGCAAAGAGCAAGGTATTTTTGTGCTTGCCAGAACCTCGAATTCTGGTGCTGGCGAATTTCAGGATCTCTCCGTTGGTCCTGCTGGTGAGCCATTGTATCAGGTAGTGGCACGGCGCGTTGCCCAGGACTGGAATAGCCAGGGCAATTGCGCGCTCGTGGTGGGTGCAACTTATCCTGCTGAGCTTGCGCGAGTGCGTGCCATCGTTGGAGATATGCCTATTCTCGTTCCGGGCATTGGTGCTCAGGGTGGGGATGTGGATGCAATCGTCAAGGTTGGTCAGGACAGTCGTGGTTGGGGCATGATCATCAGTTCCTCACGAAACATTATTTTCGCCTCATCAGGGCCAGATTTCGCTGAAGCGGCGTGCTCCGCCACCGTACAATTGCATGCAGAAATTAATCGGGCGCGCAGCTAACGCAATCAAACTTGACCACAAAATTGGTAATCTAAGAACGTCTATTTGGCGTAGTATTTTATAGGGCGGTAAGGTTGTGCTGCAAAAAATATGCATGCATCGTGTGGTCATATTTTCTCCTTGACGCCAACCTACCTACACCTTTTTACCGCAAACGTGTTCCCCCTGTAGCTAAAAAGGAGTATCGATGAACGAGCAATCACCTATCCTCCCACAGTCCGTATCTGCACTCAATGCCGTTCAGTCGGTAGAAACAACAACTTTTACCATACCTACTGCGGTCAAGAAAAAGGATGCTGATTATGTCTTCTTTGAATTGACGCGTAGTATCTGCCCAGAATGTCGCCGTGTGATCGATGCGCACATTCTTCTACGCGATAACAAGGTCTATATGCGCAAGCGTTGCCCGGAGCATGGCCTGTTCGAAGGATTGGTTTATAGTGATGCCCAGGCGTATACGGCAGCCGCGCGTTTCAATAAGCCTGGCACAATTCCGCTGGAGTTTACGACCGAAATTGAGCATGGATGCCCGCACGATTGTGGCTTGTGTCCTGATCACCAGCAGCATGCCTGCCTTGGTATCATCGAGGTCAATAGTGCCTGTAATATGGATTGCCCATTATGCTTTGCTAATGCTGGCGCTGGCTTCAACCTGACGCTTGAAGAAGTTGAGGGGATTCTGGATCACCTGGTGGCAACCGAGGGCAATCCAGAAGTGGTGCAGTTTTCCGGTGGTGAGCCATCGATTCATCCGCAAATTATTGAAATGATGCAAGCGGCCAAAAAGCGGAATATCAAATACGTTATGCTGAACACTAACGGCAAACGTATTGCGGAAGACGACGCATTTCTGGCGCAATTAAACGAGGTGCGCCCATCGATCTATTTCCAGTTCGATGGATTTTCTGAGGAAACCTATCGCATCATTCGTGACGAGCCAGACATCTTGCCGCAGAAGTTGCGTGCCCTGGATCGACTTGCAGAGATTGGATTGGGCGTTATCCTCGTGCCTGCTATCGACCGCTTCGTCAATTTGCACGAGGTCGGCGAGATCGTCAAGTTCGCGATCAAGCATCCAGCCGTACGTGGTATCAATTTCCAACCGGCATTCCAATCTGGTCGTCATGGTGAACACGATCCCATGCAGCGCCTGACCATTCCAGACATCCTCAAAGCAATGGAAGAGCAGACTGAAAGTCTCTTTACCATCTCAGACTTTGTGCCGGTCCCATGTTGTTTCCCCACCTGCAATTCGGTCAGTTATGCTCTACTTGATGGTGACACGGTGCTGCCACTTCCTCGCGTGCTCAATGTCGAAGACTACCTGGATTATGTCACCAACCGCGTGGTGCCAGATTTAGGAGCCGACATCAAAGCGGCGCTCGAAGGTTTGTGGTCCTCTTCGGCGGTTGCTGGTTCGGATAAAGCAGCGCAACAATTTGCGATCTCCTGTGCCGCCTGTGGCCTCCCCGGTGATCTGAACCTGGGCGATTTTGCCAATAATATCTTCATGATTATGCTTCAGGACTTCATGGACCCCTGGACCTTCAATCAGAAGAACCTGATGAAGTGCTGCAAAGAA
>DATAYF010000328.1:0-6404 GCA_036272735.1 Ktedonobacteraceae bacterium
CGCCCAGTTGTAGACAAATCGGCAACACCCGAATGTACGAGCAAGTGTCTGCTTCTGCTCGTCTGTGGGGTAAAACCTGTACTTGTACGCGCGTTTCTGTTCCATACTCTACATTTTAACATACACAGTGTAGGAAGTCAACAAGAAATGCTGCAAGGAACGGCGTCATTCATCCCCATAGCTCGAAGCAAGGGGTCCTCTGACGCCGAATTTATGATAGAGAAGGGATGCGTAGAATAGCATGGCAATAATCAATGGAGGACTACTATGTATGCCCTGGATGCCTTTGGCAAGCCTGATCTCCTGGCAAGCCCTTCAGCAACTCCTCAGCCAGTTTGGCTACCCGGCAGTGGTGCTCTTTGTGATGATAGAAAGCATCGGTATCCCCTTGCCGGGTGAGACTATGCTCCTGCTCGCCTCGTTTTACGCAGCGCTCAACCCACAGCTAAAAATACCATTTGTCATTATCAGCGCCATTGCAGGAGCCATCATCGGCGATAACATCGGCTATTTTATCGGCCGTAAGGGTGGACGACCTTTCATCGAAAAATATGGACACTACATTTTTATCAAGCCGCAACAGTTGGAGCACGCAGAGCATTTTTTCGAGAAGCACGGCGGCAAAACCGTCCTCTTTGGACGCTTCATCACCATATTGCGCACCTGGGCAGCGTTCCTCGCGGGCGTGGAACGGATGAAGTGGCCGACCTTTCTTCTGTATAACGCCCTGGGAGGTATACTATGGGCCACCGTCTATGGACTCCTGGGCTACTTCGCGGGTCGCTTTTTTCACAATAACTTCGCGCAAGTCGAGCACATTGCAAGCGTCATAGGCTGGACAGGAGCAGGCATAATCCTGGCCGTGATCATCATAGCCGTCGTCATATGGCGTGTGCGCAAAGCACGAAAAGCACAAGCAGGGTAGGGATTTTGAGTTGCATAGTGGTACGAATTGATGGCCTGAGGCACTTGTGCCTCAGGCCATCAATTCGTACCACTATGCAAAGGCTCCAATACCGGTAATCGCCTGGCCGATGACCAGTGTATGAATATCATCAGTACCCTCATAGGTAAAGACCGACTCCAGATTATTCATGTGGCGGCTAATCGGATATTCTAACGTAATGCCGTTTGCTCCAAGGACGCTGCGCGCCTCACGAGCCGTGTTCAGCGCCTCACGAACGTTATTGCGCTTCGCCACAGAAACTTGCACGGGATGCAGTAGACCCTCATCTTTCAAGCGTCCAAGCTGCACAGCTAGCAGTTGCGCCTTCACCAATTCGGTCGCCATCAGCACCAGTTTTTGCTGGACAAGCTGGAAGCTCGCAATGGGACGCTGAAACTGTACGCGCGTTTTGGCATAATCGAGCGCCGTCTCATAGCAGGTGCGAGCAGCCCCAGTCACGCCCCAGGCAATGCCATAGCGGGCCTCATCGAGACAGGACAGCGGACCTCGCATACCACGCACATCGGGCAGCATATGCGAAGCTGGAACCCGGCAATCTTCAAAGTGCAATTCCGAGGTGATCGAGGCGCGCAATGAGAGCTTATGGTGAATATCACTGGTCGTGAAGCCCGGTGTACCGCGCTCGACGATAAAGCCGCGCACACCATCTTCAGCACGTGCCCAAACAACGGCAATATCGGCAATACCCCCATTGGTAATCCACATCTTTGTGCCATTCAAGATGTACTCGTCACCATCGCGGCGAGCCGAGGTGCGCATACTGGCAGGATCGCTCCCAGAATCGGGCTCGGTTAAGCCAAAGCAGCCGATCACTTCACCGCTTGCCATACCCGGCAACCAGCGTTGCTTCTGTTCCTCTGAGCCAAAGGCGTAAATAGGAAACATCGCCAGCGATCCCTGTACCGAAACGAACGAGCGCAGGCCGCTGTCGCCCGCCTCCAATTCCTGGCAGGCCAGGCCATAACAGACACCACTCAAACCAGCACAACCGTAGCCCTCCAGATGCATACCCAGGAGACCCAGCTCGGCAATTTCAGGTATCAGATCACGCGGGAACGTACCAGCCTCAAAGTGTTCACCAATCACAGGCAACACACGCTCACGCACAAACTTCCGCACGGTATCACGCACCATGCGCTCCTCTTCGCTGAGAAGATGATCAATATTATACAGATCGGTAGCCGACGGCACCTGTGCCGGATGTTTCACGGAAGTCTGTGCCATAAAAGATGTCACCTTTCCCTTCAATCATGTTACTTATGTAAATACTAACCTTCGTTTCGCTATCATTATAGCGCAGAGGGGTGATCGTTGCCGCTTGTCCTGCGAAGGTAACTCAGCAGCCACTCGCTCGTATATACTCATGGAAAGAATCCAGCACGGACGGAGAAAGCATCAACCATGCCAAAGACCACACCACGACGCAGAAAGCATTGCTTCTATCATACACGACGAGTGCGCAAAAAACTTCAGCGCTGGTCCCCGTACATCACACTTGGGTGTATTATTCTGGCCGGTAGCATATTTCTCTGGCTAAGCAACAACAACACAACACCCACCACATCGCCCAGCATACAAACTTCATCTTCCAGCTCGTATAGCATCGTGGGCAATCCATCGATAAATGCAAATTTCATTAATCGGGTACTCAAGCAGTATCATTCGCCCGCGCAAGGCACAGGGCAGGCATTATACAACCAGGGCGTCGCCTATCACATCGATCCCGCCTATGCCCTTGCCTTCTTTTTTGAGGAGAGTACCTTCGGCACTCAGGGCATTGCGAAAGTCACTCACTCGTTGGGGAACATTCGAGCAACCTCAGGATACGCATCGTACCATGGGTACCGCACCTATAAAAGCTGGAATGAGGGTTTCCAGGATTGGTACCGCTTGATGGCGCATCAATACGTAGACGCCTGGGGCTTGAAAACCGTCGCTGCGATTATTCCAGTCTATGCACCAGACACGGACAGCAATAACGAGGCTGCCTATATTCACACAGTCGAAGTCGCCGTCGATTCCTGGCGGCAGGGGAATATCGAGGTATAGACAAAAAAGCGATGTTTGGAAGCATTCAATGAGCGCCTCCAAACATCGTCAATCGATTGTTGACAATCCATAAACCCTGGGCCAGTATGGCAAACGGAATTGCAGGACTCCCTAAGGACCGACGATATTCCCACAGGCAACAGGGTCAGCATCGGTCTGGTTGCTGAGATCCGTTGTCCGGTGTATCTGGGCGTACCAACCCTGAACAGGGATCGACGAGATGTTAGGGATCATCGTAATGGACATACCATTACCGGCGGCATCCGCTTTCATAGGCTGCAAAGTGTACGCGATAGGTCCCTGGTTCAAACAAGACCCCTTGTGGATCAAGACCGCGTGGGTCGTGTTAGGAGCCAGGCCAGTGGCAGTGACCTTCACCGTCAGTGCGCCGTTATTCAGCATCAACTGAGCATTGCCAGCAGCAGAGCCGTTCGCTGCCGGTGCACCATTCAGCATGTTACGCGCGCTACGCACTGTCTTCCCAGAGGTACTCGTGTTCGCGACGCTGGCACAGGCAATCGGCAAGAATTGGCTCTGCGGACTCAGCGTTGGCCCGTTGTGAACATCGATATACCAGGTGTTGGTCGGAATGCCCCCCATAACATTGTTGATGGTTGTCGTGGATACACCCTTACCGCTCGCATCAGCAACCACATTCGGGAGCGTATAGAGAATGCTGCCCAGACAACTCCCCACGTGAATGTGCGCGGGATGGGTACTATTAGGAGCCAGGCCCATCAGGCGTATATTCACATTCAACTGCTTCGTGGCAGCATTCCAGGTAAGGTCCTGCCCACCTATAGGCGTATGTTGTAAAGTTGCGCTGGCCATCGCGCTGGTAGCAGGAGCAGCCGCTGAAGCCTGACTACTACTGAAGGCGGTCAGTGCTAACAACGCCGTACCAATTACAACCGCTGGTAGCCATTTTGGCAAGAAAGCCAACTTATGCATGAGCTTATTCCCCTTTCACACCAACCACGAAAAGGCTAACGCAACAGTGTACAACTTTCAGCCGCTTCTACAAATTTGCCAGAGCAGGCGAAAATGTGTATCATAGAGAGAACATGAAGCGACACGAGAGCATCAATCACCTATAAAAAGTGGACTATATGAAGAACACATCATTTTGGCACACACTGCCCCAACCAATCGTGGGGCTGGCTCCTATGGATGGAGTAACGGACGCCCCCTGTCGGACGATGCACGGTATTCACGGGCGTCCCGATATCGTATTGACCGAGTTTACCAATGTAGAAGGCTTGTGGCGCGGTAGCGACCGCATTTTCCGTGATTTTCTTTACACACCAGCGGAACGACCAGTCGTGGCACAAATCTTCGGCTGCCGACCTGAGTATTTTTATAAGGCGGCCCACATCGTGTGTGAGCTAGGCTTTGATGGCGTGGATATCAACATGGGTTGTCCTGCTAAAACCGTGGCGAATAAGGGCGGCGGCGCTGCACTCATCCGCATGCCAGACATGGCCAAGGCCATTGTTCGTGCAACCCAACAGGGCGTACGCGATTGGGCCAATGGGCAAACATTAGAAGACCTGGAAATGGACCCGGCACGCATCCAACGTATTCGAATCATGAACGAGGAGCGCATACGCATCTGGGGAGATCATGTCCAAAGTGAACGACGCCTGTTACCAGTCTCTGTGAAAACACGCCTGGGTTATGACAGTATCGTTATCACCGATTGGATAAAGGATCTCCTGGAGTTAGAGCCCGCGAATATCTCGCTACATGGACGCACACTTGTACAACACTACAAAGGTGAGGCAAATTGGGACGCGATAGCGGCTGCCGCTGAACTTGTGCGCCAGACGGACACGCTCATTCTGGGCAACGGAGATATTCATCACCTGCACGAGGCAGGGCAACGCATTCAAAGCACCGGCGTCCATGGCGTATTGATTGGTCGAGCCAGTTTCGGCAATCCCTGGCTTTTCCGCGCCAAAGCTACATTGAAGGAACTGGTCAACGCGGGCACTCCCGTTACAGCAACCAACCTTCCCGAAGCCTTGCCTACCCGTGAAGAACGATTATACATGGCGCTTGAGCATGCACGCGTGCACGCCAGGCTCAAAGGCGAGGAGCATTTCGTAGAATTACGCAAACATATGGGCTGGTACCTTGGACATTTTGCCGGAGCCAAGCGCGTACGCAACGAACTGGTAAGAATAAACAGCCTGGCCCAGGTAGAGGACATTATACACACCGAACTTGAGCGGTCAGAGGATGGGGAAGAGAACCTTCCAGAAACCCAGGAAGAAGAGATGCAAGACCCAGAGTTCGACATGAGTTGCGCGAGTTAACGCAATGAGTATGCACCATGCGTATTACTCATCTGACGCTAGACAAAAAGGCAAAGATGGCACGTTTACTCTCTAGAGAAGCGTAAACGCAACTCGTGTTAGCTTGCGAGATAGGCAGTGTTTGCGTATGCAGAGGAATGTTGGAAGCAAGCTGCGCCGTGTCTTGGGGAACAAACATCACCCCTACGTTGAGCATAAAGGGAAGATGCCAGCGCCATCAAACGCACTGCGCTTATACCAACGCTTCCTCAATATCACCAACAAGCTTCTGGATTTCGCGCAGGCGCTGCTCAGCCAATTCAACGTTTTCTAAGGCTTGAGCTAAAATACGAGCCTCCAAAGATGGATACGACTCAGCAATTTCTGGGTCAATAGAGCCACCAATCAGCTCCAAAGCGCGTGAGAGCTTGGTTTCCACGGTTGCGCTAGACATAACCAGTTACCTCTTCAAATCACAGAATCGGGAATAGTTTCAACAAAGCAATTCAGGGCTACGAGACACTACTTAAAAAAGATGCGCTCATCGTACACACGCTTCTATAGCTCAATACGATCACCAACGAGATTTAGTTACATCCATATGGAGCACAGAGCCCTCGTCCACTTGTATCTACGTCTATCTTACACCAGACGCAAAAAAATCCCAAGTTGGGGATACCAACATTCCTATCACTTCCTTCAGAGCATGGGTACCACGAAATAAGCGAGGGAATATCCAATCTTACGGGCCACGGCTGTACAAAACTAACAATGTGGCCCTTCTATGTATTTTGCGCGCATTGAGCCTTCCCGTCAAATCGGTACCCCAATTGGATCAGTGAGCACAGGAGAAAGGTCCCAAGTACTCTGCTAAGAGCATAAAGCCAGTTGTAACACTGCAAATCAGGTGTATACAGTATATTTCCTTGGGGTGCGCACCTGATTTTCAACCAGTGTCAAAAAGACATCTTCACATACATTACTACTCAAACCCTACGAGCGTAGTAGGTACAGTGCTCCAGGCAAGCAACTTACCTATAAGATTAAAATAACGCGATGTGCACGTTTCACAAAACAGGGTCCAGGGACGG
>DATAYF010000329.1:0-4941 GCA_036272735.1 Ktedonobacteraceae bacterium
ATCGGCAAGGCTTCCGGCGCTTTCAGCATGTTCCGTCAGCTTGGCGGTGCGTTCGGCGTGGCGACCCTGGCGGCGGTGTTTGCCGCGACCGGCAGCCTCGGCTCCGCCCAGGCTTTCAGCAGCGGCTTTGCGAGCGCGCTGAGCGTCGCCGCCGCCCTCTCGCTCCTGGGAGCGATCGCCGGCCTAGTGCTGCCCGGCAGGCAGGTCAAAGAAATTGAGCCAGCGGAGAGTAAAACAGCCGCTATGCACGAAGAAGCTCTGAGCCTGTAAAATCCTCCATAAAACCGATCTTCATGCTTATTGGCCTCCCGCTTCCCTTTCAATGGTGGACGGGAGGCCAAAAGCTGTGAAACTGGCCACATCCAGGAACACAACGATGCTACCGATCTGTTCGCCTTCCACCCCCAGGACCCACAGGGAAGACGGCTGATAGCCGTCTTCCCCACCTTCCCGCCGATAGAGCCCGAAAGCCGGGCAGCCATTGGCGCGCGTTGGCAGCAGCAGCCATTGTTTGTCGGGAGTGAAGATCCGAAGCTCGAGCAGAGTAGCAATATCCGTTCGTCCCTGAACCCAGGCGGGAAGCGGCGGCATGGTCAACCACGCATCCTCTCGCAGCAGCGCCACCAGGCCAGGAACATCCGCCTGCTGCCACAGGGTCATGTAGCGATCAAGCAGGTTTTGTAATTGGGGGCGAGGCTGCGCAACCGGAGTCTCGCTTCCGTTTTCTTTATAGCGCTGATGCAACGTATGTCGGGCTCGCTGCAAAGCGGAGTTCACGGCGGGAACGGAGAGGTCAAGCCACTCGGCCACTTCAACTGCCGGCCACTCCAGCACCTCGCGCAAGAGCAGAACGGCCCGCTGGGCAGGTGTTAAGTGCTGTAACGCTACCAGAAAAGCCAGGCTGATCTGCTCATGCCGCAACGCCTGATCTTCGGGATCACTCTGCGGATCGACAAGCAGTTCATCCGGGAACGGCTCCAGCCAGATCGGCTCCAGCAGCCGTGGCGGCGCAGGGCTGCTGGGATCGCTCGGTGGATAGTTTTCTGATGGCAGGGAGCGGCGCGAAACGCTCCTGAGCCGATTGAGGCAGAGATTGGTGGCGATGCGGTACAGCCAGGCCCGGTAGGATTCCGGGCTGGTAAGGGTCGCACGCTTCTCCCAGGCACGCAGGAGCGTTTCTTGCACCAGATCTTCGGCGTCATGGAACAAGCCCAGCATCCGATAACAATGCACGAGCAGTTCACGTCGGTATGTGCCTACCAGCGCCTCGAACGCCTTCTGATCGCCCGCTTGAGCGGCGAGCACCAGTGCGTTTTGGGCTGCAGTCTCCATCGTAGTTCCTCTTCCTCTCGTCTGAGCTTTCGGCTCATCCGGTCCTGTTGGCCATGGGTAAGTATACCTGAGATTTGTCAGAAATGCGACCATTGTGAACCATTTGTTGGTTCTCCGACCGGTTTGGTGGAGAACGTTTGTCCCAAAGAGATGCTGATGTGATAAAATCAGAGGGTCAAGACCTTTTTGCCTCTGCTTTCTGAAAGGGTATCTCGTTGTCTACCTCTGCTCTTTTTCCGCATCTGCGTGGCTTTCGGCTGCTCTCATTTCAGAAGGAGAACACGCGCCTGATCCTCACGTGTGAACGTGTCACGCGTACTGCTGCGTGTCCAGTCTGTGGGACTGCTGCTCACCGGGTCCATAGCCGATATTCTCGCACAGTCAAGGATCTGTCTGTGCAGACCAGACAGGTCATCTTGCATCTGCACGTACGCAAGTTTTACTGCGATCAACCGACCTGTCCGCGGCGTATCTTTGCCGAACGACTTCCTCAAGTCACCTCGTCTCACGGTCGCTACACCTTCGGACTCCGCCACTTTCTTGGTCTGCTTGGCCGAGAACAGGGTGGAGCGGCAGGAGAGCGCCTCGCCAATCTGTTGGGCATCCAGGTGACAGCACGAGCAGTCTTGCGCTTTCTGCACGCTCTCGCTCTCCCAGCTGTCATCACACCTCAGGTCATTGGGCTCGATGACTGGGCATGGAAGCGGCGTGAGCGATATGGAGCGATCGTCGTGGACCTCGAACGGAACCGACCGATTGCTTTGCTTGCTGATCGCTCACAGAAGACGGTTGTACAGTGGCTCAAGCGCTACCCCACGATCAACATTGTTGCGCGAGATCGGAGTAAGGAGTTTGCAGCCGCGATTACCGAGGCCCTTCCTCACGCCAAGCACGTAGCCGATCGCTGGCACCTTGCCAAAAATTGGACGGAATACCTGGATAAAGTTGTTTGCAGGCGCTGGAAACAACTGACGGAAGGAGTGGACGAAGCCGAGTCCGAGTTGTCCACCGAGCCTATTCCCGTTTCTTCTCTAGCACTCCGGCCCCGCCAGCCTGCTGGTGAAGCACGCTATCAGCAGGTGCTCGCTCTCCAAAAGGCTGGGTTTCCTACAGGAACCATTGCCAAACGATTGGGTGTTGGGCAACGGACAATCCAGCGTTGGCTTGCACAAGAACATGGTGCCTACGCGGGACCTCGCAAACCACGACGTAGCCCGCTCGACTGGTCAACGAAATATCTGCGGGAACGATGGGAGGCGAGCGAGCACAACGGTACACTCCTCTGGGAGGAGTTAAAAGCTCAGGGCTACACGGGATCGATCCAGAGTGTCTATCGGCGTCTCGCCAAATGGCGGCATCATCCACGGAAGACGGGATTGCCCACGGCACCTGAGTCGATTCTTCACTCCTTCCTTGAAGATATGACCCCAGGCAAAGTTATTGGGTGGATGCTGGCCCGTCCGGGAACGCTGAGTCCGAAAGCCGAGGCGCAACTGGATCAGATCACTCAGATGGATGAGATCCTCGCGCAAGCGCGAGAGCTGACTCACAGCTTCTTGCATCTCATTCGCAACCACAGCAGTGAGGGGCTTGAAAGCTGGCTGAAAGATGTGCGTGCATCTCGCATCCGAGAATTCCTCACCTTTGCTCGCAGTGTCGAGCGGGACAAACCGGCGATTCTGGCGGGACTGACGCTTCCCTACAGTACCGGGCCTGTGGAAGGACACATTAACCGCCTCAAACTCATCAAACGGCAAGCGTATGGCCGAGCTGGGCTTTCCTACTTGCAACACCGCTTCTTACCAGCTGCTTGACGAGTTGGATCTACGACGTCTCAGTCCCACCACGGTACGCCATGGCTCTCATCTCCTCGGAAAACCGTGGGAGTTCGCGACTTCCGGTATCGGTTGCCACCCTGAACCCAGCGGTCCCGTTGAGCATGCAGACGGCAAAACGCCCGCTTTCCAGGTGCAGATACGGGAGGTCACCATAGCCAAATCCCCCTCCGGCGTGTCCCCACACCGTACCGCACGGTAACGGGTCAGCGATGAGACCAAGTCCATAGGTCTCCTCCGCAGGAGGGTCGTCGGGAACGATGGTCATCATCTGCTTGAGAAGTGGAGCAGGGAGCAAGGTTCTTTCGACCAACAGCGCGCGGAAAAAGCGCGCCAGGTCAACGGCAGACGAGATGAGCGCCCCATCGCCGCGCCCAAAGAAGATCTGGCTACACTCGCGCCATCCATCCTTGGTTTGCTCATACCCACGAATAGAGGGCTCTGGAAGGCTCAGGTCGTCTTCAGCCGGATAACTGCTCATCTCCATCCCCAGGGGTGCAAAAATCCGCTGGGCCAATTCCTCGGCAAGCGAATGTCCAGTCAGACGCTCAATGACCATTTCCAGAAGACAGAAATTGGTATTGCAGTAGGAGAATTTGGCACCGGGTAGGAACAGGGCGGGATGCTTGATCCCCAGAGCAACTGCGTCGGAGAGACTCCACGGTTTTAAATGAGCCTCCAAACTGCCGAGCAGGCTGGGATCATCTTCAAAATCAAACAAGCCGCTGCGCATGCGCAGAAGATGCTCAATCGTCAAGGATGCAGCATTGGGAATGGAGAAGTCGGGCAGCCAGGTGCGAAGTGTGTCAGAGAGCGCCAAATTCCCCTGGGCGACCAGTTGCAACAGCACGACCGCAGTGAAGGTTTTCGTCGTGCTCCCGACACGGTACCGGCTCTCAGGAGTCATACGTCGCCGGGTTGCCAGGTCGGCAAAACCGGCGGTGTAGAACTGAGATGTCCCATGGGCATCTTCGATGTAGACGAATGCGCCGGGTAAACCTGCGTCAATCATCTGGTTGAGTTCCAGTTGGATGGGGTGCATCGGTAGCTCCTTCCAAGAAATGATGAACATTCCTCTTTTGAGTATAGCATCAGGCTATCGGCTGAACAAACGGCCTCCACCAAACCGGTCGGAGAACCCATTTGTTGGCGCATTTCTCAAATATCATGGCGAATGAGCAGCAAGATCTGACGAAGAAGAGAAAGGGAGAACAGCAAAAGAACTATTCCCTATGCCATGACAGATTATGCGAGAAAGCCCATCCGCTGAAAGCGCCTGGCAGCGTGGCAAGTTCCTTGAGAAACAGCCAAATTTATAGGATAAATGACAAGATGGAAGGTTGGTCTCGTCCTACAGTGCTCTTTCTTCCTATGCCAGAGTTTACCACACAAAGTGCGCATGAACCTAGTACATTGAGGGAGAAATAGTTCCGTGATAGAATAGGAGGAAAAGTCAGGGAAAGGTAAGCATGCCGAAACGAGCCACGCAGATCATCCTCAATGAAAAGGAAGAGGAAGAGTTAGTGCGAATTACCCACCGCCATCGGAGCGAACAGCAGCAGGTGCTGCGGGCCCGTATTGTGTTAGCAGCAGCAGAAGGACACTCGAATGCGCAGATTGGACGCGCCTTGGTAGTCAACGTTGATACGGTTCGGTTGTGGCGAGATCGCTGGGTAGGACTACAGGGGATTGGCCTGGAGGTGCTGAGTGTGGCGGAGCGTTTGCAAGATGCGCCCCGATCAGGAGCCCCAGCCAGGATCACGGCAGAGCAACG
>DATAYF010000330.1:0-26805 GCA_036272735.1 Ktedonobacteraceae bacterium
GTGATCCGGCGCATGCTCAGGGTTGTGCGGATGGCGGTACGACATCTGCGGTAGCAGTTTGCGCAATGCCTGAAGCAGATCGAGGTCGGTGCCCGGATCGAGGTCGGCAGTCGTGAGCGCGCATGTGGTGTGGGCCGCGAAAACCACACAGACGCCGCTCTCTTTCTCGGCTGTGTGCAAATATTCCTCGATGTTTTCCGTAATATCGATAACCTGATCTTTACGCCTAGTAGAAACGGTGATTGTTTTCATTAATTGCTCCCTGGTTTGGTATGATAAATACGACCTAAATAATGGCGCGAAACTATAACGTCATTCCATCCTACCATACGCCCATGGACCAATGTTGTGAAGTACCCCACGGCTAAAGCCGGGGGCTTCTCAGCTAGCCTGAGCCAACTGACGGGTGCTACCCACCCAAAGCTTTTTGATGTTGATAGCAGCATTGTGGTCGCGATCCAGTTCACACCCACACGGGCAAGAGTGCCAGCGCTCATCGAGCGTCTTCTTGGCGACTGCACCACAATTGCTGCATGTTTGGCTGGTATATCTGGGATCAACTTTCACCACCTGCACGAACCCGGCTATGAAGCGCTATTCAGGAGAGATATTTGCTGTCTTACGGACAATTGCCATTCTCTATCACATGTGTCCTTTGGTCTTTTTTGAAACTCAATAGCTAGTTTTGCTGGTTCTAATTTCAACCTCAAATAAGGCAACAATGCTTCGAGTACATACATTGCCTGATTGGAAGTGCACCTCCAAGACCAGCAAGGTAAGCAATTGCCCTGACCCGATCCAGACGTTTGTGACAGGTGACCAACACCGAAATCTGATAACAAAGAGTCAAGTAGTGAGCGATAAGTATTGACGATGCCAATTTGAAGCCAGTAATCTACGCGCCCATTAGATCGTCTTGATCCTACTATGGTTACATGCCCTTCTCCATCGAATATCCCTGCATAATACGCTAAAGTGATGGCATCAAGTGAATTCGGCATGATGGTATTACGTCGGGTAATTCCTTGCTCCCTTTTTTGTAGCTCCCTTCCAACCGTAACACGATGAACACCAAATAACTTAGCGATATCTTCTAACGACTTTCCTTGTTTCCTCATCAATAAGGCCTGCTCAACTTGAATTTCCGTCATTTTATGTACAAGCATCGTGGTTTTGTTCCCTCAATTTGATGAGCTTATTATACACGATATGTACAGTACTGTCAAGTAACTACCTTGTATGCGCACAGTATTTTGCCTTGTATTCGCACAGAGCAATGAATTGATGCCAACCAGCATCCAATATACTTTTGTTGAGTCCTGACTTTGCGCTGGCGCCATTGTGCAAGTACTTGCCATCCTCATCCTGTTTCGGTTTTGCTCGCTTCGACAGATTGGATGGGGCAATATCCTCAAAGACAATCGTTTCGTAGGTGTCCACCAACCAACGACTGTGCTTGTGCAAGTAATCATTGCGTTGGTTGCGGGTCTTGCGATGGAGGCGAGCCACGACCTTGACGGCGATCTCTCGTCGATGACTGCCCCGTTTCTTTCTCGCCAGAGCAGGCTCGTGCTGCTGCTAGTTTCTTCTCTGCTTTGCGGTAATGTCTTGGGTTCTCGATCACATCGCCAGTGGACAAGGTAGCAAGTTTAGACACTCCTAAGTCAATGCCAATGGCCTCATCAGTGTATGGCAGTCGTGGTGCTGTCTCGACTTCACAAGCCAAGCATACATACCAGTGTTCACTTTCTCGCTTCACCGTGCAAGTTTTGATGGTGCCTTGCCCATATCGCTGACAGACGCCGTGATTTCCTGCACAAACTTTCGACCAGGCTCATACGTGAGAACCAAGTCGTATGTGTTGAGTTGTTGGCGGTGAAGAACATGGTCAAGAACGGAAGCTTGAGTAAAGCCATCAGCGACGTGGGCTGGTCGGAGTTTGTGTCCCAATTGGAATACAAAGCCGCATGGTATGGACGCACCGTGGTCAAGATTGACCGCTGGTACCCATCTTCCAAACGCTGCTTTGACTGTGGACATATTCTCGACTCCTTACCGCTTGATGTTCGTTACTGGACCTGCCCCGAATGTGGGGTTGCCCATGATCGTGACATGAATGCTGCCAAAAACATTGTAGCGGCAGGGCTTGCCGTGCTTGCCTGTCGGGGGTGTGGGAGAGTCTGTAAGACCCGGCGCGGTGAAAACCAAACCGGGCAAGACTCAAAGAAGCAGGAAACCCAACAAGTGATTGTTGGAATCCCCCGGCTTTAGCCGTGGGGAGCATGTCAACTAATGAGAGATCTCCTTCTGCTGCTTCTCATTTCTGCTCTGCTCTCTCGTGGCGGCGAGATGGGCAGGTCGGAAAAGTGAGCACACTCTCCTTTCATAAGCAGATCTAGCATGGAAGCTGCATGTATGCGTTTCCGATCCAAGCTGGCCGGGCTTTTTTCTGGATCACATCTCTACCCTACAACACAGATGCAAGATTGGAGGGTAGAAAGGGCGCAGAGCGTGCGTATGGACATGATAGAGCCATTTCAAGCTCAATCTCTTTGTTTCCTATGCTAGAAAGAGGAGGGAAGATGAGAGAAGTCTCTAAAACAACTTGGGGGTTTTACATGGCACTTCGCATTGTTTTGCGCACCATCGACCTGGTCAGGCCCGTAGGGGTCAACGTCGAGCCAGGTGCGCAATGAGTGGATAAGCGGGGCACGCCATAGACCATTGATGAGTGTCTATGGCGTGCCCCGCTTATCAGCAAATGGACACGCCCAAATACAGTACAACGTTTCACGTGAAACGCTCTATTTTTTGCTATGCAACGCTACTGGTCAATCCACAACCAATACGTTTTGCACCAGGTTTGTGCCGAAATGGTAGCCAATTTCCTGGTAATCGCTGATCGACCAGAAAGCCAACTCGCATTGTTTGCCAGGCTCGATGCTACCAATCTGATCTTGCAGTCCGAGCGCACGGGCCCCATTGATGGTTGTCGCAGTCAGCGCCTCCTCCAACGTCATATGCATAGAGGACATTGCCAAGCCCAGGATCATCTGCATATTCTCGCAGTACGACGTACCAGGGTTGAAATCGGTCGCCAGGGCCACGTGCAGACCGCGATCTAACAGGCGGCGTGCCGATGGATAGGGGGTACGCAGCGTGTAAGAACATCCGGGCAGCAGTGTCGCGACAACACCCGCGTCACGCATAGCATCGAGATCAGCATCGCTGGCAAAGTCGAGATGGTCGGCCGAGGTCGCACCAAGCTCGGCAGCCAGACTCGCACCACCGGAAGGGCTGAGCTGATCGGCGTGCACCTTCAGCAGATAACCAAGCTCTTTGGCCCGCGTCAAAATAGAGCGGCACTCCTCTAACGTGAAGGCACCACCCTCACAAAATACATCGCAGAAACGAGTCAACGCTGTAAATGAGGGCAGCATTTCGTTGACGATAAGCGCGACATATTGCTCGCGCCGGTCTCGATACTCGGGCGGCACAGTGTGCGCCCCAAGAAACGTGGGAACGACTCGCATTTTTTCGTGCAGCGGTGGAGTACTCTCTTCGTACGCGTTCAAGCCGCTAATAATGCGCAGACACATCTCTTCGGTGATCGGATCCAGACCATAACCCGTCTTGACCTCCACGGTCGTGGTACCGTGTTTACGCATACTGGCGAGACGCGCCACCGCCAGCGCCGTCAGTGTTTCAGCACTGGCATTACGCGTTGCCTGCACCGTCGCAAGAATGCCGCTCCCACCACGACCCAGCAACTCGCCATAGCTCACACCCGCGCGGCGCAGGTGAAATTCAGCGGCACGGCTCCCGGCAAAGACCAGGTGTGTATGCGAATCGACGAAGCCTGGCGTAATTACCGCGCCCTGGGCATCAACGATGGTAATACTTTTTTGCACATCTTCGGCGATAGGCTGAAACGTACGACCGACCTCTTCGTCGGGCCCGATCCAGACGATGCGACCATCGTGCACCGCAAGCGCGGCATGTGAGATTACCTGCACCGGCCCACTCGCGCCGGGAAGGGTTTGTTGGGCAACGGTCACTAATTGACCGATGTTACGGATAACCGTAGAGGCGACGATGGGTTGTGGTGAGGATTCGTCTGGCATAACATTTTCTCCTTTGCAGTATATATCTTCTTTTTTACACGTTATATCACGCGTTGGCGATGGCGTCTACTTGCTCTCTACAGCGGGATTTGTTACACTGTTCGTAATTAGGCCAAGACCAACAACGACGAGATGAGGAGCGCGCCTATGCGAGCAGTTGATGATAGCAGCCCCAAGTATGGCGCTGTTCTGCGTATCTTGCGAGACTGGAAGCAACTTCCAGAGAGCGACATTGCGCATCTACTACGTAGCTATCACCTGGTTACCGACGATTTTCGCGAGATGGAAGAGCAGGGTCTGGTCACGTTATCATTTGTAGGTGATGAGTATATGATTATCCCTACAATGTTGGGCCGGATCTGGCTAGAAGAGCAGGAGAAAGAGGTGCAGAAACATGGCTAATCATAACGAAGAAGCAGAGCAAATTCCTTATAACACGATCAGCGCGGATGAGGCACAGAAGATGATCGCGTCGGGAGCACACATTATCGATGTGCGCCGTCCCGAGGAGTGGGAGCGTGGGCACATCGCAGAAGCGACGTTAATGCCCGTAGAAGCCGGGATTTACCTGTTTGGCAATGCGCTGCAAACGTTGAACCTTCCACAAGAGGAGCCTGTCATTTTCACGTGTGCCTCCGGCCACCGTAGTTCCCTGGCTTGCGAGATTGCTCTGCTGACAGGCTTACACAACATCTACAATATGCAGAATGGCATGAATGGCTGGCAGTCTCGCGGCCTGCCCATCGAGCGCTAACAAAGCGGGTGCAGGAGTGCAACTCCTGCCGGGGTGTGGGGTGTCCCCACCATTCTCTTTCCTTACTGGATGAATCAACAACAAAACATAGTATTTTGAGAGGAGACCCATCATGGGTTTATTAGAGGGAAAAAAGGCCCTTGTCTTTGGCGTTGCCAATCACCGCTCCATTGCCTGGGCAATCTCGCAGGCCCTCGCCGCCGAAGGAGCACAGTTGGCCCTGACCTACCAGGAGCGCATGGAGAAGGATGTACGCTACCTGGCAAACAAGCTTCCGGGTACAGAGGTGCTGCCATGCGATGTACAGGACGACGCCCAGCTCGATGCCACCTTCGCCAGAACCAGCGAACTATTTGATGGTGGCCTGGACATTTTGATTCACTGCGTCGCCTTTGCACCCAAAAGCGAGCTAGACAATCCCTTTTTGCAGACCACACGCGAAGGTTTCCAGACCGCGCTGGACATCAGCGCCTACTCGCTGGTAGCGCTGGCACGGCGCGCGGCACCACTCATGCAGGTGCGCGGTGGCGGCAATATGCTGGCCCTGACCTATATGGCGAGTGAGCGCGTCATGCCCAAGTATAACGTTATGGCGGTTGCAAAAGCCGCGCTTGAGTGCAGCGTACGCTACCTGGCATTCGAGTTGGGTGAGCACAATATTCGAGTCAACGCTATTTCAGCCGGTCCGCTCAATACGCTGGCGGCTCGTGGCGTCTCCGGTCTCACCGGCTTCCGCAACCAGGTAGAGCAAGTAGCGCCACTACGCCGCAATATCGAACAGAGCGAGGTTGGCGACGCAGCACGTTTCCTATGTAGCGACCTGGCTCGCGGCATCACGGGCGAGATCATGTTCGTCGATGCTGGCTACAACATTATGGGCACCGGCTCCATGTAGCCAACCAGTCAATCAAAGAAAGCGCATAACGGCCGGAAAGTTGGTTGTTATGCGCTTTCTTTTGTATCACTGAGAGAGAGGATTGATGCGCATGGACATATCCAGAGAATACCCTCTTCTTGAATTTGATGCCGATAGGCAAGCCATGCTTGAACCACACGCCAGAGCCAAAGTCGAAAACGTCCCTACACACGCGGTCGCCTGTTTTTTCCAGGATGTCATTAGCACGCTCATCGAGCAACACGACGCCAAACTGCTGTGCGAATGGGACATGGAGATGGGGAAACATTCAGTCTACGAAATCACCTTTCAGGATCAACGACTGGCCGTATTTCAACCTGGAATGGGAGCGCCGCTGGCAGCAGGCAATTTGGAAGAGATGATTGGCCTGGGTATACGCGCTTGTATCGCTTGTGGAGGCGCGGGCGTGCTCGATAATAGCATTAACGTCGGTGAGGTCGTCGTCCCCTACGCTGCTGTACGCGACGAGGGCACATCTTATCATTACCTGCCACCAGCGCGAGAGGTCGAGGCCAATTCCGAAGTGCTAGCCATCATCAAAAACGTATTACAGGCCCACGAGGTTCCCCACCTGCTCACCAAGACCTGGACAACCGATGCACTGTATCGTGAGACCCGTGCCAAGATACAACAGCGCAAAGCTGAGGGATGCCAGGTGGTGGAGATGGAGGCGGCATCATTTTTCGCGGTCACCCAGTTCAGGGGTATCAAATTTGGACAGTTGCTCTATGGAGGCGACGACGTGGGTAGCGATGAATGGTCCAACCGCAAGTGGCGCACGCATACAATACGTGAGCGCCTCTTCTGGCTGGCGGCTGAAGCATGCTTGCAAGTGCCGTAACTACACGTGAGGCCGTTCCCGGTGAGGACGGCTTCACCCTCTATGGTAGCGGCCTCCCTTACCGGGGGCCGTCCTCGCCAGGGTCATCCTTATGGTTGTGCCGAACGGCGAATGGTTGGGGGTTCGGGAGCAGGCTCGCCACAGATGCTACAGAAGCGTGCGTTGGCGCGATTCATGTGCCCGCACGGCCACGTACGTAGCGTCGCCGTCGTGTTGGTAACAGGCCCGCTTGAAGGCGAAAGTGGCTGAGATACAGGCGGCGGCGTCACCACTGGTTGTGGCGCAGGGTAAGCCTGCGGGTTGCTCCCATTGGAATGCGGCATATTGTTTTGTGGTGGCATCGCTGGTATGCTGCCGTACGTGTTCGGCGTATTCCATTGCTGCTGCGGTCCAACCAGCGGCTGCGACCGTTGCGCAGATCCAGGCGGAGATGATACCGTAATGGGAACGGGCGGGGGCGTAAGCATACCCGTGCGCTCCTTCTGCTTGCGACGACGGATACTTGTCGCAAAGAGCACCACGACGAGCAACAGCAGCAACACAACAGCACCAATCGCAATCGCCAATGCCATCCTGGCACTGAGCACTGGCTGACTTTGCGCTTGTATGGTCGTCGTTGTCGTGGTTTCGTGCTGCGCCTGCGATTGCGCGTAATTGAGGTACGTGCTCACCGCCTTGAACTGCGGGTAGGTCGTTGATAGCTGCTTCAACTCTTGCGCGGCCTTATGCCAGTGTCCGGAAGCCTGCGAAGAATAGTCAGAAAAAGCTTGACTCCATAACTGCTGGAAGCGGCCCGGCTTCGTGTTGAGATTGAGCGACTGTACGAGAGTGCGCGCGCTGTTGCTGGCCTGCAAAAAGCTGGTGCTGCCAGCCGTATTCGCCACTCCAAAGCTGACCACACCCACCACTGACCCGCTGTTATCAAGTGCCGGACCACCACTATCGCCTTGCTCAACGTTGCCAGCAACCTGAATCAATGGCGCACCACTATCGGTCGTCTTGATTGAACTTACCGCAATCGTGTTAACCGAAGAGGTCAATAGATCGGTCGGTCGCATGCTGACATCACCGTTGCCAGGAAAACCAATAATCGTGAGCTGATCCTGCTCTTGCACAGTGGAGGAATTACCCAGCGAGATGTCGGGCGTGTCCGTGAAGCCAGCATGCACGATAGCGACATCCTTCTGATTGACCGCGCTCTCTTTTTCGATGCGATCTATGGGCATGTGGATCTGTGCTGGAACCGAATTGAGGTCGGTACCAGTCAAGGGACCGGTATAATCGGTGCTCAGGAACGCCTCGCTCTTCGCGAAATCGAACTTTGCGCTAGACTTGACCTGACCACTTTGCAGGAGTTGCGTGACCTGCGTCGCAGAAGTTTGCCCCTGTCCAGTTTCTGGATGCTTATTAATATAATTGGCCACATCCTGACCAGCGGCATCTTGCAGCACCTGGGCGGGTGGATTTACCACGTGATCAGCGGTAAGGATATCACCATTAGCACTGATAAATGTACCACTACCCGATATTTCCAATTGATAGGATTTGTTATTGCCCTGTGGGAACGTCACGCTGTTATTTGGTGAGAAGTTCACGACAAGATGCCCGCTAACGACCGTAAAGATGCGCACGACAGCGGGTTTAGCAATATCGACAGCACGCACCACTGGATCAGCAACATTCCCCCCTGGGGTGCCAGCGGCACGTACCACACCGACATTGCCAAAAGCCACTGTAAACAGCGAGGCAAACATTCCCACGACCAGCAATAGCACCGACACACGATCTGGTGTTTTGAGAGAAGACCTATCTATATCCCTACGCATATCCTGATACCGATCCTTACTTGTGGATAGCGGACATTCTTTTGCATCATACCGTATATAGAGAAATTACGTTACATCTGATCCTTCGGTTGCAAGCCGCAGGCAATATAAGCGCTTAGTACTCTCTACTACTATGGTAACATACAGACGAGCAAACTCAAGTGGTTATCGCGCCTCCGGCGCTTTTTTTAGGGGATGTGGTATGTTTTGTGGAGTGTACCCACAAAACATACCACATCCCCTAAAAAATAATCATTGAAAGATTCTGGTCTAGTGGTCTAGATGTCTTGACAGAAGAGTTAAAAAAATGTAACCTATTCATACATACCAATATCCTAGGTTTTTCCCTATTATTCACTCAAAAAGGGGAGAAAGGAGGTTGCTTCGTCGGATTAGCAGGCTTGAGAACGTTATTACTCGGGTCCAGGTAGGCAAGGTCGCCTCTGAGCAATACTATTTCCCTGGCCAGGCACAACGCTCACCGGGCACCTCGCCGATCTATAGTCCTAAAACTAAAGAGGTAAAAGGATGTTAAGCTATTCCATCGGCAGCGCAGTACTCTTAGCTATTTGGGCCTACATTGGCATCGTTTTGAACCTTGGCCCTGGCCTCTGGTGGCAAGAGGCACTGGTTTCAGGTTTTGTCACAGGTCTCATCGTCGGCAATATTCCCCTCGGTCTCATGATTGGCGGAAGTCTTACATTACTCTCGCTGGGTCTATGGACCTACGGCGGTGCGACCATCCCCGATTTCCAGACCGGAGCTATCGTCGGCACCGCAATTGGCGCCCTGGGTGGCGGCTTTGCAGCAGGGTTTGCCATCGCTCTACCAACCGCGCTTCTCATGACGCAAATGGATGTTCTCGGACGCGCAGTCACCACCGTCTTCATTCACGGGGCTGATCATTATGCGGAAGAGGGCAACGAGCGCGGCCTGTCCGCCATGCATCTACTGGGTCAGCTTCCCTGGGGACTTAGTCGCGCAATCCCCGTCTTCCTGGCAGTCTGGTTGGGCGCGGGTCCAATCAATACGTTGGTCAAAACAGCACCGGTATGGTTCACCCACGGCATGACCGTCGTTGGACACGTCCTACCAGCGCTCGGCTTCGCGCTCCTTTTGACCATGCTGCCACTGCGGCGCTTCTGGCCGTTCCTGCTCGTCGGTTTCGTCCTCTTCGCATACCTGAAAATGCCAATTATTGGCATCGCGATGCTGGCCATCGCCATTGGTTTCCTGATAAACATGATGCAAACACGGGCAGAAAGGGGTGAAGCCAATGTCTGATGATCTCGAAAAAGTACCATCAACCGAAACAGGGTCCGAAGAGACAGAGCTGACCGACCAGAGCGGCTCCAGCGACGTTGCCACCCTTGAAGATTCTGGCGATACCATCACCTCTGACGACTCTAAGGATGTTGTTACTCTCGACCGTTCTGTGATTCGTAAGGCCATGTGGCGTCACCTGATCACCTTGCAATGGTCATGGAACTACGAACGTATGCAGGGGCTCGGCTATACGTATTCGATGCTACCGGTCATCAACGCGGTGTACCATAGTAAAGAAGAACGTATCGCAGCCATAAAACGGCACCTGGTCTTCTACAATACTAACCCACAGGTGGGATCACCGGCCATTTTCGGCGCGACGGTGGCCCTCGAAGCACAGAAGGAAGGTGAGGCGGTCGATAGTATCAAAGTCGGCCTGATGGGGCCACTGGCCGGTATTGGAGACACCGTCCAGGGCATCCTCTATCGTCCTATCGTTGCGGTCATCGCCGCCTCACTGGCGCTGGCAGGGAGCTTATTCGGCCCACTGATCATGGTCCTTTCTGGCATCCTGTGGACAGTGCTGATGATTCCGCAATTCTTCTTTGGCTACAGGCAAGGTATCGGCGTAGCGCGCGAGGTGAGCAGCGAGGGACGCCTGGCCCGCTTCACTGAGCTAATCACCATAATGGGTATGGTCGTCATTGGCGGCTTCATCCCCAGCATTATGTCAGCGGTGACGACACCACTCAAGTACGCGCAAAAAGTGAGCAATCTAGGGCAGGTTCACACAGAGACGGTTGCACTGCAATCGACCCTGGATCAGCTCCTTCCTTACCTGATCCCTGTGCTTTTCGTCGCTTTCGCTTATTGGCTATTGCGCGGATTGAAGCTCTCGGCTGTGTGGGTGCTGATTATCCTGTTCGTAGTCGCCTTTGGCCTGAGCCTGATCGGCGTTTTGTAGCGTATATTCTCCAGGCTGGAAATACAGAACAGCCAGAATAGCAATATTCTGGCCGTCCTGTATTTCTAGTAAGCTCTTATGCCGACCACCAACGCCACTGCCGTGGCTAGCGTTACGCGCTCAGGTGTTCGGATATGCAGTAAGCGAAACTGAAATGAGGTGCTCAGGTGATCGGGATTGTTATCGTCTCACATGGACCGCTGGCGCAGGGACTCAAAGGCGCCGCCGAGATGATTGTTGGTCCGCAAGAATGCTTCCTGGCTCTGGGAATGGATCCTGCGGCGGATCTGGACGAATTGCGCGCGCAGATCGAATCGGCAGCGACGGAAGTGGCAGCAGGCAACACAGCCAACGTGCTGGTGCTGGTCGATCTACTGGGAGGCAGCCCGTCCAACGCCAGCGCGTACCTCGCCAGTAGCGGTACGCCCGTTATTTGTGGAATCAATCTGCCTATGCTCCTCGAAGTATTGACGATGCGCGAGAGCAGCAATATACAGGAACTGACGGAAATAGCTCTGCAAGCTGCCAGGGATGGCGTCATCAATCTTACACAGACGCTTACCAGGTAAGCAAGGGAGGTATTCGTATGACAGTCGTTCACATGCGTATTGATAACCGCCTGATACACGGCCAGGTCACGACCAGTTGGGCCAATGCCATCAATACCAACCGCCTGATCGTCACCAACGACCAGGTGGCCCGCGATCCCATCCAGCAGATGTTGCTGCCGCAGGCAGCGCGCGGCGTGCCCACGTCGGTGCTTTCAGTCGATGATACCCTGAAATACATCAGCAGCCCCAAGGGAGAGAAAGAGCGCATCTTCGTGCTCGCCAAGCTGCCCCAGGACGCGCTGCGCTTGCTGGAGGGCGGCTTGCAGTCAAAGGAAATCAACGTTGGCAACCAGGCTCCGACGCCGGGGTCAAAATTCAAAATGGTCACGCACTCAATCGCGGTCACAGCGCAGGATGCGGAGATCTATCGCGCGATTGCCGGGAAAGGCTACAGGTTGACGGCGAAAATGATGCCCAGCGACCGCGCAACCGACTTCCTGGAAATACTGCAAAAGAACAAACTTTAGGAAATCATCTAATGGCGATAAGTACTTCATACCTGGCTGGATGGGCATTGGCAGAGATTACCCCAGATATCCCCTGCCGCATGGGTGGCTACGGTGACCGTTCCGCCCCCGCCAATACCATACACGATCCTTTGTATGCGCACGCCCTGGCATTTGGCACGCGGGAACAGCCGTTAGTGATAATCGTCTGCGACCTGGTTGGCATTGATGAAACGATGGCGCACGAGCTACGTCAGCGTGTAACGGAACAGTTCCCCGAAACAAGCGTCTGGCTTGGCGCAACGCACACACATTCGGGGCCAGACGCGGCAAGAGCACTATCATTCTTGCGCGAGCAGCCCGATCCCGTCATCAGGGAGCGCATTATCGCGGGGGCTAGCAGCGCGGCACAATCTGCGCTTACGCGCATGCATCCTGTATGGGTAAAGCGAGCGAGCGGCGCGGTCAACGGTATCGCCACCAACCGCGACCATCCAGACGACAGCGCGGACCTGGCCCTCGATATGCTGTGTTTCTACGATACAGATGAGCCGCAGGTGCAACCTGCCGCCGTGTTTGCCAGCTTCCCCTGTCATCCAACGGTCCTTGGCGCTACCAACCTGGCGCTTTCAGCCGATCTGCCGGGGGCCTACCGACGACAATTACACGCGCTGCTGGGCGAAGATATCTGGCTGGGGCTGGCGACAGGCGCGGCTGGCGACATCAGCACGCGCCATATGCGGCAGGGGCAGGGTTTTGACGAGCTTGAGCGTCTGGGTAAGCTGCTGGCACAGCAGGCGTATACCCTACTCTCCACAGCGCAGCCACTCAAGCTTGATCTTCCCCAGGTTTGTGATGCCGTCGTCACGCTTGAGCCGAAAGAAGCCCTTGCGCCCAACGAACTCACCGCCTACGTCCAAAGCGTGCAGGCACATGTGCAAGCTGAACGGCAAGCTGGCAATATAGCGCAAGCTCGCACACAGGAAACGGTGTTGCAGGGACTTCAGGCGGCTCAACATAGGACTCCGGCACAAGAAGAACAGGCGCGCGACGTCACCGTGTCGGTAGCGATATTGGGAGCATGCGCGCTCGTAGCGGTACCGGGGGAGCTATATAATAATCTGGGCACGCAGATCAAACGCAACAGCGAACGTTTCGTACTGCTGCTGGGCTACACCAACGGCTACGTGGGCTACCTCCCTACGCGCGCTGCATACAAACAAATGGATTACGAAGTATTGATGAGCCCATTTGCGCCCGGCTCAGGTGAACAATTGGTAAATGCACTAGAAACGCTGCTCAGGCAAGCATAGAGCGAGAAATGTATCATTTCATCATTTCACGCTCTCCATGCAGCAAAGGGCAGAGCTAACCTCTGCCTCTCCTGCATGTAGAGATGGAGGCTAGCTCCCTCTCATTTAAATCTTGCATAGAGAGATGGAGGTAAGCTCCCTCTCATTTAAAAAAGGAGACCTAGTATGTCCGAACACGCACAATTTGGCTTAGAACTCTTCTGGCAGGAAGCAGCAAAGGTTACAGAACGCGTCTACCAGACCCAGGCCGATGCCATCCGCCAGGCAGGCAGGCTCTTTGCCGACAGCCTCGAAAACAATGGCGTCATCCAGGCCTACGGGACCGGCCATTCACGCGCTTTTGCGATGGAATTAGCGGGACGCGCTGGCGGCCTGGTGCCGGTCAACAGGATAGACCTGGAAGCGCTCGCGCTTCGCAAAGGCTGGTCGCTTGAACGCGTGAAAGCCCCGGAGATCGAACGCGACATCGAGGCAGGGCAGACCCTCTTATCCTGCTATAACATCGACCCGCACGATGTCTTTATTATTTGCTCCAATTCCGGTGTCAACATGGCAATCGTCGAAGTCGCGCTACAGGCCAAACAGCACGGTCATAAGCTGGTAGCTGTTACGGCACTCGACCACAGCCAACGAGTAGAATCGCGGCACCCATCGGGCAAGAAATTGTACGAATTGGCCGATATTGTCATCGACAATTGTGGACCATTCGGAGATGCGATGCTCGAAATGCCAGGAGGGCGCGGCAAAGCCTGTTCAATTTCATCGGTGAGCGGCTCGCTGATTGGCCAGATGCTCACAGCAGAGACGATTGGCAACCTGCTGGCGCGTAACATAGATCCCCCCATTTTTCTATCGGCCAATATCCCTGGCGGCATAGAGCAGGGGCAAAGGCTCTACCAACGCTACGGGGATCGTATAGTGCGGGTTTAATGGTTGACGAAGCACGTTATCAAGAAAAAAACGGGGGATACATGAGCGAAGACACACACGATGCGGTAACGAGACCGCTGCAAGTCCTGGTGGCAGAAAAACTCTACGCGCCGGAGGAGATAGCGGGACCGCTCGCTATCGTGCTTGCGGGAACGACCATACGCGCGCTCTGGCGTGTAACGGATGTGGCACAGGCGCGACAGCTATGCGCTGAGCGCTTACCAGGGGAGGCGTTCGAGGTGAGCGACCTGCGTCCCTGGCGCATGGCCCCCGGCTATATCGACCTGCACATTCATGGACTACGTGGACACGATATCACCAGCGGCCCACAGGAAGATATCACAGCGATCAGTCGTGAGCTTCCGCAGTTCGGTGTAACCTCGTTTTTCCCAACCATCGCCACCACCGGTAAAAAGGAAACCAGTGCACAGGTTTCGCGCATCGTCAGAGCAGCGGAGCAGCAGGAACACGAGCAGGGCGCAGAAATCCTGGGGATTCGCCTTGAAGGACCCTTTATTAGCCACGCCAAAAAAGGGGCACAGTACGCGCCGGGCATCCGCCGTCCTGATCCCGTTGAAATGCGCGAACTGGCTGCTATTGGGCAGGGCTGGGTACGCATCATCGATTATGCCCCCGAAGAGGACACGAGCGATGGCTTGCTGGCAACACTTGTGCAGCTCGGCATCCTACCCTGCATCGGGCACACGACGGCAACGTACGAGCAAGCACTCCATGCCATTGATGGTGGTGCGCGCCATTCCACGCATCTCTTCAACGCCATGCCAGGTCTAGAACATCGCTCACCGGGGGCTGCCGGAGCCTTGTTAACCGATCAGCGGGCCAGCGTCGAGATGATCGCTGATGGTATCCACCTGCACCCGGCGATGTTGCGCTTAATTTTCGCCTGTCGAGGAGCACGCGATGTCGCCCTTATTACCGACGCGGTCCCGGCCGCTGGCCTCCCTGATGGCGAGTACGAGTTCATCAATCGCAAAGTCCAGGTCGCCGACGACAGTGTACGGCTGGCCGATGGCACGCTGGCAGGTAGCGGCCTGACGCTTGACCGCGCCGTCAGAAATATGGTCGCGTTCACTGGTATCGACTGGTCCGAGGCTATTCGTATGGCCTCGCTCACCCCTGCTGAAATCGCAGGCATGGCTCATCGCAAGGGAAAAGTTGCACCGGGAATGGATGCCGACCTGGTCGCGCTGGATGAACAGGGGTTCGTATGCTGTACGTGGTCGCGTGGTCGGCTGGTGAACGAGCACCCTGCCAACGAAAGCAAGGCGGTATAATATGGCGCAACGTGCGGAAACGTGGGAATATGGCACCACTCAATCCAATCCAATGCGCGTCGGGCTGATCGGCTACGGTATCGGCAAGGTCTATGCAGACGCGCTACGTGATATTCCGCGCTATTATGCTGGCTTGCCACCAGTAGAACTGGTAGCGGTGGCAACATCCAGCGCGGTGAGCGGAAAACGCGCTATGGAGCAATCGGGCTTTGGGCGCTATACCACTGATTACCGCGAACTGCTGGCAAGCGATGATATCGATGCCATCGTGATTGCCACGCCAAACTACCTGCACCGCGAGATGCTGTTGGCGGCGCTTACTACCGATAAAGCCATCTATACCGACAAGCCACTTGCTATTAATTTGCGAGAGGCGCGAGAAATCGTTGTGGCGGCGCGGGCACGCAAGCGGGACGCGCAGCTATCTTTTACCTTGCGCTACTATCTAGCCCTACAACAGGTGCGCCAGTGGTTGCAGGCTGGTCGTCTGGGTCAGATCTACACCTTTCGGCTGGCGTATTATCGTGCAAGTTACCGTAACCCAGAGAAGCCGCTGCGCTGGAAGGCGCAGCAAGCAACGAGCGGCGCGGGCGTGCTTAGCGATCTGGTGCCGCATCTGGCTGATCTGCTACTCTGGTTGATTGGCATGGCTGAGCAGCTCGCGGCGCAGACGCGCATTTTCATCCCGGAGCGCCCAGTGACACAAGGGGACAGTGAGCGCGTGCGCGTGGAGACTGACGACCACGTGATTATCCAGGCGGCACTGGCAGGCGGCCAAATCGGCACCATCGAATCCGGCAGATTGATTGCGGGCGCGGCCAGCGATCTATCCGTCGAGCTATATGGCAGCGAAGGATCGTTGCGCTGGAACATTATGGACCCTAATCATCTCTACTTCGCCGCTGCCCGGCTGGCCGACAGTGAACAGGGCTGGCAACAAATCCCTGTGATACAGAACTACGCCAGCCCCTTTCACCCCAAAGCGGATATACCGTCAGGCGGCATTCCCTGTACCGTCGCCGCCTTTGCCGATTTCTTGCGCAAAACATCCGCAGGGCAGGGCTACGACCCCGGACTCGAACAGGGCTTGCGTGTGCAGGAGATAATAGAAATGACAACACAAGCTGATCGCGCGGAAACGTGGATTGCCCGCTCTACACTATGAAAGGATTTACTGATGCCCACATCGAATGATATTGTTATTCACCACAAGCTAGGTCTCCACGCTCGCCCGGCGGCCACCTTCGTCAAAACAGCGGCTAGCTTCTCCTCACGCATCACGCTCGAAAATCTGAGCAGAGGTACGCAACCGGTAAACGCCAAAAGTATTTTAAGTGTGCTCACAGCGGGCATCAAGATGGACGATCAGCTTCGCATCACGGCGGAGGGCAGCGATGAAGCGGCGGCTGTCTCCGCACTCTGCGAACTTGTCGCCAGCAATTTCGGCGAGTCAGTCGACGAATCAGTATGAGGGAAAAGCCCATGTCCACACAAACTCTGCACGGCATAGGTGCATCGGCTGGTATCGCCGTCGGTCCGGTTTACCGCTATGACACACACGTTCAGGTTGTCGAACGCAGACAAATCACGGATGTAGCCGCCGAACTGGCACGCCTGGAAGCGGCGCTGGAGCAGGCTCGCCTGGAAATTCAGGCGCTGACGACACAGGCCCAAAAAGACGTCGATGCCGACACAGCCGATATCTTCGCGGCCCATGAAATGTTCCTCAGCGACCCGGACCTGCTGGACCAGGTGCGCGCGCCGATTGAGACGCAGCACGTCAACGCCGAATACGCCTGGCAGGAAAGTACGAATCAGTATGCATCACAGATGCGCTCAATTGGCGACGAGTACCTTGCCGCTCGTGCAACCGATGTGGAAGATGTCGCCAGGCGCGTCACGCGTATCCTGCAAGGCGTTGATGCGCAAGCTACCCAACTTACAGAACCCGCGATCATCGTTGCTGACGAACTCACACCTTCGGACACGGTGACGCTGGATAAACAGAAGGTGCTGGCGTTCTGTACGGCCCGTGGTGGCTCAACCTCGCACGTAGCGATTTTAGCGAAGGCCCTGGGCATTCCTTCGGTCGTTGGCCTGGGAACCGCTAGCGACCAGCTACAAGGCGGCATGCAGGTGATCGTAAACGGCTCCAGCGGAGAAGTATTGCTCGAACCGGACGCGGCAAGCATAGCCAGCTATCGGCAGCAGGCCGATACATTCGCGCGTGTGCAAACAGAGGCCCACTCACAAGCCCAGGAGACGGCTATCACAGCCGATGGTATCCAGGTCGAGGTCGTAGCCAACATTGGTTCGCCGGATGAGGCTACCGTCGCTCTGGACAATGGGGCCGAGGGCGTTGGCCTGCTGCGTACCGAGTTCCTGTTTCTACAACGCGACACCGCGCCGGATGAAGATGAGCAGGCGGCGGTTTATGGAGCGATTCTGTCGACGATGGGGCAGCGTCCAGTGGTTATCCGCACGCTCGACATTGGCGGCGACAAGCCAGCACGCTACCTGGATATGCCAGCAGAAATGAACCCGTTCCTGGGAGTACGCGGCCTGCGGCTATCGTTAACCTATCCCGACCTGTTCCAGACGCAACTGTGCGCGCTTCTGAGAGCAGGCGTGGACCATAACTTGAAAATCATGTTTCCGATGGTAGCGACGCGCGGCGAACTGCTTGCGGCACGTGAGCAGCTCGCGGCAGCACAGGCGACGCTCGCGGCACGAGGCACACCCCATGCGCAGACATACGAGGTGGGAATCATGGTGGAAATACCGGCGGCAGCCATACTGGCCGATGTACTGGCAGATACGGTGGACTTTTTCAGTATTGGCACGAACGACCTGGCGCAATACACCCTCGCTGCCGATCGCACAAATGCAGCGGTGGCTCCCCTTGCCGATGCCCTTCACCCGGCGGTACTACGTTTGATACAACAGGTCATTGAGGCGGCACACGCGCAAAAGAAATGGGTTGGCCTATGTGGCGAGTTGGCTGGTGATCCTCTGGCCACCCCCGTGTTACTGGGCCTGGGCCTGGACGAGTTCAGTATGTCTTCTCGTGCTGTGCCCCTCGTCAAACAAGCCATTCGCCGCTACGCCAGCACAAGCGCGCGCCAGATCGCGCAGCACGCGCTGACATTGGGCGATGCCTCCGAGGTGCGCGCCTATTTGCAGAGCATGTCTGAATAACCAGTGGTGAACTCACGGTCATTTATTGAATAATAAGTCATTTTTCATATTAATGGTCGCCTACTGAGCCGCGGCTCAGTAGGCGACCATTAATATATATCTCCCCCCTTTGCAACACAGAGCCAAAAGAAACTGATGAAGATAGTGAATCGTATCACAGATAGTACTAAAAATTTCGTGTATAGTTGCTACTTAGATCGAAATTTTGCAATACATCAATAAATCATACTAAAGGAGAAATCTGCTCATGAGTATACCAAGACGGCATTCATTCATGCTCGTGGCAATCATATTAGGGACCATGTTGATGTTGCTCCTCAGCGCATGTAGCTCGGTAAGCGTGGGCGTCAAAAATCCCACTGCAAAAAGCTCATATACCCCGTTACAGGTGTTACAAAAGAGCACCACCACCATGAAAAATTTGAAATCCGCGCATATCGGGCTGCAATCAAGCAGTAACTTTCAGGTCAAAAACCAGGGGAACTCGACCACAGCGGCTACGCCAACTGCTGCCAGCATTGGCGGTAACAACGCCACCGTCACCATTCAGGGAAGTGGCGACGAGGCACTGCCAAGCCAGGAGCAGCTTCACCTTACCGTGAATAAGAACACCAATCTCGCCGAAATCGTGCAGGGAGACAAGGTGTACATCCAGAACGCCCAGGGACAGTGGTATGTGCTTAATAAAAGCGATTTCACCGGCCTGGTCAGCAATCCATTTTCGGGCGTCAACCTCGACACCAACAGCATGCTCGGCCTGGTACAGCACGCGCAAATTACTGATCACGGCGATGAGAACGTAAATGGACAAAACCTGCGCCACATCTCCGCCACGCTGGATAAAACGGCGCTGAGCCAGCTATTGAAGGCCAATCCACAACTGATGGGGCAGGTGGGGCAGCAAAATGTCAACAATGTATTGAACAATACCAAGAACTTCCAATCGACCGTCGATGTGTGGATTGACGAGAGCCAATTCTACCTGCACCGTGTACAGCTCAAGGTCAACGTTACCGCCGATACCAACGGTATCGAAGGCACGGCACCATCCACCATTACCACGGCGCTAAATACCACCTTAGATTTGAGCAAGTTTAACGCACCTATTACCATCACTGTGCCAACCAACGCGACCCCGACCAATAATCCGGCCGCCATCTTTGGCGATGCCAATCCGTAATCTTTCTCGTTATTGTGGTAGTACGGGCCATCAACCTGCACCAACCACATGGATAAGCACTAAATAGAAATACGTGTATGTGTCCCGGATACATACACGTATTTCTATTTAGTGCTTATCCGAAAACCATAAACCAGAAGACACCGCACCTGCGGATAGAGTCAATGATGGCGTCCTTCAAAGACGATTTCGTCTCAGCAAAGGAGTAGTAACGCCTTCTTTATGGAGTAATCGCTTGTATACAAGTAACTGTTGACGATATATTATGCATATTATATACTTGTACACATGCATAGTGCTGTAGGAGGCCCCTCCTTTGGAGGTGAGGAGTGTTTATGGAACAGATTGAGAATTGTTTGAGCTTTTATCTTGGCAAGGCATATCAGCGGGTCACGCAATCGGCCAAGCAGCGTCTGGGTGCCTACGGTGTTACCCCTGTCCAGTATGCACTGCTCAAAGTACTCTGGGAGCGGGATAGTCAGAGTGGGGCAGAGCTGGGTGAGCGCTTGCTGCTTGATAGTGCAACGATGACAGGGCTCCTTGATCGCTTGGAACACGCGGGCCTGATTGAGCGCCAGTCGCATGCAACGGACCGCCGCGTGAATCGTGTGATATTGACGGCTCGTGGGCGCGAACTCCAAGTACCACTTGACCGCGAGATGGATCAACTGAACCAGGATTTTCTTGGTCAGTTTCCTCCTCAAGAGGCAAAGCTCCTGCGGGAGCTGCTGACGATCATTGCTGGACGGAAAGGTACTGAAAGAGGAGCCAGTACCCAAGAATGATTCAAGAAAGAGGAGCAGGGAGGAGCAGGGAGGAAGCATTCCGGGGCAGAGCAAGAGCACTCTAGCGATCCACGTATCCATGCCGTTCGTTCACGGAAGGACTCTTTTTATGATTTTTGAGACAAAAGTCGCGTTAGTTATTCGATCTGACCTGGCTTCCTGGCAAAAGATGAATGTGGCAGCATTCCTAGCAAGCGGGATTGCCGCGTCGTATCCAGAAAGTATTGGAGAGCCCTATGAGGATGCGTCTGAGAATAGGTATATGCGTCTCATTGGTCAGCCAATGCTGGTTTATGGGGGAGATCGTGCTGCCTTAGCCAGAGTGCTTGAGCGTGCGCTTACCCGAGGCGTCCAACCTGCAATCTATACCGAAGAGATGTTTTCGACCACCCATGATACGGCAAACCGTGAAGCGGTTCGTTGTGTTGAGCGAGCCAACCTGAACCTGGTTGGTATCGCCATCAGGGCGGAAAGAAAAGCCGTTGACAAAATCGTGGACAAGCTGAAGTTTCACGAGTAAGAGGGAGCGATGTCAAGAACGCACCCCTGGGAAGTCAATGAGGAATGGTGGGGAAAAGTGCAACCGCTGATCCCACCAGCACCATCTCATGCCAAAGGAGGACGACCACGCATAGATGATCGGCGAGTATTTGCAGCGATGATCTACGTGTTGCGCACGGGTATCCAATGGAATGCCTTACCAAAGGAACTGGGAGCCAGTTCCACCGTCCATGATCGCTTTCAGGAGTGGGAGAAGCAAGGCTTTTTCCAGGCACTCTGGCAAGCTGGACTCGCAGGGTACGATGAGGTGCAAGGCATTGAGTGGGAGTGGCAGTCAGTCGATGGAGCGATGACGAAGGCCCCTTTCGGCAAAGACGCAACCGGTCCCAATCCAACCGACCGCGGCAAGAGGGGAACCAAACGCAGTCTACTCACGGATGGGGCTGGGATTCCCTTGGCCCTCGTCGTTGATGGAGCCAACCGTCACGACGTGCGCTTACTCTGTGCGCCAATAAAAAAGGTGCCCTTGAACGGGCACCATGTTTTTTACATGAACACTAATCGAGGTAATCCTTCAGCTTGCGGCTGCGGCTGGGATGGCGCAACTTGCGCAACGCCTTGGCCTCAATCTGGCGGATACGCTCACGGGTCACATGAAACTCTTTACCAACTTCCTCAAGCGTGCGGCTCCGTCCATCATCGAGACCGAAACGCAACTGTAGCACCTTGCGTTCGCGATCAGTCAAGCTATCGAGCACATCCTCGACTTGCTCCTTGAGCAACTGGTGGCTGGCCGCCTCGGCGGGCGCAAGCGCCGTGTGATCTTCCAGAAAATCACCGAGATGGCTGTCATCCTCCTCACCAATAGGAGTTTCAAGGCTCACCGGCTCCTGGCTGATCTTGATGATCTCACGCACCTTCTCAGCGCTAATATCCATCTGTGCGGCAATCTCTTCCGATGTTGGTTCGCGTCCAAGATCCTGTAACAGGCGGCGATTGATGCGAATAAGGCGGTTAATGGTTTCCACCATGTGCACCGGAATACGAATCGTACGCGCCTGGTCGGCAATCGCACGTGTGATTGCCTGGCGAATCCACCAGGTAGCATAGGTGCTGAACTTATAGCCTTTAGTGTAATCGAACTTTTCGACAGCACGAATCAGGCCAATGTTCCCCTCCTGGATCAGATCCAACAGGTTCATACCACGACCGATGTACTTTTTCGCCACGCTTACCACCAGGCGTAGGTTGGCCTCGGTCAAGCGGCGTTGCGCCTCTTCACCCTCCGCGATAAAGCGGCGATTGGGCACAGCCTTCAAGTTATCCGCGTGCAGGCGCTCACCCTTACCGCGCTCCATAAGCCGCGCTAAGCGAACTTCCTCTTCTGCATTCAACAATGGAACGCGACCGATCTCACGAAGATACATACGCACGGGATCGTCAAGGCTGCTTTCGATGTCGGCAACAACAATGCCAAAACCATCTTCCCATTTGGGATCAACTAGCGCCTCAGCTTCGGCAACATCTTCAGGACCGGGCTCCCAATCAGCAGGAGGCTCTTTGTTTGATTCCAGGGCATCCATAGCCTCTTCGTCCTGTAATTTGAACAAGTCAAGCTCACCCTCTTCAGTAGAAGTAGCCACGCCCTTTGCCAGAGCGGGCTGAGCCTGACGAGCACCGGTATTATCAATAGTAAAAACGGAATTCTTCTCGTTCAAGATTGCGTTATTAAAGGTTTCTATAACAAACACATCATCCAATGGCCCTGTACTCACCTGTCCATTGTTGACCCGATCAATAACCTCTTGTTCTTGATTCACCATTCTGATCATCCCCCTTAAGAAACAGGCCGACCGCCAATATATACCATTTTCTGACTCATTCCCTGTTTCCTACGCTACGATTTCCTTTAGTAAGTATAATTCCATGCAGACAACGCTAAACAAAAGGGCGGAAAGTACTTTCAGGATTACCCCTGGAGGTGCGTCGCCGAATAAAGGGTGCGCAACTGCCGTTGAATAATCGACAATTGCTGCTCAAGCTGACGAATCTGCACCTGCTCACCACTTTCAACTGCCTCTCGTATAAGATATTGTAAATCTATATTCAATTGTAATAGACGTGTTCGCTTCAGCCTGGTAGCACACTGTACAGCTTCTTTTACCAGCCTGGCCCCATCCTTGGGAGCGCGCATCTCGACGCACTTCAAAGCTCTCGCGACTGCATCTAGTAGCTCAACAGGCACAAACTGCTCAAAGGATTGATGAGAGGGGGAAGAATCACGTTGATAAACAGAGTTGAGTAATCGGTACAACTCTCGCGTGTCTGTCCCAGCGAAGTCACCATCGTTTATTATACCATAGACATGGAGACATAACCCTGGATTCTGCAAAAGTAGCCCAATAAGGTAGTCCTCCCATTGTATCTTATCGCTTTTACTCCTGTCAAGGCCAAGCGTTTGAGCACGCGTCTGCGTAGACGGACGCGTCGCTGATTCTTCATCCTCGTGCCGTGCGCCGACATTTTTCGCCGCCTGTGCATCGTCTTTGTTGGAACGCTTCACAGCAGCACCTACCGAATACTGCGCATTCACGCCCATGGTCTTCTGGCCGCGCAACACCCGCTGCAATTCTTCATACAGTGCGCGCTCATCAGCATTGATCATCGCAGCAAGCTTGCGCAGATACGCGTCACGCTTAATGCGTTCACTGACCATGCCGATGACGGGTAGTAGACGTTTGGCCGCCTCCGCCTGACCCATCGGCTCACGCAAATTGAGATTAGCCGTCTTCGTCACGAAGTAATAATCGACGAGCGGCAGTGGGTGCGTCACTGCGTAGAGCCAGGTCGAGAAGTCGCGCTTGATGACCTCGTCGGGATCTTCGCCGGGAGGAAGTTGGAGTATATTGATCTCAGCATCTACCTTTTCCTCAAGACGAATAATGCCGCGTGCCTGCTGCTTCTTTGTGCGCCTGCCATCCGCAGGGGCCGGAGCCATCGGCACGGGTACGACCGTACGGTCAAATGAGCGCATGGCCTCTTCGATACCATGCTCGGTCGCGGCATACCCCGCTGCATCCGGGTCCAAGGCCAACGTTACCTGCTTGGTCAGTTTCTTTAGTTGTAAAATGTGCTTCTCGGTGATCGCGCTACCAATACAGGCCACTGTCTGCTTTGTCCCATACTGATGCGCAATCAATGCGTCCACGTACCCTTCGACGATAATGACCTGGTTAGCTTGCTTGATTGCATCCTTCGCCATATCGATGCCATAGAGCACGCTATTCTTTTCGAACAACGGTGTTTGCGGCGAGTTCAGGTACTTCGGCTTACCATCGCCCAGTGCCCGGCCACCAAAACCAATCACGTGACCGCGTGCATCGCGAATAGGAAAGATGAGACGGTTCCTAAAGTAATCATACACCCCATGCCCGTTACGGTCATCGAAACCGCTCTCTTCACGCGTCCGCGCCAGGCCACCATTCACCAGTTCTTGTTCGCTGTAGCCCTGGTGCAACAGGTAACGCGACAATGCATCCCACTGATCCAGCGCGTAGCCCAGACTGAAGGCCATGATCGACTCGGCCGAAATGCCCCGACTGTGCACGTAATCGCGCGCGGCTTCGGCCTCTTTGGAACGCAGCAGCGCCTGGTGGAACCAGAGTAGTGCCTCCTCGTTCAGCTTTAACAGCCGTTGCCGGGCGGCACTGGCTTCGCGCTCGGCTTCAGAAACTGGTCCCGCGACCTCATCGAGTGAGACACCGGCTTTGCCTGCCAGGTACAGCAGCGCCTCACGAAAATCTAATCCCTGCTGCTTCTGGACGAACGAGACAACGTCACCGCCTTCGTTACAACCGAAACAATGCCAGCTTTGCCCTTCAGAGTACACATAAAACGACGGAGTGCGTTCGTTATGAAACGGGCAAAGACCTTTAAGCGTCTTTCCCGATTTATGTAACGACACCACCAGGCCGATTTCTTCCACCACATCTACTTTCGCTTTGATTGTTTCGATTACAGAAGACATTTGTACCTCGCCAAAGCATCTAGAGATAGTAGTAAAAGTGGATCAGTTCCCCTCACATCACATATAACGAGCAGTAAGGCGAAAAGTCGCGCCTGTCTTGCCAGATACGTGCTATTCGGGGAACAAAGTAAACCTATGGTACTATAGGGAGCCTACGCCCAGGGGACCAGTGAACAGGATCGCGCTACGTACCGCACAAAAGATAATTTGTACCATTGTATTTAACGTCCAGATAGCCGCTTAGGTGACAGATTTCTTTACCAAATTGCGGCACATGTTTCAGAGCCAGTTCTTAATCCTGCTTCATCATCGAAAGGTCTTGCTGACACACAGCACAATCACAGTTGTTTTCAGCAATAGGCTGCCGCCCTCCTATCGGTTCCAGGACGTAATCGATCATAGCTGACCAATACGAAAATTTCGTTTGCACGTCACAACTTGCAACAAACTGTTCTACGATGCGCGCAAGCGGAAGATCCCAACGATGTAAATCAGCAAGGAGTCTTTTACTACTCACCCACCATCTTTCCTGCAACTTGTAATGATACTTAAGAAGCTCATTTAGACCAACATGCATGACGAGAAGAGCTGTAACAGGGTCAGCTTCCAGATTTCTCTCCACTTTATCGTTTCCATGAAAAAACATAAATTGGAGATGCTGTCGCTCTTCAGGAAGCACACCCCTTGGCTTCACCTGGTTAGCCAGCGTTTGTAGCCGTGCCAACTCATGCGTTTTGTCGAACACAATAAGCGATTCTGCAATCATAGGTATTCGTTCGCGTCGCTCCATTTCACCGTTGGTGCGCTCTTTCAATTGCTTCAAAGAGAAAAAAGAGAGATCAAGTTTCACATCACCGATAATGGGATGGTTAATGTTGGTACACAGGTTATCTTCGCCAACAACCACATGAACGTCAAGGTCACTGCGCTCCGTCGCCTCGCCGCGAGCGAAAGAGCCAAAGATAAATGCCGCGAGATATCTTTGATGCTGCTCAAGCCGTTCGACACACTGGTAGGCGGCCTGGAAGCGCTCTGGCATATGAAAAGGCGGGTGTGGCATAGCATTCCCTTCATTAGCTTACCCAGAAGAAACAAACGATAATGCAATTTGGCTCTTCAGTAAGTCACATCCCCTGACTGCTTGTCAAAAGTTATCCACTTATCCACAGCCTCTATACTACTAACTATATATAAATTATTTAAAATATATATGAAATAGTAGTAGTAGGGCCTGTGGATAAGTGGATAACCCTGCAAAGAGCCAAATTGGTGGTATACTGCCGTACAGCACGAGGCAGCCTCTAGCGCTGCCCAACATAGCCTAAAAAAGTTATCCACATAGAGGCAAAATGCCTAAAAGTTCTGTGGATAGAGTGTGGACAGCGTGGGGATAAAACCTTCTTTTACGAAGAGGCATGAGAGAAAAGCGTGGCTATGTGGATAAGTTATCCACCGCCAATGTGGACAATTTCACAAGCTTATCCACCGGCGGGCAACAATGTGGAAAACTTGTCCACATTTTATGTGGACAAGTATATATCGCCGCGATATATGTGGATACTGTGGAAAACTTATCCACCGAAATTGTGGATAACTCAGCGGTATACTAGATTTTGTTGAAGGCTACCACCTTACGAAATACGGTAATGTGGATAACCCTCAGAGATGGCCTGCCACTACGCCTGTTTGCAACCAGAGTGGCTGAAAAAGCTGCTATGCATTGCCCAAGAGTTATCCACCAGCCTCAAAAATGTGGAAAACTTATCCACAAAAAATGTGGATAACATATAGCGCCACGCTATATGTGGATAACGTGTGGATAAGTTAT
>DATAYF010000331.1:0-3373 GCA_036272735.1 Ktedonobacteraceae bacterium
GTGGTGGCCGGGACATGTTCCCCCTGCCCTTTGAAAACGGCTTCCAGATCATACTTGCTTGGGAATGTCCCATCTTGCTCATACGCTTGTTTGACGGTCTCAAGCATGTCATTATACATGGTGCGAGACTCACTCAAGCACAGTATGAGCTTGGAATGTTGTTCCGTATTCACGAAAAGCCTATACTCAAACGTCTTCATCTACGTATTCTACCACAAATAATTAGAAAACGTCAAGGGCAAGAGAATACCCATCCCACGCCCCAAACAAGGAACGCCTTTTTCATCCCCATGGCTGAAGACCAGGGGCCCTCAAAGGCGATTTATAGGTAGATTTCAACGAGTCGCTAAAAAAGCGGGTTGTTTATGAGATTCCTGTAAAATCTACACTTTCTGTGCGAGAAGCACGAGGCAAAAAAACCTCTCCCCATTTGCGCGCAGGAATTCTTCTGAGAAGTAGCCTACTGGAAGGGCTTGCAGGGGAAGGTCCATCGCTTGCAAGGTTGTCAGTCCGTTCATCTTGAGTGCGTCCAGGTAGGTGTTACGGGTGTGTAGCATGTTGGGGAGCAAATATTTTACTCCAGTCTGCTGAAACTGTGTGCGCCATCCATAGCTGATGCTGTCAGGATGAAAATCGGTGATGAGCAGGTGGCCGCCGGGTTGTAAAACGCGCGCGAACTCTGCAATGGTATGGGTCAGGTCAGGCACGTGGCATAAGGTGAGAGCACATACCAGCAGGTCGAACTGTGCTGCTACGAAGGGCAGGGTATGGTCGAGTGGGGCGAGTTGAAAGTCGATGGGCAACTTTTGTCTCTGTGCTGCTTGCCGAGCTACCGCGAGCATTTCAGGAGATTGGTCGAGCGCGGTAATGCTGGCACCTCTTTGGGCAAGCTTCAACGCGTATCTGCCTGTACCGGTGCCCACGTCTAACACCCTTTTATAGGAGATTTGCGTCAGCAACAGGTTAACGGTGGCCTCTTCGAGTACGATCAATGCATTGTCTTCTTGATCATACGTTGTTGCCCAGCGCGCATATCCTTCCTGAGTACTTACATGTACCGCTCGAACAGACTCACTCATGCGTTTCCCTCTCCTTCTTATTTTTGTGGAGTAACGGTCCACAGGCCGTAGTTGCCGATGCATTGGCCGCCCTGGTCCTGGACGCAGTAGTTACCTGCTATGCCGCCATCGGAACGAATGTTGCCATTAAAAAAGTACGAGGTGTTGCGGTTTTTGTTATGCTCAGTCATACAGTCTATGAACATGCATGGTCATTAAAAGGCTTGTGCCCCGGCTTCCGCGACCGTCTGGTCCTGTTCGCCCGAACCGCCACTCACGCCTATCGCCCCGACGACCTTGCCATCTTGTTTAAGTGGAATACCACCTGCGAAGATCATCACCTTGCCGTCATTGGAGGCGTTAATGCCGAAAAATTGTCCGCCAGGCTGCGAATTTTCCGCCAGATCCCTGGTGGGGATATCGAAGGCGCGCGCGGTAAAAGCTTTCTTTATGGAGATATCGATACTGCCCATCCAGGCATCGTCCATGCGAACGTGCGCGACCAGGTTTCCTCCGGCATCGGCCACCGCTATGTTCATAGGTTGACCGATCTCCACCGCTCGCTTTTCGGCCGCAGCAATGACTCTTCTTGCATCATTTAGAGTAACCATACAATTCCTTCCTAACCATAGCGAAATACTATCTCACTATCTAGGGTAGCAAACACAGCCAAATTTGCTTTTACGCCTCAATAGCCTGCGCAAGTGCAGCGAGGACCGCTTCGAGCGCCTGCTTCGTCTCAAGGTCCGACACCTCACCATTGGCATTCAGTTTCTTATTGACGCTTGGTACCATCAGCTTTGCCCCTGCTGGGACTCTGGCCCCTAACGCGGTTAGCGTTAGTAGGAGCGAGGCATGTGCCTTATCTCCTCCGCTCCATAAGGAAGAGGCGCTGATGGCGGCTACCGGCTTCCCTGAAATTTCGCCCGAAGAGACGGTCCAGTCGAGTGCGTTCTTGAGGGTGCCGGGTACGCCAAAGGCATATTCTGGTGTGCAGATGAGCACACCGTCAACCTCTTGGAGCAGCTTGCGCAGGTTGCTAACTGACGCGGGTGCATCTTCAGTGTCGAGATCGGGGCTGAAATGTGGAATATCCGCCAGGCCATCGTAGATGGTAATTTTCATGTTTGCAGGAGCCAACGCCGCCGTGGCCTGAACGAGTACCGAGTTGGTTGAACTGGCCCGCAGGCTGCCGGAAATAGCGAGAATGTGCATAACTTCCCTTTCGAACTATTGTTATTTTTACTGAAAAGCGAGCAGATATGTTCTGGATCGTTATTCTCCACTGATAACACTTGCTGTAGTGGTTAATCATCCCCAAGATAATTCCGTTTGTTACCGTTTTCGACGATGCAGGCGCGAATGATCTGACACTCTCCCGCATTTTATGCAGAAGGTTCTTCTTTCATCCAGCCTGCTTGCCCGTTTTCCGCTTGCGCCGAGAACGAGTAGAGGCAGTCTGTCCAGAAGCGTTTTGCGGTTGCCCGCCCGTTTCCGATTGCCCACCGGTACGGGATACCTTTGCTAAAATGTTGAGCGCCGCGTTGTGGTCACGATCAAGGACAAACCCACAGCCAGAACAGATATGGGTTCTGACAGAAAGAGCCTTCTTGACTCGTGTGCCACATACTGAACAATCCTGGCTTGTGAAAGCTGGCTCAACTGCTATCACAGGAATAGCATGAACCTGTCCATAGTAGTTGAGCCACGAGAGGAATCGACCCCAGGAAGCATCACTGATACTTTTGGCAAGCTTGCGGTTCTTCACAAGATTGGCTATCTTCAAGTGTTCGTAGGCAATCAAATCGTGAGAGGTGATAAGCGTGCTTGCCGTCTTCCTGGCAAAGTCTTCACGCTGCCGTTGCACCTTCAGGTAGCCCCTTGCCAGTTGCTTTCTGGCTTTCTTTCTGTTCTGAGATTGCTTGTGCGTGCGAGAAAGTCGCCTGTGCAGTCGTTTGAGCTTCTTCTCTGCTTTCCTCAAGTGACGCGGATTCTCAACAGTATTGCCATCTGAGTCCGTTAAGAACGCTTTCAAGCCTATATCAATCCCAGCGTGTTTACCAGTGGGAATATGCGCTATGCGTCTGGAAGCGTCTACCGCGAACTGGATAAAGTACCCATCAGCACGCCGAATAATGCGAACCCGCTTGATCTGCTGTGCGGGGTATGCTTCGATAGATTGTCCTTTGTTGCCGACCAAACGCACGCGTCCAATGCCACAGCCATCGGTAAAGGTGACGTGTTTACCATCTGGCTCGATCTTCCACCCGGTCTGTTTGTACTCCACCGAGCGGTTATCATGTTGAAACTGGGAA
>DATAYF010000332.1:0-6039 GCA_036272735.1 Ktedonobacteraceae bacterium
AGGCCTGGAACTGTGCAGGATCGGTATGCAGTTTCAATTTGGCGGTGATCAGCTGCTTCATAGAACAAGTGTACAACGTTTCACAGAGAATGTCAAACGCCATATCTGTGAACGGTTCTACCCAACCCAAGCCCCAAATAAAGACTCGCCATTCCTCCCCAGGCGTGAACGCCGGGGACTCCTGGCTCGGTGGGTTGATTTAGCAGATCGAGAAACTCGCGCCGCGACAGGCCCTGGAGTTTAGCGCCCTCCCCTGAAGCGAGTTCCCCCGGCGCATACAGCCGCACCACAAGCGCTTCGAAAGCGAGGGCTTCCAACTGCTGTTGATTTTTATCAGTGAGTTGGTTCAGGAACCCGCAAATGCAGTTGCATTGTGATTATCTCCTTTGCTGGCGTTAGCACTTTGAGTCAGTACATTTATTATAGTATATCAGGCAATCCTACGTCATCGAAACATCATTGTGTACAACGCACAACTATCTCAACCTATGGCTCGTAATTATGGTAGCGGCTAGAAAACGGCTGCATATCGTATACTGACAGCAGAAGGCACGCTATGTAAGGACGCCAGAGTATGAAAGAAGACACACTTGAAATTGCGCCAGCGCAACGCAAACAACAAACCAGCGCGCTCCTGATAGCCAACCCCACATCGGGTAGTTACCAGCAACACGCACAACAGATCAAAGGAACCGTTACCTATTTACAGCAACAGGGTTGGCAGGTCGAGTTGAGACTTACGCAAAAAGCCGGGGATGCAAGCAATATCGCCCGCGAGGCCGTGCAGAACGGCATCGATGTCGTCGTGGCAACCGGTGGCGACGGCACGATCAACGAAGTCATTCAAGAATTGGCAGGCAGCGAGACAGCGCTCGGTGTGCTGCCCAGCGGAACCGTCAATGTATGGGCACGCGAAGTAGGCATACCACTAGACAACGCCAGTGCGCGTAGTGTCTTGCTCAATGGACAGACACGACGCGTCGACCTGGGAAAAGTCAACGGCCACTATTTTTTACTGATGGCGGGCATCGGCGTGGATGGCGAGGTCACGTACGCGGTAGAGAAGCGACCGGTCAAAAAGTTAGGGGTCGTGGGTTATTTACTCGCGGCCGCGTGGTATGGCCTGGGCTACCCCGAGTTTCGTACGAAATTAAAGATCGACGCCCGCAGTCCGATCAAAACAACGGCGCTACAAATTGTGATCGGCAATACCCAACTGTACGGGGGGACCATCAAGTGTACCTGGCAGGCGAAATGCGACGATGGGCACCTGGACATCTGTATCATGCACAAGCAAAGTATGCTGGGGCGTATCGTGGTCGCCATCGACTTTTTGCTGCGCCGCAAAGAGCGCAAGCAGCATGTTCGTTATGAGACTTGTCAGACGCTCAAGGTATACACACGTCGTCCAATCGCGATACAGGCTGATGGCGACCCCAGGGGCTATACCTCGGGCAGGAAACAACCTACCATTATCAATATCGCCCCCAAAGCACTGAAAGTGATCGTTCCATTACACCTACCAGGGGATCTCTTTACCAGCGAGCCAGACAGGAATACAGCAGATGCAAAGGGGACAGCCTTTTTAGAATGAATAGACTGATTTTACAGGATCAGCAGCGCGAATTGTTACAGCAGGAGCGCCGTATAGCGAACGAACTACAATCTTGCCTGGCTCAATTTGAAGGGGCGGGCGCGCACAGCATTACCCTCCAACAAGTGATCGACGCCCTGGAGGAACTCTTTTTGCTCGTCATCGTCGGCGAGTTCAACGCGGGAAAATCGGCCTGTATTAACGCGCTTCTGCATGCTGATGTGCTCGAAGAGGGCGTGATTCCAACAACAGACCAGGTAACCATCGTGCGCTATGGAGAGCAGCAGCGCGTGGGGCAGCAGGAGCAGGGGTTGTTGACCCTGGATTATCCGGCAAATTTTTTGCGCGAAATCCGCCTGGTCGATACGCCGGGGGTCAACGCCGTGCTATTGGAACACGAGCGGCTAACCGAAGAGTTTGTCCCACGCAGCGATCTGATCCTGTTCATCACTTCGGTTGATCGACCATTTACGCAGAGCGAGCGCACATTTTTAGAGCGCATACGCTCCTGGGGTAAGAAGGTGGTGATTGTCGTCAATAAGCTTGATCTGTTGCACACGCCGCAAGCGCTGGACGAGGTGTTGAACTTCGTCCGCGAGAATTGCAAAAAATTGCTCGGCTTTCAACCCGACGTTTTTCCAGTTTCGGCCCTGCTGGCTCAACAGGCCCGCTCAGCACAAGGACATGACGCCGTAGACCAATGGGAGCGTAGCCGTATCGGCGCGCTGGAAAACTACCTGTTCGAAACGCTGGACCAGACCGAGCGCGTCCGTTTGAAGCTAGCCAATCCCCTCGGCGTGATGCAACGTCTGCTCGCCGAGACCAATACAACCGTGGAGCAGCGAGCAAGCTTACTGGCAGAAGATGCCCACACCGTTAGCAACATCGAAGATCAATTGAAGCTCTACCAGGAGGATATGGAGACAAATTTTGTCCACCGGCTGGGTGAAATCGAGAATATCGTGCTGAGCATGCGCACCAGTGGTGATCGCTTCTTCGATGATACCATTCGTTTAGGCCGGGTATTCGACCTCATCCAGGGCCAGCGTATTCGCACCGAATTCGAAAATGAGGTGATTGGCGATAGCGCGCAACGTATCGACCAGGCGGTACAGGAACTCATCGATTGGCTGGTCGAGCACGAACACCGGCTGTGGCAAGATATCATGGAGTACCTGGATAAGCGCCGCCAGGTTAGCATCAGGCGCGACGAGGAGATGATTGGCTCGATTGGCAGGCAGTTTGACTATAACCGTCGTACCCTGCTGCAATCGGTGGCGAGAAGCGCCACAAACGTCGTCAAGACGTACGATGAAGAGGCGGAAGCCATCGAGCTATCACAGGACCTGCGCAACGCGGTCACGCAGGCAGCGGTTGCCGGAGCGGGCGGCATCGGGCTGGGGGCCGCGATAGTCGCCTTTGTGGGTACGGCGGCGGCCGATGTGAGCGGCATTTTGGCCGGCATGGCGCTGTTGGGCCTGGGACTCTACATCATACCGGCACGACGCCAGCGGGCAAAGCGCAATTTCGACGAGAAGATGCAAGAGTTACGCATGAAAATGCGTAATGCCATGCAGGAGCAATTTTGCAAAGAGATGGACAACGCAACCCAGCGTGTGCAGGACTCGATAGTCCCCTACACCCGCTTTGTACGCACCGAGCAGGAGAAAGTGACCACCATGCAGGCGCTACTCAAGCACGTGCACGATGATCTTGTAACCGTGCAGCAGGCGATAAACACCCTCTAACTCTTTCTAACAGGCATCTCTCACTACTAATGCGAGAAGCCGTTAAACACCACATTGATGATCGCGATGGCTACGCAGGCCACGCCGAAACCAATCAGGCCAAGGGTCCCAAGGACGCCCATGAAAATACCGGCTAGCGGCACAAGCATACAGATCGAAACAATCGCCAGAGAGAGCCGTAGACGAGCGTCCGGCCTGCTGCTGGACCTGAAACCGCTGCTCTGCGAGATACGCTGCGAGAAGCGCTGGGCCACAGCCTCCACAAAATTGTCATCGTAGGTCTGACCAGGCTGACTAGTATAGGGCGGCGGCGTTCCTTCGTAGTGACCATAACCAGCCGACTCCTGCGGGTCCATTTGAGGCATCATTTAGGTTGAACTCCTCTCATAAACTAATGGTTTGGCGTCATTCCAAAGTAGATACCAACGATTGAAATGACTGCGATACAGGCCGCGACAAAGGCAATAATGCCACCAATACCGCCGACACCTCCCACTAAGATGGCCGCCAGCGGAATAAGCACAACAAGCCCAACAATAATTATCCACAAACGCGAAGCAGCGGGATTAGGACTCATGCGCTGCGCCGTGTAAAGTTTGCCCTGCGCGTTGGATGATTGACGCTGCACGATGCGCTGGGCCAACGCTTCTACGAAATTGTCATCATAGGCGCTATATAGCGGAGGCTGAGACGTAGACTGCTGCCCACCACCGGCATAGCCCTCTTCGTAATGTGCTTGCTCGTCCGGGTGCATCTGTTGCATGGTAACAATGATTCCTCTCGGCCATACAAAAAATCACAGTAGCCACTGGTAGTTACGAAATTGTATGAGGAAAGTTGCAAATGATGAAATACATAAAGGAAGCTTAATGGTTTCGCGAAACCATTAAGCTTCCTTTATGTACTATTTATGCATTTCTCAAAATGAGATGTTTAGCGAACCGCTAATGAAACATCTTCAGGACTTTCGACGGCAGCGAGCACCTCGCCAATACGCCAGAAATGAACATCCTGGCTGGCGGACGAGAGCGTGGGCCAGAGCGCCGGATCAATGGCGGCCAAAAGTCCGCCAGAGGTTTGCGGGTCCCACAGCAGCGCTTGAGCAGCGGCGTCAAGCTGCTCGTCAAAGCGCACGTGGGAACGCAGGTAACTTTCATTGCGCGCCGTGCCACCAGGGATACACCCGGCCTCGGCATAGTGCCGCACGTTCGGCAACAGCGGCAAAACATCGTACGCGAAACGCATAGGGGTCAAACTTTGCAGCGCTATCTCCCACGCGTGCCCAAGGATGCCGAAGCCAGTTACGTCGGTGACCGCGTGCACACCCGCACCAGCGCCAACCAGGATTTCGCTGGCACGCCGATTGAGCCGCATCATCGAGGTTGTGGCCGCCGACATATCAGCCTCACTCACCTTGCCACGTTTTTGGGCCGTGGTCAGCAACCCAGTTCCGAGTGGTTTGCTAAGGATGAGCAGGTCGCCAGGTTTCGCGCCGCCCTTGGTCAAGATGTGGTCAGGATGCACAATCCCGGTCACGGCGAGTCCGTACTTTGGTTCGCTATCGGCGATGGAATGCCCACCCGCGATGGCGCTTCCAGCCTGTTCAACGATATCCATGCCGCCACGCAGAATGTCACGCAGGATGCTGATATCCAGCGTCTCTGGCCAGGCGACGAGGTTGATCGCCATCAATACCTGCCCACCCATCGCGTACACATCGCTCAGCGCATTGGCGGCAGCAATGGCCCCAAACGTATAGGGATCATCCACCACTGGCGGAAAAAAGTCAGCGGTACTGATCACCGCCTGCTGGTCGTTGACGCGATAGACCGCCGCGTCATCGATGGCACCCAGGCCGACCAGCAAGTTTTCGGGAACGTTGCGCTGCCGCAGTGGACGCAGCACGTCAGCGAGGATGCCCGCGCCAATTTTCGCGGCGCAACCCGCACAACTGGCGAGTTCGGTGAGGCGAATCTGTTGCTCTGTATTCATAGATAAGGAACTCTCCTACTTTGCGCTCAAAATTTCTCACACTTTACATACTTTATTATAATCCAAACGATCCGCAACAAGGAAAAACTTCCATAGCAGCAAGATTTTTTGTCACCTATTCTTGCGAAAATGAGCGACTCTCTCGACATGGTGTGGTCGCGTCCCTTGCCAGAAGGCGCTCTCCCCTCTAGTTGCACTGTCACCCGTGACGCTGCTGATCGCTACTTCATCAGCATCCTCGTTGAAGATGAGGTTGCACACTTGCCCCAAACAGAGAATATGATTGGTGCTGACCTGGGTCTCAAGTCCTTTGTGGTGCTCGTCTTCTGGCGAAGTGGTGGGCAATCCCAAGTTCTTTCACAAGGATGAGAAAAAGCTCGGCCTTGGCCCAGCGTCGGCACGCCAAGAAGTAAAAAGGGTTCCAAGAACCGCAAGAAGGCGTGTCTCAAAGTGGCTCGTATCCATGCCCGTATCGCTGATCGCCGCCAGGGCGCGCCTCGCATAAACTTTCGACCAGGCTCATACGCGAGAACTAGGTCGTATGCGTCGAGTCGATGTCCGTCAAGAACATGCTCAAGAACGGACGTTTGCGTAAAGCCATCAGCGACGTGGGCTGGTCGGAGGATGTCGTCCCTTTTGTCCTACAAAGCCGCATGGTATGGGCGGACCGTGGTCAAGATTGACCGCTGGTATCCCTCCGCTGCT
>DATAYF010000333.1:0-5515 GCA_036272735.1 Ktedonobacteraceae bacterium
ACCCGATTTTGAACTGAAGGGTGGGAAATTCATCTGAATCATGGGAATCGGCATTCGTCATTCGGGAGAAGCCGCTCCCAGTGTGGCCTCTTCTCCCGACAACTTGTAAATTGAGTCCCCCATGCTCCTTTGCGGGCACATGTGGTGACATCACCGCCGCCTGATGCCGAGGCATTGGGCAACATGCGTCGCCAACTCATCAACACTTGCGCTTCCGTTGACCTGGATGCGGGTGAGCTGCAAAGTCGCAGCTTGTCTTTCCACCTCTTCTGTGTGGAGTGCATCACGCGCAAGGAGGTTGGCCAGGGCCGTCTGCGGATCGCTTGTTCGCCCTGCTATGCTCCATAACGATCCACGCTGGCAGAAGGCAGTACGCCGAAACGAAGGAGTAGGAATCAGCCAGACTGCCTGATCGGGTCGGCTCAGCAATGGGGCAACGAGGCGAGGCAGGAGCTTGTACCCTTCGACCAAAATGGGCACATCGGTTGGCAAGTCCAACAGATCTTCCAGGATGAGTCCGAAACCTTCCCCGTGAAAGCCGTGAAACGTGCGAAACATCTCCTCCGGTGTCCGCTTGGCCCATCGCTCGTCCATCGTCATGGCGATGAAGGCGTGGAGCATGGGATGGTCAGTTGGGTTTGAGTGGGCAGTGTGCGCCGACTGCGTGTCATCGCAGTGGTAGAGACGAAGTCCATACTTCTCCGAAAGCCGCCGCGCGACGGTCGACTTGCCCGCCCCACTTCCGCCGCCGATCCAGCGAATGTGTCGCAGCCGTTGCGGCGAGAGGTCAAATTCACGGGAGGGTCGCGTCATCCTGTTCCTGCCCACACGTCTTTCACAGAGGGAACTCAATTTACAATTCTTAGATCAAGTATACCAGATGGGGAGCGGATTTCCCAGGTATCGAAGTGTCAATTCCCATGATTCAGAGCAAATTTCCACCCTTCGGTGCAAAATCGGGTCTTACTCACTTTCGGTGTTTAAGCTCAGCAAGAGATTGCTCCAGAAGCCAAGAAAGCCTTTCACTCACGTCTGTTGTTGAGGTTTTCCACCGAAAGTGACCAAGACCCGCAAAATCGGTCCACCTTTCAGTTAATTTACCAACAGCGTACGTGAAGACAGTGTTCGCGGCTTTTCATCGTCCTGTCATTACTCTCCGATGTGTTCCAGCGCGAGTCTAACCGTCGCGTGAGGATCGAAGCCCTGACGCGCGAGATAGGCATAGGTAAGTTCGTGATAGGGGCGCAGCAGCTTGCCGCGTTCGGGATCGTTGGGAAAGCCGAGGCTGCGCTTGAAAGAGATCCAGCCTTCAAGTTGGGAGTGCTTCAGCTGATACCAGAGGCCGTCGATAAAGCAGTTTGCGGCTTGTGCTGAAGGAACGCCGATGAGGTTGGCACCCTGATGGTAGAGGTCCACGGCCAGGTCGAAACCCGCGCTATAGGTGTCAGCTGAAGTGAGTACCAGGACGCGCGGAGTCCATCTCGCCTCACAGAGGCGCTGCTCGAAGAGATGGGAGAAAGTGGGCATATGGGCGAAAAGGCCTTGCAAATCCTGGTACTCGCGCTCACGATCCTCTACGCTCCACCCCTGCTGTTGACGCTTCTGCCAGACATTCTCCATCGAGAAATCATAGCCGCCGTTGGCAAGCGCCTCTTGATAGTCTTCTGGCTTCAGATTCTGGTTGACCTGGAAAAAGTGCGGCGAGTACCGCTTAATTTGGTAACCACTATCCGTTGTAAGGAGTCTCTCCAGGCCATAGAGAAAATAGAGAAGCATGACCCCAAAGATGGAGTTGCCGCCGCCATTGTGGCGCACATCGACGAGCAGGTGGGTTGATTGGGCATCGCGCATAGCACTGAAGAGCTCTCGTAGCAGATCAGTTGCTGAGGGGATCGCGGAAATACGCGCCTCGATCTCTTCTGGGAGCGGCCCTGTGACGACCTGACGCACGGTCTGTTCTAGGAGCGAGTTGAGGTGGGCCTGATTCCCGATGGTCTGTGAAAACTCGAAGGCCTCGCGGTAGTGCCACATGGAGGTGGCACGCAGGTAGGCAATGGTGTGTTGCTCGTCTAGGAAGGACCAGCCGATCTGCGCGGCGTTGAGGGTAGGCACGGTGATGGAGCTGGCGGGTTGGATCACCTCGCCGGGTGCTTCTTCGCTGAGAGGGAGAACTACCTCCTGCTCACTGCCATCGGGAAGGAGCAGGGTGAGATGGAGTTGGTGTGGGAGTGCTTCGCGCTCAAGTATATCGGCCAGCAGGGCAGGCTCAGCGAAAGCGCGGCTCAGGCGTACCAGCCTGTGGTAGCCATTGTCGCAGCCCCAGACCTGACTGATGCCTTCGGTCAAGTGCGCGAAGGAAACCCCTTCCAGCGTCTGAAGACGTGCCCCCAACAATGACGTGTCTTGAGGGCGGTAGACAGCGGAGAGGTAAAGTTGTCCCTCGACAGCATCCCAGTCGAACCAGAGCCGCGGATGGGGTGTTTGCGGCTCCCCTCTTTCGGATGGGCGAATAGAGGTATGGCCGTCCTGAAGCGAGGCGACTAGTGGCCGCAAAAGACGCAGGAACTCGGTGGCAGCCATGCCTTCCTCTGGGATGCTTTCAAGAATGCCTTGAATCCGGCGGCGGAAAGCTAGCGGCCCCCCACCTGCGCTGTAGGGATCGGGATGGGACTCAACCAGCAGATTCGCTAGTTGCAAAACATCTTCCTCTAAAGCGTGTTTGGAGAGACGCATCTCTGCCTCCTTGCGCTATTGATGATCATACGTGCATTACTCCACCATAAGCATATCATATTCTGGTGGCGAGTGCAGGTCCTTTTTTATGGAAAAGAGCGGCCTTCAAAGCATCTCGTGACAACGGTTGTGAACCTGTCAGGTACTCGGCCCAAGACGGGCAACCAGCATCCGAATCATCGCCACCTGGATCAGTGTTTCACTAGTCTGCACCTTTCGCTCGTAATCCTTGCTTAAACGTCTATTACGAGAAAGCCAGCCAAACGAACGCTCCACCACCCATCGTCGGGGCAGGACGCTGAACCCCCGCATGCCTGGAGCGCGCTCGACGACTTCCAGATCCCAATCCCCTTCAGTTTTACAAAACGTCGCCAGTTCCTGCCCTCGATAGGCCGCATCCGCCCAGATTTTTTTGAGGCTTGGCACCAGTGGGGCGAGCCCAGCAAGGAGACAACGAGCACCTTTACTATCATGCAGATCAGCAGGAGTGACGTAGACAGCCAGCAGGAGACCGAGCGTATCAACAAGGATGTGGCGTTTGCGTCCTTTGACATGCTTGTGGGCATCAAATCCAGAGATACTTGCAGACGCCTCAACTGTTTTGACGCTTTGTGCGTCTATAATCGCTGCACTTGGCTGGGCATTTCTGCCTACTCGCTCACGTTCTGCGCTCCGTAAGATCGTGAGCAAACGAAACCAGGTGCCTTTGAGGCGCGAGCGCCGAAAATGGTAGAACACCGTCTGCCAGGGAGGAAAGTTACGCGGCAAGTAGCGCCACGGGCAACCAGTTCGGAGGACGTAGAAGATGGCGTCGAAAATGGAACGTAAGGAGTGGGTTGGCGGCCTGCCTCGTCTGGACAGCGGAGGGAGATGGCGTTGCAGACACTCCCACTCCACATCGGAAAGGTTGCTGGGGTAATTCGTACTCATCCTTCCAGTTTATCACAAGCGGCCTCTTCTACGATTTACAAAACACGCTCTAATACTACAGCCGCACTTATGTGATAAAATGAGGGAGAACGAAATCCAAGGAGGAAGTGATGGAAGTGTTTCCCTCAATCGAAGATCTGCGCATGTGGGCGGATCGTCTAGAAGAAGTGCAAAAGCGTTTAGCTCCCTCTTTTGAGCGCGCCGAGCCACGCCAGCGGGCTATGGCCTCTATCCGTGGACTGTTAAGCACCACGGAGCGAAAAAACGGATGGCAACTCGCCGAAGTGGCGGGAGAAGCCACGCCTGATGGGATGCAACGCCTGCTCAACACCGCGAAGTGGGATGCGGACCAGATACGCGACGACCTGCAAGCGTACATTCTGACGCATCTGGCAGACCCAGACGCGGTGCTGGTGGTCGATGAGACAGGCTTTGTGAAGAAAGGCAACAAGTCCGCAGGTGTGGCTGCCCAATACAGCGGGACCGTCGGCAAAATTGCCACTAGCCAGATTGGGGTCTTTCTCGCTTACGCTACTCGGTATGGAGCAGTCCTCCTTGATCGGGAATTGTATCTGCACGCCGACTGGGAGAAAGATCCCGAGCGGTGCAAGGAGGCAGAGATCCCAGAGGAGCGGCGCACGACGATCCCCAAGCCAATGCTAGCCAGGCAGATGCTCGAGCGTGCTTTTGCTCATGGAATGAAAACAACGTGGGTGACAGGCGATACCGTGTATGGCGGGGATACCAAATTTCGGAGCTGGCTGGAGGAGATCTTGCAGCCCTATGTGTTGGCCGTTCCCAAAAATCAGCGCATTGGGCTCACTCACCGTGCGGACGCGGTCGTGGCGAGTTGGCCTGCCCGGAGGTGGCAGTGCCTCTCGGCAGGAGAAGGGAGCCAGGGGCCACGCTTCTATGATTGGGCCTGGCAGTCCTTGGACTTCCGGTGGACGGAGCCCGGATGGAAGCAGTGGCTGCTGGCCCGGCGGAGCCTCTCAGATCCCACCGAAATCGCTTTTTACTTCGTCTTCGCCCCAGAAGCAGTTTCCCTGGAACAGGTCGTGCGAGCAGCAGGAAGTAGGTGGCAGGTGGAAGAAGCCTTTGAACTGGCCAAACAACAGGTAGGATTGGATGACTATGAAGTGAGGCATTGGCAGGGCTGGTATCGGCATATCACTCTGGCGATGTTTGCCCTGGCCTTTTTGACGGTCGTCAAAGTGACAGGGCAAAAAAGGGGGTCCAATTTCAGGCGCACGAAGTCGCAGAACTTCTTCCCTTGACGGTTCCTGAGATACGCAGGCTGCTCTGGCGACTGGTATGGCAAGCGACTCCAACGCCGGAAGGAGTGCTGTACTGGTCACGCTGGCGCAGGAAACACCAGGCCAGAGCCAAACAATCACATATCAAACAGCGAGCAAAGAAGCGGGCTGCGTAAGTGCGGCTGTAGTATTAGTGCTTATCCGAAAACCGATGATATAATCAGGAAGTTACGCACACTCCCCTGGCTGCACGTCGAAGGAGAGACAAAGACATTGCAAGCATGGGAGTGGTATTTGAGAGGAAAAATGCTTGTATGTTCAACTATGATCCATCTGTCCCGCTCGATTTCGAGATTCTTTCTGAACAAAAACAGAGAGACATTACTCTCCAAGATATCACCTATACCAGCCCCAAAGGAGGGAAAGTCCCTGCCTATCTGATCATTCCGCCCAAGACAGGCCCGTTTGCGCACCTGACGTTCTTCCTGTTCATCTTGCGCGGCTCGCGCGTAGACATGTTTGGGCATGGCTCTGCTCCTTTGGTTTTCTCTCCCCTTTCTATGGTAGCACCTATGAGGAACAGAGCTCTAGTACTA
>DATAYF010000334.1:0-9725 GCA_036272735.1 Ktedonobacteraceae bacterium
GGGTCCTGGACTATGCGGCGCGTCGGACAGCATCAGCGATCCTCCCAGCAGGCAGCATCCACGAGGTCCAACTGACGGAGCGCGAGCAGGAGGTACTGAGCGCGCTCGCGGCGGGAGAACGCAACAAGGAGATCGGTGCGCGCCTGGGCATTACCCGCCGCACGGTCGAGTCCTATCTGAACAGCATCTACATCAAACTGAACGTGGACTCGCGAGCAGCGGCGGTCGCAGTGGCGATTGAGCGCGGCCTGCTGCCCCGGCGACGAGAAGAACCCTGATCGATGATGAGCGGCGTCGAGCGAGGGGAGGAAAAGTTCTGTCTTAACGAAAACGTTCTTCCGCCAGCCTGGTGAAGGATGGGCGTATGCGCCTGGCCTCTCCCCTTTTGCTCGCTGAGATTCCCAGCGTCTCTGCCATCCTCTTGAAAGGCGTCTCTGTCAATCCCAAAGCGTTGCGGAAGGAATTGGCAGAGGTCCCTGAGCAGGTGAACGATCGGACCCCGCCTTCTCGTTTGAGCATGACCCGCAGAATGAGATCTCTGTCTCCCGGCTGAGTCCTGGGATGAACAAAAGAATACCTCATCATTTTTGTCTGTCAGTTTTGCTTTGACAGAGCACTAGCTTGCTCGCATCTCGTTGCGTATCTCGTGGGCTGAGCCAAGATATGTGTCAAAGCAAATGGTGCTTCTCCTGCTTTTCTGTCTAGCCTTGAGCCTCAACTTTGACCTACGAGCAACAATTCAGTTTTTTTGACCTGAATCGTTACTCAAATACAGGGAAGCCAACAAGAAAAGCAATGACACACCCCGACTCAAGTGCCGAGGAATGTCATCGCAGGACGTAAGAGCGTTAGGAACGAAATTCTAACGCTCTACTATACATATCATCATTTCCAATGACTGAAGTCCAACACGAGACGGCCCCGTACACCTCCACCTTCGAAGCGGCGGTGTGCTTCTGGAGCTTGCTCGGCAGGTAGAACATCGGCAACGCGCAACGTCAATATATGATCCTCAGCCTGACGAGCCAGCTTATCAAGCAAGCGGGTATCGGTCGCCACCGTACTCACCATGATCTTGTGAATGGTAATGCCACGCTCGGTTGGTCCATCCCATCCACGGATAACAGCGAGTCCACCGCCATCGGCAATTGCGGGCAAAACCCGTTCGTTGAGCACAGCTCCGTCAGCCAGGCCGGGGACTCCATTTGGAGCGACCGAGCTCACACGTTCAGCGAAGGTATCGCCTCGATTGAGGACGTAGTCAGCACCAAGAGAGCGCACCAGCTCCTGGTCCGATTGTGATGCGTCCGCGATCACCGTGAGGCCGTCTGCTTTGGCAAACTGAATGACGTATCCACCAAATGCCCCCGCCGCTCCTGTGACCGCCAGCATTTGTCCGGCGGTAAGAGCAAGGGCATCGAGCGCAAGCCGCGCGGTAGCAGCATTCATGAGCAGCGTAGAAGCTGCGGGGAAGTCAACACCTGCTGGAGCGGGAACAACCGAGGCAGCCGGAACAATAATCTGCTCGGCATATGTACCCCCATGGGGACCCGCAGGGACAACTAAAGCCACGACTCGGTCGCCCACTTTGAGGCGATCATCGACACTGGGACCAAGTTCATCAATAACACCCGCCGCATCCATACCAGGGATATACGGTCCTTTACGTCCACTCAGACGAGATGCCTGCCAACCGGCACGAAAGACCGTATCAGTCGGATTGACGGCTGCCGCGTGGACGCGGATACGAACCTCTCCAACGCCGGGATGTGGCTCGGGAAGATCGACAACTTGCAGAGCCTCTGGCCCACCGAATATATTGACACCTATCGCTTTCATTTTCAGCCTACGCTTTCATTCCCATAACATTCATTCTTACCATTATATTACAAACACGTGACAATACTACAAAGAGGGGTTCTGTCAGAATTCAGAGAGAGGCTTGTTCTAGGGATCGTTTGCGAGGTATGATGAGGACCATTACCTGTCGGAGGAGGAGTGATTCATGCATTGCCCACACTGCGCCTCAGCCACGACCAAAGAACAAATTCTGTCATTATTCCCACGGTCTTGCAGATGTGTGGGACCATAGTTTGCAAAGAGTTGCAGCCGTCTGAGCTTGAGGAAAAAGACGGCTAACGATAATTTTGGGCTTTTGCGCCGTTAGCCATTTTGATGGGGAAGCATAGTTTTGCAGAAAAATTTCAGATATAGTTCGAAGGCTTCTCGTGGGCACTGGACGCAGGGAAAGACAACACCAATGATGTCCCTGCGCCAACGCGAGTACTGCTCTATGCAATCAGGCCAGGCTGAGGTAGCATCCCGATCTCCACGTTGAGAGACACGCCAGACAAAAACATCCAGTCCCTACAACAATGAGCAGCAAGATTGAGCCCTCACGTTTGGAAAGAAATAGTAGAATCCTTAGAGAGCGTTGTCATCCTAGTACAGACCTCCTTGAGATGACTCAAGGTTTCCGAGCATCGCTATAGAAGCATCTAAGCCTTTCCCATCGCGATCACACTCGAATGAGCATCACTAGTACCATACGAAAGGATGCAAGAAGATGAATGATGTGCCTTTGACTGCTGCTACCCCTGACGTGTTGATCGTTGGAGCTGGACCTGTTGGCCTGGTCCTGGCGAACGACCTGCTGCGCCGTGGCATCCGTTGCCACATCATCGATAGAGAGCCGCATGCCGAGCAGAAGACCAAAGCCGTGGGTATCCATGCGAGAACCCTGGAACTCTTCGCGAAGATGGGCGTGGCGCGCACCGCCATCGAGCGCGGACTCAAGACCTCTCACGCGAACATTTATAGTGGTGACAAGCGCCTCATCCGAATTGACTTTGGAAAGCACCTGCTGGGGACCCCCTATCCCTATATCTTGCTGCTGCCACAGCATGAGACGGAACACGTGTTGACGGAACACTTGCAGAGCCAGGGCGGGGCCATTGAATGGCAGAGGGAACTCGTCCAGCTCACGCAGGACGAAGAGGGGGTGGAGGCCGTGCTGTGCCATCCTGATGGGAAGGTTGAACGCGTCCGGGCGGGCTTTGTGGTCGGCTGTGACGGAGCACACAGTACGGTCCGCCATGTGCTCGGACTCGGGTTCGCCGGGACAACTTTTGAACGGAGTTTCGCCCTGGGCAATGTGCGCTTGGCCTGGGATTTGTCCTCGGAGGAGATTTTCGCCTTTCTCCATCAGGGCAATTTCATTGGCTACTTCCCCATGGCTGATGGACGTCACCGCGTGGTGATTGCCTATGAGACGGGCAAGGCCCCCACGGGGGAAGTCACTCTGGAAGAAATTCAGCAGGCCATCGAGACCTGCGGTCCTGTGGGAACGCGTGCCTCTGAGCCGGAGGAGCTCGCTCGCTTTCATGTCAATCAGCGCCGGACCGAACACTATCGCGTCTCGCGAATCTTTCTGGCTGGGGATGCGGCTCATATTCATTCGCCCATTGGCGCCCAGGGAATGAACACCGGCATCCAGGATGCTTTGAATCTGAGCTGGAAGCTCGCGCTCATGGTGAATGGGCAGGCATCGGCACGCCTGCAGGAGAGTTATGAGACGGAACGCAAGCAGGTGGGGGAAACCTTATTGCGCGGAACCTATCTCACCACCAGCCTGGCCCTCACGCGCAATCCATTGTTGGTAGCCCTCCGTGATACGCTGACCCCTATCCTCTTTTCGTCGCTTTCTCCTGCGGAGCATCGCCTGGCCGAGTCCATGGCTGAGCTCACCATCGCCTATCCTCAGAGCCCCATCACCGTCGATAGCCGCGACAAGAAGGGAGCGCTGCGCGCTGGGGATCGCGCCCCCAACGCTCTGGTGCGCACTTGTGAGAGAGCGGAACCACAGTCCCTCTTCGAGATTTTCAACAGCGAACGCTCGATCCTGCTCGTGCTCGCAGCCCAGTGGGAAGCCGCCGCGGTCGAGCAACAATGGGGTGAGATCGAGGCCCTGCTCTCTGGTGGGTATCAAGAGATGATCGAGGCCTATCTGGTGACCAGAAAGGCGACCGCTGGATTGGAACAAGAGGCGCGCCGGATTCTGCAGGACGTTACCGGTGAACTGCACCAGCGCTATGAGGCCGAGCAGGGAGGAGTGGTCTTGATCCGTCCCGATAGTTATATTGGCTTCTGGGGTCCATTTGGCGCGACTGAGGCATTGCGTGGCTATGTAGAGGCGCTCTTTTTCCCAGGTGGTGGAACCAAACCATAGCATCAACCGCGCCCATTGCTTGGCGGGGCAGCGCATCCAAACCGAAGCAGACCGTTTTCCGGTTGAGAGACGCTGATCCCAGGATAAAAAATCGCAGCGAAGACAGGTGCCCCGCGGCGCGGATCAAGGTTTGAGGGCATGCTATACGAACAAAAGAGGGGCACGAAGCGTGGCAGCGTTTCTGAAAGAACTAGAGTATCCAGTAGACCATCTGGCGCAATACGCATGAACCGCATACAACTCCAGGGGAACCCTCATGAATCGAGTTAAGAGCTTCTTGGTGGCAGAATTTATTATTTATTTAAAATCGCAGGAAGCATAGTTTTGGAAAACCTTTAAGTGGGAATTCCACGGTAACTCCGAAATGAAATGAGCACGAAGTATCCAAAAAGCTCTTCGCAAACTCCGAAAAAAAGAAGCGATTCCAGCGTAAGTCCGAAAAAAGGAAATGCTTTTCCCTTGCATTCATACAGCTATTTCACAATGGCTCTTTTGATAGCATGATGATGAACGCAAGCAAAGATCGGATTATGTGAGAACGGATGACCAAAGGAGCCAGTACAACCGCTCTTTATCCCTCTATGTGTGCTGTACGCCGGTGACGATACGCACGCGCCTTGAGACGACTCCCGCACCCTGCCATCGAACACCACGCCCCTGAACGATTCTTGGAGGTATCGTAGAATGCCTTCTGGCATCGGTCATTGCGACAAGCTTTGAGCCTTACCCAGGTGCCGTCCGTCATTGCGGTGAACACAATACCGACCAGACGGGCAATTGCTCCATCCACTCCGGCAATATCCGGTTCGAGGGTCGGCAATCCGTCGTGATGAAAGCGAACCGTGAACGGGGCGTTGCTGGCAAGGCGATTGAGTACTTCGACCTGTGAAGCAAGCATCTCTGTCTCATTGTTGGCACGTAAGAGGCTGCGCAATGCTTCGCGCAGCAGTAAGACGCGCCGAAAATCTCCCTCCATGACCGGTGTGCCATCCGCCAGCAGACTATGCGCGACCAGCCAGGCGCGAAGCTGTTCAGGGTTCGTCAGTTCAGTATGCTCGTGTCGTGCTTGTCCATACTGTGTATTCACGAGAGCCTGAACCAGAGCAAGCGGCTTCGGTGCGGCTTTGTGCTGCTCTTCATGCATGGTTATTATCTCGGTCCTCCTTCCTTATAGATGTTACTAGTATAACATATATGATAGTGTCTTTCCAAGGATAAAATAGGTTTTGCAATTACCATCAAAGCTCATTGACGGGTAACATTTCACAAGGTATACTTGTTCAGAGGAGAAGTACTTATACCACAATGGCTCCTCAGATAGGCCAAGGCAAAGGAGAAAGCAGATGCGTATTATTGTCATAGGAGCCGGAGGAACAGGTGGGTACTTTGGAGGGCTCCTTGCCAGGGCTGGAGAGGATGTCACCTTCCTTTCGCGCGGGAAACAGCTAGAGGCCCTTCGTACACACGGTCTCACTGTGAAGTCTCGTCTCGCCGGAACATTTTCTCTCCCGGTCCATGCGACGAGCGATCCCCAGGAGATCGGACCGGTCGATCTGGTGCTATTCTGCGTCAAAACGAATGACACCATGGCAGCCATCGAAGGGCTTCGCCTCTTCATCAGGTCGGAGACCATCGTTCTCCCCATCCAGAACGGGATTGATACAGCTGAGCGGCTCAGTCAGGAGGTGGAAAAGCAGCGTATCATTGGCGGGGTGGCCTACGTCACTTCACAAATTGAGTCACCTGGAGTTATTGCTCAAACAGCGGGATCAGGAAGTATCGAACTGGCAGGAGGGCAGAGCGAAAGCACACAGCGATTGCAGCAGATGTTGCGACGCGCTGGTATCAGTGTGGAGTTGCCTCATGATATTCGGGTGACGCTCTAGGATTGGAGTTTAGATAAAATTGTCAAGAACTGGCTTGTAGCACCGTTTCATGCTATTTCGTATGTAAATAGCTCAAGCCGCTTCTAGCGTGGCTTCATAAAGATTTTATCTAAATACCAACCTAGGAGAAGTTTCTCTTTATCAGCGCCTTCAGTGGTGTCACTGCCCTCACACGTCTATCGTTGGGCCAGGTATTTGCGTATCAAGGAACGCGCGATTTGCTCAAAGCGGTCATGAAGGAAGGAGAAGCGCTGGCGCAAGCGCGCAGCATTGCTCTGCCGGTTGATATCATTGAGCGGCACTATGCAACATTGCAAACGTTGGAACCGTGGGCAATGGGGTCGATGGCTTTTGATCTGCTTGCCGAGCGTCGGTTGGAAATCGAGGCGCTCAATGGGACGATGGTTCGCCTGGGGAAAGAGTACAACCTGTCCCTGCCGTTCAATTATGTCATTTATGCGGCACTCAAGCCCTATACTAATGGAACACTCAAGTGAGTACGAGAGAAGCTGGAACACGTCTGATTGAGCCTGGGCGCAAACACAGGAGGAGAGATGGATACACAGGTACAAGGATTAGCACAAACCTTACTGATGAAGATAGTCGAGGCCACCACTGAACGGGTCGTGATGACGATGCCAGTCACAGCACAGCATCATCAACCGTGGGGATACCTTCATGGTGGGGCGAGTATCGCTCTTGCTGAGACGGCTGCAACCATCGGCGCGTTTTTGAATTGTCCACCAGGAATGGTCGCGTTTGGGCAGGAGGTAAATGCCAACCATATTCGTCCCGTCCGTGAGGGGCTTCTCACCGCAACAGCGCTCCCACTGCATGTCGGACGTACGTCCCACGTCTGGGAAATAGCTATCCGCAACGAGCAGCAGAAACTGATCTGTGTTTCACGTTGCACGCTTTCGGTCATTGCAAGCGATTCTCATGGAGAGACGAAATGAAATGTTTCTAAGAGCGTGTAAAATCCAAGAAATGAGTCAAATTTTCCATTGCCCAATCCCTGGAGTGGACATCACATACGCTCTCTCACCTTCTTGTTTACTGTCTCAAAATGATCTGGAGGATTCTTCATGGGAAAGCGTACGCCTTCCAAGTGGTTGACATTGATTGCAGCCTGCTTTGGTCTGCTCATGCTCTACATCGATCTCTTTATTGTCAATGTCGCACTGCCTACCATCGGGCATGATTTTCATGCTCCGCTCAGTATAGTCTCCTGGATGATTTCGGGGTATGTGCTGATGATCGGGGTGCTACCAATGGGAATAGGGCGCCTCGGGGATCTTTGGGGGCAGCGTGCGGTGTATCTGGCAGGCTTAACACTTTTCAGCATTGCATCACTGGTCTGTGGTCTGGCCCCGAGTATCACGGCTTTGATCGTCTTTCGTGTAATACAGGGCATTGGTGCGGCTATCATGACGCCTGGCACCCTCGCTATCATCATTCGCGCTTTTCCTCCACGCCAGCATGGCCTGGCTATTGGAATCTATGGAGGAATCTCCGGCCTGGGTCTCATCGCTGGCCCGGTCCTTGGTGGACTTCTCGTTCAGGGGGATAGCTGGCGCTGGATCTTCTTTGTGAATGTCCCGCTTGGGGTCGTTGCTCTCGTCATGGCGGTGCTGTTCGTCCCGGAGTCACGCGAGGCAACTGATTCTGTCCCGGTAGACTGGCCGGGGCTGCTGCTCTTGTCCACTGGCCTCCTGTGCCTCTTATTCGGTTTCACCCGCGCTGGAGATGAGGGTTGGATGAACATTGTTGTGATAGGAAGTTGCCTGTTTGGAATCGTTATGCTGGTGCTGTTCGTCATTACAGAATGGCGGGTCCGTTGGCCGCTCGTTGACCTGGCCTTGTTTCGCAATCTTCCTTTCGTCATGGGATGCCTGAGCTTCTTCTTATTCTCAGCGGCACTCTTTGGATCGCAGCCCTATTGGAGCCTGTTCATGCAAAATACGTGGGGATTTTCTCCACTGCAAGGTGGTCTTGCCTTCTTACCAGCCACGGGGTTGATTGCCCTTTTTACCCCTCTTACCGGGCTGATCGCGCAATGGGCCGGACCCCGGCTGTATGTGTTCCTTGTCCTTGCGTTGCTGGCAATCGGGTTGAGCTTTCTCTATATTGTGGTCAGCCTGACTCCTCAGAGCGACTATATCGGTGGATTGCTCCCGACCTTTCTCGTGCGTGGCCTTGCCATTCCCATCTTTACCTCCTGTGCAACCCTCGCGGTAGTGAGTGCCGTCTCGACGAAGCAGGCAGGATTGGCCTCCGGAACGCTTGGGATGGCACGCAATATCGGGACTGCCTTTGGCGTCGCTGTGCTGAGCCAGGTTTATCTCTTCCATATAAACACGACGCTTCCACCGTTCCTCACGACAAGACAGGCAGCAGCCGACCAGTTCATTGTCTCTGGAAAAGGCGCGAGCCGCCTGATTATCGAAGGAGTTATTCTTCAGGGTTTTAAGCTGACCGCGCTTGCCTGTCTCATATTCTGTGGCAGTGCAGCAGTCCTCGCCTTCTTCATACGGACACGATTGCGCAAAAAGGGTATCACATACCTTGTTCAGAAAGAAGAGCAGTGCCTGTCTGTCTCACCAGATGGATAACTGTTCAGGAACCTGGCATTCTGCTCTTGTAAAATACGGGAACAATTATTCTGCTAGTTCCGCCTCTTTGATATACCAGTACAACGTCGCACGGGAGATCACAGGCGTTACACAAATTTCTCACATGAGTTGCTCTTGTCAGCAAATATGCGCCGGTCAAGCGAGACTTTGCCGCATCTCCAGAGCAGCAGCTTCCTCTCCGTTCGGCCCGGTGTTTTTGTCAAGGGTGTTACGTACCTGAAAAAAGATTCTGTCAGAACTGAGGACGCCAAGGTGCGCAAGACCTTCAACGCCCCTCAGAACCATCAGCAGACCTATGCGACTGCACCCATCAGTTCTTGCAAAGCTACCAGGCGCTCACAGAATATCCGCCGTTGTTGCGCCAGCGATAGTGTTTCCCTTGTTGTAAATCGATAACGGAAAGACTGGCGTCATTCGTCAAAGGCACGACAGAAACGAGCTGCGGACACAACATTTCCGAATCCACGCATGGGATAGGAGCGTTGTTTGATACCGCGGTGATCTTGTTCTCTGCGGTTGTTCAAGGAGACATTCGTCCGATGCACCACCGCATTTCCCAGGGTCTCGCGCACTGCACGGGGATAGGAACGATGCCCGTCTGTCGTGACAGAATCTGGCGCATGGCCAACTATAGCCAGAACGTGCTTGAAGAACTGTTTGGCCGCATCCATGTCCCGCTTTTCACTCAGCCGCAAATCAACCAGATTGCCATCCTCGTCAATGGCCCGATACCGATACCACCACTTTCCACCGATTTTCATGGAGGTTTCATCACCATACCACGACCTCCCTGCTTGACCACGCCGCGCGGGTTCGCAAGTGATCCACAAGCAAAGGAGCAAACCGCGCTTCCCCGTCCCGAACGGTCTCATGCGTGCGTGAAAACAAAGCCCCGCTCCAAAAGCATCTCAGCCACATCCCGCAGGCTCAACGTATCGCGCAGACGCCAGAAGACGACGAGCCGGACAATGTCCGTGG
>DATAYF010000335.1:0-22076 GCA_036272735.1 Ktedonobacteraceae bacterium
CTTGACAGTATCGCATACTTGTTGCGCTTTGTCAATCCTTTTTTCAAGGTCTGACGAAAGGTCCCAGGTGGGTGTTCCCGCCAAGGAGCAACGACGTTTGTGCGACGAGGAGCATTCTCTCACATCTCTGCCTCGTTGTCAAGCCTTTTTTAACAGATATTTACAAAATTGTAAAATTCCTAAAAACTCATTCGTATTCGTGGCCTCGTAACCAGGCATTTGATATTTTGATCATGAAATCGTTCAGTCTATCAGAGGATTAAAAAGTCACCCATCGAGATCAATACGTAAAGGAGAAGCCATCATATGACCGGAATACGCAACGTTGTTTCGACATTGACGCCAAACGGCGAAGAGGTGATGGGGCCAGAGGTTGTAACGTGGCATTACCCCGATAACGGGATCATGAATGGCTCTTTACTCACCGTCGAAAGTAATCATTTTTGTGTTTTGAAATCCCGTGGCGCAATTTTAAACGTCTATGATACCGGCCAGTACCCCATCCAGACGCCGGACCATCCTCTCGTGGGTTCTATTCAGCAGGCGTTCTATGGTGGGCAAAGTCCCTGGCAGTACGAGGCTATTTACATCAATCGGGCCAAACTTGTGCTCAAGACCAGCGGCATGGCGCTTTCCCGCGAGATGGCGGAGATGATCTACAGCGTCGACTACTATATCCACATCGAGACGCGCGAGAACGCCGTTCGCCTGGTGCAACACATGCCTTATCGCGGCCACACCCTGACGATTGATGAAGTAAATGCCTATGCTGGCCCGGTCATCGAACAAGCAGTCAACCAACTAGTGCAGGTCACGCCACTAGAAGAGGTAAACGAGAGAATCCATGACCTCTCACAAATTGTCTATCAACATCTACAGGAGTTTCTGGCTGCCTATGGCATCAGCCTGGATACGATTAAAGTACTAGTCTTTCCGCGCGACGAACGCATGAAGGCGTTGATTGCGCTGAAAGCCTTCGGGCTGAGCGAACTGGATGCGGTACGCTACTACACGGCAATGTTGATGGCCGAACGGGGCGTTGTCTCTGCTCCTAACATGGCAATCGGCCAGCCATTCAATATTGCAGGCACACAACCAACCATGACAATGGATCGCTACGTCACGCCTGGCGTAGCCGCGCCGACCGCGGCGGCACCAAATAGACAGGTACCACCGCCAACACATAACTAACCCGATGTGCACGTTTTTTTCGCCGCCTTCGGCGGCAAGGAGAAAGATCCGGTGGGGACACCCCACACCCGCCAGGGGCTACCGCCCCTGGACCCTGTTTTATGAAACGTGCACATCGCGTTAACTAATTTTTTTATGTAATCTACTATACGATGAGTTCAGCAAGGGTAATTTTCAATTGCCCTTGCCTTCTTGCTTTTTCAAGAAGGGGTGGAATTATGAGCACAGGCCCATCCAATGATCCAGTTGTGCAGCAGTTGCAACTATTGCTCACCGCCTATGGCTATAATTTTTATAGTGCAACAAATAATGCTCGTGCCGACGATTTGCTGGTACGCGAGCGAGCAAGTTACTTCCTTTCACAAGCCGCAGACATGCTTACCACGCTGCGTACGGCCTATCAGCGGCGCTTCATCCCACCATTGACCAGGGCCAATCCCTATCCGCCACAAGAGGCTCTGGCACAGGTACGTGAACTGGAAGCAGTCTGCCAGGAACTTACCAACAATGACACCTACATCCGTGGTATGTCTGTACCGGCACAGGATCGTATCTGGTGGCGTATTCGCCAGGAGCAGACATTATTGCACCAACTGCTCCACTTCGACCTCAATCTGGTACACGCCAGCGAGCAACTTTATCAATACGTGTCGCAGCTTACCCCTGAGCAATGGAACAGCCAGGGTAGCACGTTCATACGTCAGCACTTACGTGAACTTTCGCAGCTCGCTCGTGAACGCGAACAGTTCTTGCTACTACCAATGTAGGATCAACAAGAGGATATGCTAAAAGATGCAAAACTAGCACGCGGCGTACCTGTTCATGACAATCGAGAAGGCATTTACAGGAGTACGCCGCGTGCGAAGCAATGTTGCCAACGCTTAGTTTGTGAGGATACTTTTGGCGTCGCTAGGCAATGCACAATGCGCGTACAGCTTCGCCAACAACTGTTCCTGGCTCACAACCTTCACTGGTTTCGGGCACGACATAGTCAGTGAACGAGCCCCCATACTCAAATCCTGGCGAATGGGCTTGGAATGCCCATGTGAGTCGAGAATGCCAATCGGCCAGAAGTATCCCTGGTCCTTAAAATCGACGCCGCTAAAGTAAAAAAACGGGACCTTGTAGCGCAAGGCACTCTGCGCATCGGTGATGAGCGTCAAAACGTGGGAAACCGCCACCTGATAGCTACTACTGCTATCGATGCCGCACCCTTTAAAGCAGCCAGTGCCCTCGACAACCCAGAGATGTTGACCAAGTGCGCCACTATTGAGATCGACCTGGAATTGATCGGCCCAAAACTGAAACAGCGCGGAAAGGCTATTCACACTGGCATCAGGGTAGCCATTATGCCAGCTATCAATCAAGCCCAGCTTTTGCGTATGCCAATCCCAATTGCCTCCGGGATGGACGGTACTATTCATAGCATTCTGCATGTCGTTGAGGTAACTCACTTGATCCTGTAATGGCTGAAAATCGACGCCGCCTACGTGCGGATCAAGCGAGCCAAGCAGCACAGGGGTCGCCGGGCGGACCGCGTGCACGGCCTGTTCACACATATCGTAAAACCTGGCAAAACGATCAGGCGGAATATATAAAAAGGAGACCGAGGCATCTTGCTTCATCTCTTCGTTACCGCACTGGACGGCATCAGCATTGGCCTGGGCAACGTCCCGCAGAGGTGCCGGATTGAAGAGCCCTGCGTCGTTGCCGCGTTGGCAGAAGGTCAAAAGCACACGGACACCTTTACGATGCAAACCCTCGATAACGCTGCGCAGCTTCGCGCTACGCAAATCTCCCCAGCCGCACGAAGGGTAGGAAAGACGCAGCCAGGGAATGCCAGGGTAGGAACCACCGAGGTAACTTGCATCTACCCCCCGCACGGAAGAAGGTGGCTGTATAGGTAACGTTGTGAGATGAGCAGCCGGGGTTGCAGTGGGCCGTGGTGTCGAAGTCGCCGTCGGCGTTGGTGCCGATGCAGAGGTGCTGGGATGCGGATCTGGTTTTTGATAGCCGCCAAGCGTGATGACGCGATAGGAAAGCGCGGATAGGATCACACAAACAAGTAGCAGAATGATGAAAACGAGAACTGATGGTTTGCGTAAAAAGCTTTGTACGTTTGCTTTTTGTAAAAACTGTTGCATGCTTATAGCCCCATAGTTAGTTTGCTCAATAAAAGCAATATTTATACATACACATATAGCGCCATGTGCACCATCACTCAAACGAGAAGGATAAAGAGAAACCCTGTACATCAGATTATATAATTATTTTACCACTGCTCAATGAAGAGGACAATTTTTACAGCCTTGCTAGGATGTTTGTATATGAGGAGCATTCCTTACTTCCCGATACAAAATTCGCCAAAGATGGTATCGAGCAGGTCCTCGCTGGCAGTTTCGCCAGTTACCTCACCAAGATCATCATAAGCGGCACGCAAATCGATGGAGACGAAATCGAGCGGGACTTGTGCGTCAAGCGAGCTAACAGAGGCACGCAAGTGCTCGGCAGCGCGCCGCAACGCTTCCTGGTGACGAGCGCTCGTAATCAAAGCGTTTTCGCCATACAAAGCCTTGCCGGCCAACACAAGCTCGACAACCGACTCCTCAAGTTGAGGCAAACCAGCGCCAGTCAGTGTAGAGGTTGAGACCAAAACGGCAGTAGGCCATAACCGGTGTAGTTCTTCCAGGTCGATACACTGCGCGCAATCCGCCTTATTCACTACCGCAATTACCGGCTTATGGTGTCGAGAAGTATCCTCCCTGCCGTCAGGACCGAAGCCCATTGTACGCAACTCGGCACACACCTGGCGATCCTGCTCGGTGAGCGCGGTTGAGCCATCAAAAACCATCAGGACCACGTCCGCACTCTCGGCAGCGGCGCGGCTGCGTTGCACGCCAACCTGCTCTACAGGATCGTCGGTGGGGGTAATACCAGCAGTATCGATCAGGTGCAGGGGGATGCCACGAAAATTGGCAACCTCCTCCACTGTATCGCGTGTGGTACCGGCAATCGGCGTGACGATGGCGCGTTCACTGCGCAACAAAGCGTTGAGCAAGCTCGATTTGCCGACGTTGGGACGTCCGATAATGGCGGTGCGCAAGCCCTGGCGATAGAGGCGTCCCTGTTCAGAACCTGCCAACAAAGCCGCGACCTGCTGTTGCGCGACGGCAATCAACGGGAGTAGCTCTTCCGGCCGTGGGATGGGTACCTCCTCTTCAGGGAAATCGATACTGGCCTCGATACGAGCCACGACGCCCAGTATCGAGCGTTGCGCCTCCTGCACCTGGGCGGAAATTTTGCCACGCAACTGCTGAACCGCCAGGCGCAAACCGGCCTCGGTCTGCGCGTCAATCAGGTCCATCACCGCCTCAGCCTGCGCCAGATCCAGCCGACCGTTGAGGAAGGCGCGCATGGTAAATTCGCCGGGATTAGCCATACGCGCTCCCTGAGCCAGCACAGCACGCAACATGCGTTGCAAGAGCAGCGGACCACCATGACCCTGAATCTCTACCACATCCTCGCGTGTATAGGTGTGAGGGGCACGCATAAAGGCCACAAGCACTTCATCGAGCACGTCGCCGGTCGTGGCATCGACAATTGTGCCATAGGTCAATTGATGCGAAGGGGGCAGGCCAGTTTGCCCGACAGGCCTGCGCAGAAGCGGGAGCACAAGCGAGAAGGCATCGGTGCCACTCACCCTGATCACCCCTATACCACCCACACCCGGCGGCGTGGCGATTGCGGCTATCGTATCGTTTTGCATGCGTTAAGTATCCTCAATTGGTGGATTATATTGTTAGTTTATGCATCGACAATGCGCTCAGGATGCGTATAGATGTTCATGGCGTGACCACGCAAGAAGCCGATTAGTGTGATGCCCGCTTTGTCGGCCAGGTCTACGGCCATGCTGGAAGGGGCCGAGATTGCGGCCACACAAGGTATGCGAGCGAGCAGGGCTTTTTGCAGGATCTCAAATGAGGTGCGTCCACTAACCAGCAGCAGGCAACTTTTAGCCTGTGAGAAGCCATTATTGGGTAAAAGACTATGTCCAACGAGCTTATCAACCGCGTTATGTCGCCCAATGTCTTCGCGCAACAGCAGCAACTCGCCAGATGTGGCGAAAAGTCCGGCGGCATGCAAGCCTCCGGTATAGCCGAAAACTTTTTGTTGTGAACGTAGCTGCTCGGCCAGACCATAGAGGATAGATGCCGGGATACGTAGTTCATCCGGCTCTAAAGGCTCCGTCACCTGTAATATATCGGCAATGCTATTTTTTCCACACAGGCCACAACTGCTAGAGACCGCGAAATGACGTTCGAAGGTGGCAGGACGCTCGGCCGCACCATCACGTGATGGCGTAGAGCGCAATTGTACATTGACTACATTTTCTAGTGGCAAGCCATCGGCATCAAGCTCAGACTCGATACGTACGACTTCATCTGCACACTGAATGAGTCCTTCAGAGAAAAGAAAGCCCAGCGCCAATTCGTAGTCATGGCCGGGAGTGCGCATGATGACCGCGACGCTCTGATGCCCAACGCGGACTTCAAGCGGCTCCTCGACGGTAAGCTGCTCCTCGCGCAACTGCTGTGTTTGCTCCTCGCAATGGACGACTTCAAGGCGCATAACGCGTTCGGGATCAAGCGAAGAGCGAAAAAAACCTGAAAGGCCCATAATTGTTTGCCTCTTTATTTATACGTAAGTGATGATAGTTTAGCCAATTGCCTTTGTATCATTTGTATACGAACCATCATCGTACCAGGCAGATATCAATGTCTCAGTGTATCATATTTATCTGCCCTAAGACCTTATTCCGAAACCCAACGCCACTGCCGTGGCGAGCGCTACGCGCTCAGGTTTTCGGAGAAGTAGTAAGTGATCTCACATTGACGAGTCTAGACGACGGTGCTAGGATACGCGCATGTGGGATATGTAACCAAGCGCTAAATGAAGGAACGCTATAATGCATCAATTTGTCAGAGCAAGCAATGAATTGTTGCGGAAAAAAGGCTACCGTTTGACGCCACAACGCTATATGATCTTGAGTGTCATTCAAGAAGCCGACGAGCATCTCAGCATTGAACAAATCGCGGAACGCGTCCAACAGCGCAATCCCTACGTCAGCCTGTCCACTATTTATCGTACGTTGGAACTGCTTAGAAAGCTCAATCTTGTCCGCGAGAGCCATTTAGCGGGTGAGCAACCATATTACGAGGCGGTGGAGGGGCAGGCACATCACCACCTTGTCTGTCGCCACTGCCACCAGACGATCCACTTGCAAGAGACGCTATTGGGGGATCTCAACGAAAAGTTACAGGCGCAATATCGTTTCCACGGTCTCAGCTTAGACCTGGTAGCAACGGGGTATTGCACAGCGTGTTGGGAACGCATGCAAAGGGAAGAGCAAGGTACATCAAGCTCGGCGAAGATGCCAGAAACCGAGGAGCCACAGGATCAGCAATAAGCATGGCCCCGGCGCGTATATCGCCAGGGCCATGCTTAGAAAAAGGCTAGCAGCCGGGTCCTTGCTGTAACAATTTCTCGTTACAACAATAAGTTGGGCTAGGCGCGGGCGGCAGCGTGGCGGGAACCAGGTGCTGCGCGAAAATGTCGTTATACATGTGGGCAATCATGGGACCAACCGTAGGTCCACCATCACCACCATTCTCTTTCATCGCCACAATACTTAGCGCGGGCAACTGATTCGGGTTATCCACGGAATAGGGAGCCTGCGTGATCATCCAGGAATTCGCGCCAACATACTGACTACTACCAACCTGGCCGGTGCCAGTTTTGCCAATAATGCTCCAAGGCGAATTATGGAAATCGGGGACGATTGAGCCAGAGCCACATTGCGTCACCCCATACATTGCGCGGCGCACCTGGGTTGCCGTATCCTGGCTAATCGGATTGCTCAAAGACGTGGGAGTATACGACTTCAAGACATTTTTATGCGTATCTGTCACTTTTGAGATCAGCATTGGGCGCATCAACTGACCATTATCGGCAGAGGCATTGTCGATCAACGACATCTGCAAAGGTGTGATAGTATCATACCCCTGCCCGAAAGCGTCGGAAGCAAGTTGGTTGGCAGGCAAGGGCTGATTATTCAGGAGTACTTCGCTCTTCGCCACAGGCAGGTCGAATGGAATCTGCTGGCCCACGTAAAACTTCTTATTATAATCGAGCCAGGTTTGTTGACCGGTATTGACGCCGATCTGGGCATAGATCAGGTTATCCGAATGCGAGTAGCCATACTCGGTAGAGACAGGATAATGAAACGTAAATGGGTCAAGATTGCTACCGGTAATCTCCTGACCATTGATGCGCAAGGGCCCATGCGCCTGCTGCATATTAAACGGCTGATTCAACGTCGTTTTGCCGCTATCAAGTCCCGCCATCAAGGTCATCGTTTTATAGATCGAGCCAGGTATATACGTACTCTGTATTGGGCGCTCCAACAAAGGGGTTCCTTTATCATTGTTAAGTTGGTTGTAGTAGCTCAGATCACTGTTAGCCAGTGTTTTCACCAACTTATTCGGGTCGTAGCCGGGACGACTGACCATCGCCAGGATGGCACCGGTATGTGGATCGGTCACCACAACCGAGCCACGGTTTGTGGGGAACGTTAGAGTGTTATCGATGGTAATGGGGTCATCAAAATGCTGATTGGCGATTTTCTGAATACGCTCATCGATGGTCAGGTAGATATCATCACCCACGGGAGGCCGATGCAGCGTATTGTTCATCAAATTGTCGATTTGCGTCAATCCCACCTTACCAGTCAGGTAGGAGTCATATTGATGTTCAATGCCCGTCGAAGAATACAGTGGATTGACATAGTAGCCAATTAAACCCGCCAACGAAGGATCGGTATACACGCGGGTATAGCCGCAACCGCTCTTACTGGGAACCGAGTAAGCCAGACGAACGCCATTACGGTCGTAGATTGTACCGCGAAATGGCGCGTTTGCGCATGAGCGACCATTGTGAATATTGCTGCTTACTTGCTGGGCGACCACCACTTGCCAGTAGACAAAGCCGCCGCTGGCAGCAATAAAAAAGGCGATAAAAAACAAGGTAAGTTTCCGTATATTCGAGCTAATATTCATTTAGCCATTCCCTCATTAATTTGACGCGCTTTGACACATCCTTTACTACATAAACCATCGACGATGCTATTTGGTCACAAAAGGGCCCGTATATGCTACTCGTTTGTATTGACGAGCATGTATGGTGTACCACACCATACATGCTCGTCAATACAAACACTTCCATGCCGTAGCAATAGCATCGGGAGTCGATACGAGCTTACTGATGATAATTTCTGCGCATTTCTTCCAGGCTATCGCCCCCATATTTTTCGATCAGCGCTTCTGTCAGCACGATAGCCATCATCGCCTCGCCGACGACGCCAGCAGCCGGAACCACACACACGTCACTGCGCTCGTAGCGACTCTGCTCGACGTTTTCGCCGCTCGCCAGATCCACCGAAGGTAGCGGGTGCGCCAGCGTGGGAATAGGCTTGACGCCAACACGCGCAACGATAGGCTCACCATCGGTGATGCCACCCTCGATGCCTCCAGCGTTATTAGAAAGGTGGAACCATTGACCTGCGTCCGTATGACGTAGAACATCGTGCACATGAGAACCGGTCGTGCGGGTAGCAGCAAAGCCCGCCCCAATCTCCATCCCCTTCACCGAAGGAATGCTCATCAAGGCCATGCCCAGGCGTGCGCTCAAGCGACGATCCCACTGGCTATAGCTTCCCAGGCCGATCGGCACACCAACCGCCACCACTTCGAATATCCCACCACAGGTGTCGCCCTCGCGTTTGGCTTCGAGGATACGAGCAATCATTTTTTCAGTCAATGCAGCGTCTGCACAACGCATCGGAGAAGCTTCAACTGCCTCCCACATCGTATCGGGATAGGCGTCACGTGTCATGGGACGGGCCGTTTCGTAGCCAACATCCACGATAGAGAGCACGTGGCTATGCACGTCGATGGCAAATTGCGCTAATAATTGACGACACAGACCACCGACCGCTACTCTTGAGGCTGTTTCACGCGAGCTTGAGCGTTCGATCACGTTACGTACATCGTGGTGTCCATATTTGATGGCTCCGGTAAAATCTGCATGACCAGGACGCACACGCGAGACTTCGTCAATCTCGGCCTCGACTGGCTCCGCGTTCATACGTTCTTCCCAATTAACCCAATCGAGGTTCTCGACTTGTAGCGTAATAGGAGAACCCAACGTCATGCCGTGACGCACGCCAGAAAGAAAACACACGGCATCTTTCTCAATCTTCATACGGCCGCCGCGTCCATAGCCGCCCTGCCTGCGTCTTAGATCAGCATCAATAATCGATTTTTTGACGGGCAGGCCAGCGGGAAGCCCTTCTACAATCATCGTCAAACAGGGTCCATGCGACTCGCCAGCGGTCAGGAAACGAAACATAGCGTCAATTCCTCCGAAGAATATTGCAGTCTGATTAGTTGGTACGATCTCACGCACACGCACAAGAAGCTGAAGGCTATTATAGCATGCTCTTAATTTCTGCGCTATGAGCTGAGTAAAAAAGAGTTTTACTTATAACATGAACGCTACTTTAAGAGTAACTCATTAGTTTTTACTACACAAGCATATTGACACAATACATTAGTATATTTTACAATACATTCGACCCTCGTATTGTGTTATTTATTGACCCTCTAGGTAAAATATTGCAACTAGGAGGCTACTATGTCCCCTGAACCATCGTCAAGCAAGATTGGGAAATCCGTAGGGGAAAAGCTACGCGCCGCGCGTGTAGCACAACGTTATACCCAAAGTAAACTTGCCGCCCCTGATTTTTCAGTAAGTTACATCTCAGCCATAGAACGCGGTCAAATCCATCCCTCCCTACGAGCCCTGGAAATTCTGGCAGCAAGGCTAGGGCTCTCCTCGACACAACTTCTGCCAACAAAAGCCCAGCAGGACGAACGCTATCCCGGCTCTTTAAGTTTTAATGAACGTGATGATGATGAAGTAGAATTACTTTTGCTTGAAGCACAGGTGCAAATTAGACAAGGTGTAGCACAGAGCGCTATAGAGCAACTAGAGGCGCTTTCCCCAAAACGTCTCAAGCGCGCACATCATCTGCAACATCATTACTTGCTTGGTTGGGCTTATTACAAAGTGGCACACTACCAGGAATGCGATTACACGCTCACCGAGGCCCTACAATTGGCAAAAGAATTGCAAGACCAGTACCTACATGTACGCATTCTCAACTTGCAGGCGCTAGCACAGGCCGCGATGCGCAATTATGCTCAAGCATTGGTAGCTCATCAGCATTGTCTGGAAATCCTTGAACAAAATGAGACACAAGATCCCTTCTTTACAGCACAAATTTATATGCACATGGGGCTTCACTATAATCAGCTCGGAAATGCTCCACAGGCACTGGTAATGTTTCATAAAGCGCTAGAACTGACGGAAAATCTTAGCTCCGCGCAGGATGTTCAGCATGCCTACTTGCAAATGTGCCAACAGTATAGCGATCACAAAGAGTATGATTTAGCAACTTTCTCTGCTCATAAAAGTACGCAACTCCACCACTGGGAAGTCAGCAAACAACTCAAAAGCGAACTCTATAATTACATTGGTCAAGCGCTCTTACAGGAAGATATGGAGCAGGCGCAGGCATTTTTTGAACAGGCATTAGCCAAAGAACGCCTGAGCCATGATCCGCTCACGCTCGCCAGTATTAAGAGCAGCTACGCCGAATGGTTCTTCACGCAAAGACAACTAGAGCAGGCTGAGCACTATGCCCACGAAGCGTACGAGGAGGCACAACACACGGGGGATACGGTTATCACGGCCAACGCACTAATCGTACTTGGACGCATCGAGTATGCACAGCACAAATTGGAGGATGGGGATAGTCATTTTGTCGCTGGCCTTGCCATGCTTGGACGTCTGGAGAGTCATGAAGAGCTAGCCCGCGAATCCGTGCGCTACGCTGAATTATTGGAGCAAGCAGGGAAGGAGCACGAAGCTTTTACCTACTTTAGAAGTGCATTCCAAAGCCAACAAAAGTTAGGAAAATAATCGAATACAAGGGAAAACCGTTTGAGAAGCAACCCCCGCAAGGGAGGTCGCTACCATATACGGCAAAGCCACGTCCTTCGTGTATGGTAGCGACCTCCCTTGCGGGCAATACCGCTTAAATACGAAGAATGGAAGCTCAATAAGGATGAGGTAGAATAGCCAAATTGAGCTTGCCATTGCATTTATTTAAGCGGTATTGTCCCTTGCGGGTCCCTCGCGGGCAGTACGAACCAACCACAAAAAGGGAAGATAATGGACACCCAACCTTCAGAAGAACAACTCACGCACCTCGATGAAAGCGGCAATATCCACATGGTGGATGTAACTGATAGACCAACGACGACACGCGAGGCCATTGCCAGAGGGCGCGTGCGCATGGCCGCCAAGACGATACAATTAATCGAAAACAACCAGGTGGCAAAGGGCAGCGTTTTAGAGGTGGCAAAGATTGCGGGCATTATGGCAGCGAAACAGACACCACAAATCATTCCGCTTTGCCACCCGCTTCCAATGACCCATATCGATTTGCAGTTTACACTAGATAGCCAGGCCGGTTTGATTCATATCGAGGGACGCACGCGCACCACCTACAAGACCGGCGTAGATGTCGAGGCATTGACGGCGGTCACTGTAGCAGCCCTCACCATATACGATATGTGCAAGGGCGTTGACACCACGATCACGCTTGAACAGGCATACGTTGCGCAAAAAAGCGGCGGCAAAAGCGGCACCGTCGATTTCGAGCCAGCTTAGTCAGCCGTTCGCACTTCCAGGAGTAGGAAATGCGCTTCCAACAGATTATGCTCCTCTGGCTCGCTCAGGCGCAGATCTGTCTCACCCAAGAGTGTGACCAACGTTCCATGCTCATCAACAGGAACGGTACTGCGAATGCGGTGAGCATCACCGCCAGACCAACGAATGGGATCGAGGAATGAACCCAGCGGGACCGCAATCTGCACGTAATGGCCGCGTAGCGACTGATCGAGGCCGTGTAGCTGTAGCTCAAGCATCTTCCCATGCTGTACAATACGCCCTTCCAGACCGCGTGCCTGGATCACAATCACTGCTTGCTGAAATTCGGGCGAGCGTTCAAGCACATTTGAGCTAGAGGATGGTTTCTTGCCACGAATGCTGCCGGAGCCAGCGAACGCCGGAGTATAGGAGTAGGTGCCAGGATGATCTTGCTCAGCAGGAGGAGCGCCTTCGAACAGCGTAGCCACGCGCACAAGGTCCTGCAAACACTGGCGACGAATAGTAGATTGCCCAATGCTGGCGCTCACGTGAATAGCCAGTTGGAGCAGTGAGCGCGCTTCAGCGTCGGCGCTTTGGTGATCGTGGCGCGCTTGCCACAGTACGGCCTCAGCCTGGCTAATCAACGTCTGGCACAAGTGGCCTGACATACGTGGAGGAGCCGCTGACGGCGTACGATAAGCTTGCGGAGCCACAGACTTTGTCCCCGGTTGCGACACGGCAAAACGCAAGGCATCATAGTATTCCAGGTAGGCGCGATGACATTCACGGCAACCAGCAAGGTGATACAGCAAGGGAGCATAGTGGAGGGAGGCAGAGGAATCGTGCGCGAGGAGGGCCATTACAAAGTCGGGCAATTGGCGATAGAAACGGGAATGGGACAGGCTCTTGTGCGGTAGGTCGTGCTGTGACGCTTCACCGGTAAAGGGAGAATGCCCAGCTGCCGTAAACGCTGGTGGGGCTGCCTCTTGCTCATCCTCAGTGCTTGATTGCAAAATACTTGTCAACCAGCGGGCCAGATTGGTATACTTACCACGATAATCGGATGCACCCTCAAACTGTGTGTGCTTGTCTGTCATGTTATGCCTCCTTATAACAGAGAGTGCCGCCTTACTCTTCTTTGTAGAAACGGGCCAAACGTTTTGCTTGAACCGTGGTAAGATTGACGCAATCTTCACCATGCCAGTCGAGTAAGCCATCGGCGACCAGTTCTTCTAAAGCAACACGCACATCTTGCGGTGACAGATCCTGCTGTGCCAGTGTTTGTATATCAACCGAGTATGCGCCGTTTGTGGTGGAATGTTGCTTACACTCTGTTAAACGTAAAGCAATGGCCACCGTCAAATTGGTACTTTGTTGCTGTAAACAATGACGCAATTTTTTGTGGGCATGGTCTTTATGCTGGCTCATATGTTGACCAGCCTCTTGCTCACCAGTTTCCGCGAGGTGTAGTTCATCGAGTACCGATTGTAGCAATTCGTCCGCACCATATTCCTGTAGCTCGTGCACAATAGCGGACAATTGGTGTGGAGCAGCGCCCAGGTGCATAATGCAGTGCTTCAAAATATCGCGTAACTCTTGTTGTGAAGCCGCGTGCAGCGTAATTTCTTCGGGAGTGGTAAAAGGAACAGCGCCCCAGGCTGGAGCCACCGCGTCATCAAGCGGGCTATCATCCTCAGGCGCATCCGGCATTTCTAATTCAGCGCTAGTACTTACAGGTAGGCGTCGTTTGCGCAAACGGTCAATGGCCTTATTCCTGACACTTCGGCTGAGGAACGCGTAAAATTGTGCATCCGTCAGGCGATCAATGGCAGTGATGGGAGTCAAGTCGCCGCCCCCCAGGATACCCAGGCGTACAAGTTGCTCAACCACGTGACCAATCACTGTATCCATCTCAAAGGCATCGTATTTGAGTGAGCCGAGATAGCGCTGTGCGTTCCGATGCAGGTATGCGTACAGCACGGGGTAATATTGCTCAGGTTGGTAGCGTAGGTCGTGTACAGTGAGTGGCATACGAACTCCCTTCGAAAGAGCCTGTGTAAATACCCATACGCATTCATGTGAATGAAAAGAAGAAAAGAAATACGCAAAGACCAACGCATGTATAACAAGAATTCATCAGGGAAGTATACACGCGATGAGATAGTATGAGAATACTTGTCCAGTTTGTTCTCTATTTTACAAGAAATAAACGTTGAGGGCAAATGAAGACGATCCCTCTGAAAACGACCCCCGCAAGGGAGGTCGCTACCATAGACGGCGAAGCCGTCTATGGTAGCGACCTCCCTTGCGAGGGTCGTCCGTCCTTCTGCACAAAGAGAAAGCTTATTCGAGATCGGTGCGTTTACCGAGGCGCTGATGTTCGTACGCCTTCTTGATAGCACTCAAGCTGCGCTGGACCTCGCCACGCTCCTCTAGTAAATTTGCGAATCGGAAGTAGGCACTGGCGGCAATCTCGTGAGCTTGCGATGCATCGAGCAGATCCAGAGCCTGCGCAAAAAGGCCATCGGCGGCAGCAAAGTCACTCTTTTGGTGCAGGATTTGCGCCAGGGCAATCATGGCTTGCCCCTGGGTCTGGGCATCATTGCTAGAACGGGCGAACGACAATGCCTCCTGGGCCTCTTTTTCGGCCTCATCCGTCTGACCGCGTTTGAGTAATAATTCAGCCAGGCAGGCATGACAGATAGAAGCAGAAATCTCGTCGTTCAATTCGCACTCGATAGCAATGGCACGTCTGTACTCCTGCTCAGCACCATCCAGGTCGCGCTGTTTCTCCAAAGCCTTGCCCAGACGTTGGTGAGTCAGACCAACGAGGCGCTGCTCATCACGCATCTCATACACGGCCAGGCTGCGGGTCGCGTACTCGCGAGCCATAGAGATTTTGCCAATCGCCTTGTAGTGCTGGCTTACCTCCATGTATTTTTGCGCAAAGCTCTTGCTATCACGACTCATTTCGCCAAGCGCTTCCAAGGCACGATGATAGAAAGAAATCGCTTTTTCAAGCTCTCCGAGGCGAAAATAATCGTTCGCAAGATTGCTGAAAATTTCGAGGGTGAAAACGGGATCGTTGACCTGACCATCCTCAATGGCGGCACGGCAACGCAAATGGTTTTCCATCGCCAGCGTATAGTTATAGAGGAAGTAGTACGCTTTGCCAAGCAAGTTGCGTGCACGTTCCGTATATTCACTATCACCGAGCGCCTCGCCCTGAGAGATAGCGGTACGTAGATCGACAATCGCTTCTTGATATTCGGCCACACCCAGGTGGATCTGCCCGCGTAAAAAATAAAGGCGATAGACCTGGTCGGTGGTGATACGGTCGGGTTGGATCGGCTCCAGGAGTTGCTCCGCCTCGTGAAGACCACCCTGCTGCACGAGTACTTCGGCCTGAAGGAGATCAACATCGATACGTTGATCGGGACCAGAGTCGGCGGGCGAATAGCCCACAGCGCGCGCTTCAGCGGCACCTGCGGGAGAGCCTTCTAAGAGAAATGTGAGGGGAACATCAAGGCGACGAGCCAGCACAGAAAGGGCTTTTAAAGAGGGGCGAATTTTACCTCGCTCAATCGCAGAAATATAGGAAATCGAAAACTCGGGGGCAGCTAATTGAGCTTGCGTCATGCTTAGTTTCGTACGGACTTCACGAATATTCGTGCCGACTCTAGCGGCTACAGCCCGCCCCACATTAGCAGTTTCTAGGGATGGCATGGAATGGATTCCTTTCGATGGATAGTAATGTGTTCCTCTGGCCCAAAGACTTCAACCCATTACGTAGAAACTAGCTCGTACATTCCTCGTACTAGCAGAGTTACCTGTTACATTGACACTTTTATAACGCTCACCTAAAAAAACGCATTATACAGTAACACAGAAACTACAAGGAAAGTAAGCGCAAGAGAATATTTCATAGTTCGAAGTTTATCATAAGCTACGATTTTAGTCAACCCATATTGTACTTTTTTCATATACTTGGATTATATAATTCTTCTTAGTTCCGATACTCAGTACAATGAAATATTTTTGTAGTACAAAAATGTCTGAGTTGAAATTCAGCTCGTCCTTATTGTTGTATAACAGAGCAATGGAAGTCCCTATCTATTGCTATAAAGTAGTACTAAAGTACGTCCTAGAATAGGATGAGCAACACAGAAAGGTGTGATGATGACTACTATTCCTCTACTTCTTACGAATGCCGCCGCTCAATTCGGCATGGACCCGGCTCTGCTTGAACCCACAGAAACAGGCGATATGGCTACTCTTTCCTACCAATCTTTACTCGAATGTGCCCACGCCTTCGCCGGGCATTTACAAGAATGCCAGGTGCAGAAAGGCGAGCGTATCATGATCTGGTCTGCCAGTCGCACCGATTGGCTGGTTAGTTACTTTGGATCTCTGCTGGTTGGTATGGTCGTCATTCCACTAGATATCAATACGCAAGAGAATTTTTTACAGCTCATCACGCAAACAACCGGGGCAAAATTTCTGGTAACCACCCAGCAACAATACCAGACGTTGCAGCACCCTCCTGTTCCCCTTATAGATATCGATGCGCTCCCCCAGGGAACGCTCGATCAACAGCGGCTTCCCACGCTCGAAGATCATGATCTGGCGGAACTCGTTTTTACCTCCGGCACAACCGGCCAGCCCAAAGGTGTCATGCTCTCGCACGGCAATATCACCAGCAACGCCAAAGGTGCGTTGGAGGTCGTGCATATCACCAAAGCAGACCGCGCGCTCTCCATTCTGCCGCTGTCGCATATGTTTGAAATGACGATTGAAGTGGCGATCCTGCACGCGGGAGCCAGCGTCGTGTACGCACGTTCACTCGCACCAGGCAGGCTCTTTCATTTGTTGACGACGCAACATATCACGGCGATGGTGCTGGTTCCCCAGGCGCTGCAACTTTTTCTGCATGGCATCGAACGCGAGGTACGCCGCCAGCAGAAAGAGCGACAATGGGCACTGCTTCACCGCGTCGCTCCTCACGTACCCTTTGGCCTGCGCCGCTATCTCTTTGCGATGGTGCACAGGCGTCTGGGCGGTCGCTTCCGCCTCTTTGTCAGTGGTGGAGCTTATTTACCATCCGACCTGGCTCGAAGTTGGGAACAGATGGGGGTCCGCGTCATGCAAGGCTACGGTACAACGGAATGTTCTCCTGTTATTTCGGTCACGCCCATGCATGAGCACACCTACGAGTCGGTCGGGAAACCACTACCCCAGGTCGCCATACGCCTTGCCCCCGACCACGAAATACTGGTGCACGGCCCCAACGTGTCACCAGGCTATTGGAAAGATCCCGACGCGACCGCTGCCGCCTTTCAAGGTGGGTGGTATTATACAGGAGACCTTGGGTATATTGATGAGAAGGGTGATCTGCATCTGAAGGGACGCAAGAAAAATCTGATCGTGCTTGCCAACGGCCTGAACGTGTATCCCGAAGACATTGAGAACGTACTGCAAACTGACGCTGACCTGAAGGACGCAGTTATCTTTGGCCTGACGGAAGGCAACCAGGAACCGGAAGTGCATGCCGTGCTGCTATTGGACGATACTAGTAAAGCTAAAGCTATCGTACAGCGAGCAAATAAGCAGCTTGCTCCTTATCAGCAAATTCGCAGCTTCACCATCTGGCCCGAACAAGATTTTCCACGCACCCATACATTAAAAGTAAAACGGCAGGATGTCCTGCAACGATTGCCAGCACTGCGAGCCCGCGAAAAGTGAGATGAATATTTATGCTGTACCTGGTAGCCACACCTATTGGCAATTTGGGCGATATTACCCTACGAGCGCTAGAAATATTGCGCGAGGTCGATATTATCGCTAGCGAAGATACGCGCAAAACGGGTATGTTGCTCAAACATTTCGACATTCAAAAGCCACAACTGTCTTTCCACGAGCACAACGAGCAGCGCGCCGGTGAGCGTATCGAGGAGCTGCTCAAGCAGGGGAAATCGGTCGCGGTAGTGACCGACGCGGGCACACCCGGCATCAGCGATCCCGGCTTTACCCTCGTGCGCCGCGCCATCAATGCCGAGCTTGATGTGACCATGATCCCTGGCCCAGCCGCATTTGTGATGGCACTCGTGCTCTCCGGCCTCCCGCTGCACAGCTTCACCTTCCGTGGTTTCCCTCCACGCAAAGCGGGGGCACGACGCAAATTTCTGGAAATTGATAAAGCCTCGCCTCATACCTTAATTTACTACGAGAGTCCTTACCGCTTACTCGATTTTCTACGCGACGCGCACGAGGTGTTCGGAGACCGCCAGGCCGCCGTAGCTAACGATCTTACGAAGATGTTCGAGAAAATTGAACGCGGCAACCTCTCCACGTTACACGCTCTATTAGAACCAACCAGGCTACGCGGCGAATATATTATCGTCATTGCAGGCGGAGAGAAAGCAGACAAGCACGCGGGAAGGCAAGAAGGGATTGTCGAAGAAGATGAAGAGGAGGTAGAGGAGGTAGAGGAGGTAGAGGAGGTAGATGATGCTACGCTTGACGATGAGGAGCAAAGGCGTAGCGAGGAAGGTAGGTAAATGGGAGCGTAGCAAGCGGTTCCGGCACCTTCACCAGGGGAATGTCCCAATACACCGGACGCAAGAAATCCGCTCCCCGCTTGAGTTGCGACGCGTACTCCCATTCGGTGGTGATGTACGGCGCTTTGGCTGCATTGGCCGACCAGAACAATTGGAATACCTCGGATTCATCTATCAAGTGCCGCAAAGCACTGTCGGACATCGGACCAAAGCGTAGCTCATCGACGCGAGCTAGCTCATTAAAGCCCAGCAGACGATAGATAGTGCGGCACGTTTGCATAATGACGGTATCATCACGGCTATAAGCTGTAAAAATCTGTTTATACGCTTTGGTCGTGATGTGCGCATAGCCCTCTTCGATGTCGGTAGCTGCTGGATCAACACGCAGAGCCAGCGGGATCATACCAAGCAATAACGGACCCGCGAAGATCGAGAGTCGCCCGCTCACATTCGGCGCTTCCCATTGCCTATGCACAGAAAAGCGCAGCTCCACACGATGCCAACCTTCCGACCAGACAAACGCCAGTCGCTTCGGCGTAAAGGTAACTCCCTGGCATTCAGGAACCACCGTGATACTCGTGCCGTGCAGCAGCAAACGATGATCGAGCGGAACCTGTGGTGGTTGCTCGCTCTGTCCATCTTGATAGAGTGCGAAGTCCCGCTCGATGGCCTCCATTGCACGTTCAGGATGGACATACAATTGCAAGGTAAACCAGGCACCGGGCGCGACCACACGTGGAAGAAAGGAGGTAAAACGCAATTGTTCGGCGGAGACGGCGCGCATGGGGGTGGTGGAGGGGAATTTAGCAAGCATGGAAACTTCGGGCGCTGGAGCTGCACCTCCTACCGCGCTCTGCGACGCTACTGGTCCTTGCGGTGGTGATTGAACGGCAACATCTGACTGTACGCCTGAACCCTGAGCAGGAGTGGGCTCGCGTGTTGGAGCGACAGGCCCGGTTGTGAGTTGCACCTCAATCATATGCCGTCCGAGCGCAATGCGGTCCCCAGTTTTGAGTACATACGGCTGCCTGGCTTCTAGCAGGCGACCGTTCACGTATGTGCCGTTGGCACTGCCCTCATCGACCAGTGTATAGCCTCCCTGCTCACGGCTGACACGCAAGTGACGCCTTGAGATAAGCTTATCATGGGGCAGAGAAATATCACGATCAGAAGCACGACCGATGGTAAGCTGAGGCGCGTCCATGATGTAATCGTGGAGAACGTCTCCATTATACGAGCGTAAAATGAAACGCGCAGAATGCTCAATCAGACTCATAGCACGCCTCTTTAGCCAGAAATTCAGTAGTCGGCTAGATACTCCCAAATACAGCTACGCAAGTAGCATAGCAGAAAGAGGTTAAGAAAACAAGAGTTTCTCCAGGTGAAGTCATGATCACACGTTCGTCGTGTAATCGTGACTTCACCTGGAAAACCTGGAAAGAGTACCCGGGCTTAAATGCCCATAACGCGGATCAGTTCGCGTACCGCGTCGACTGATTTGCCGAGGAGAGTACGCTCCTGCTCGCTCAGTTCAATCTCGATGACCTGTTCCAGGCCCTTCGCCCCAAGTTTCGCAGGCACACCAACGTACAGGTCGTTGATCCCGTATTCGCCCTGCAAATAGACCGCGCACGGCATGATCATCTGCTTATCCAGGATGATAGCATCGACCATTTGTAGAATGGAGGCCGAGGGAGCAAAGTAGGCGCTGCCATTCCCCAGTAGATTGACAATTTCCGCACCACCATCGCGGGTACGCTGCACAATCTGCTCGATACGTTCAGCGGGAATTAAGTGGGAAATAGGAATACCGGCCACTGTGCATAGACGCGACAGGGGAACCATGGTATCACCATGGCCGCCAAGCACATAGGCTTGCACGTCGCGTACCGATGCCCCAACCTCTTGCGCGATAAAGGTGCGGAAGCGAGCGGTATCAAGCACGCCAGCCATACCAAGCACACGCTCACGCGGGAAAGCACTCACGTGATGTGCCAGTTGCGCCATCGCATCGAGGGGATTGGTCACCATAATCATGATGCAATTGGGCGAATACTTAATGACCTGCTCGGTCACCTGGGTAATCACCTCCTGGTTTTTCTTTACCAGGTCGTCACGGGTCATGCCGGGTTTGCGTGGGAAACCAGAGGTTACCACCACAATATCAGAATTGGCGGTATCGGCATAATCGTTGGTGCCAGTGATCAGCGAATCGAAGCCGAGCACGGGACCAGCCTGGAGCATATCGAGAGCCTTGCCTTGAGGCATATTCGGAACAATGTCAAACATGACCACGTCGGCGTAGTCGCGTTCAGCTAGGCGCTGAACAAGGGTGCTGCCTACAAAGCCAGCCCCAACAACAGTAATTTTGCTGCGCATTACAATTCCTTTCCAAATACGTTTGAAAAGTGGCAATCCACTAGGAGTATTGTAAGACTTCGAGAGCAGCGATGGCAAACAGGTAAGGTTTTGTGGGGTAGAAAAGCCCTGAAAAATGCGACTTGACAATTAGGCAACCATGAGGTATTATGGTCCCGCCAGTGAAAAGCATTGGGGTATCGTTCAATGGTAGGACGGCTGACTCTGGATCAGTTGATTGGGGTTCGAGTCCCTGTACCCCAGCCATGTGAAACGGCTTGTAGAGCTGATTTAAGCACTCTTTTAGAAATTAGAAGAGTGCTCTTTTTTGTCCATTTTTGTCTTCACAAGTCAACTGACTAGGTTATTTTCTGTAAATCCCAAGATGAAACTGATGAAATCTATGGTGGTCCCAAAAGTCAGGTTTTGGAGACCATTACAGAAAGCCGAGCGGGAAAGCCCCGGTCATTGCATGCCGGGGATGAACCGCCGTTCCTTTAAAGGCGGAGAGGAGAGGAAAAAGCAGCTATCCAAGGCTTGACGGGAAACGCCCGTCATGGTATCATTTGAACATCTGTTTTGCAAAGAAGTTGAATGGTAGCGCGCGCATCAGCGCATGGATGAAGAGGCAGAGCGCCATGAAGCGAGCGAAGACGTCAACCTTTCTCCTCGAATTGCCTCTCCACGTCGATTGGAGCCAGGAACATCGTGTGCGTGCGCACCTGGAAGCCGCTCGCTGTCTGTATAACGCGCTGCTCTCTGAAGCGAGCACTCGACTCAGGCGGATGCGCAACGATCCCGCCTGGAGCAAGGCTTGCGCCATCCCTCGCTCGCACAAACAGGAACGAGCACAAGCGTTTTCTGCGCTGCGCAAGAAGTACCACTTCTCGGAATACGACCTGCACGAGTACTCCAAAACTGCCCGTGTTTCGTGGCTTGCTGACCATATCGAGAGTACGATGGCGCAGACGCTCGCCACGCGAGCCTATCAAGCGGCAATCGCGTCTGTGTGGGCAAGGCAAAACGCGTGCGATTTCGGAGCAAGGGGCGTGGCATTGATAGTGTCGAGGGCAAGCGCAACGACGTTGGCCGGCGTTTCGTGCTTGATCCGGGTGTGGGCGATGGTGGCTTTCTCCT
>DATAYF010000336.1:0-4645 GCA_036272735.1 Ktedonobacteraceae bacterium
CATTTGCCGCAGTGGAACACCAGTCCCTTGTGGGGGCGATTGTCTTCATGCGTGTAGCCACACTTCGGGCAGGCTTGGGAGGTGTACTGCGCCTCCACTTTGATCGCCAGCGACCCGGCCAGGACCGCTTTGTAGGCGATCAGGGCATGCAGTTCGGCAAAGGACCATTGCGCGCGCACCCAGTTAGCACGACGCATCTTCGGGGTCGCCGGTTCGGTGCCCTTGCCGCCCTTCTTGCGCTTGCGGGCTTTGGTGCGCTCGCGGATACCGCTGAGATCCTCCAAGCCGATCAGGGCCTCTTGGTGGGTCGTCAGGTTCTGTCAGAACTCAAACAACATCTTGGCACAGAGCCAGGCTTCTGTTATGCTTATTCCCAATAAGGAATGCAAAAGGAAAGCCTCACCCGATGAAATGTCCTTATTGTGCAGCACCCACAACCAGGAAGCGTGCGAAGAAAACGGAACCTGGCTATACAACTTTCTTCTGCCCAATGTGCCGGCGTACCTTTCATGAACGAACTGGCACTCCATTCAACTCTCTTGAGGCCCCCACAGACGTCGTCTTCCTCGTTGTTTTGTGGCGACTGCGCTAGACGCTGAGCCTGCGTGACGTCGCCGAAATGTTTTTAGCGAGAGGCTTTATGTTGACGCATGAGACTGTCCGGGACTGGGAAGCTCGGTTTGCTCCCTTGCTTGCGGACCAATTACGGACACAACGGTGCGGCCAGGCAGGAAGATCGTGGTACGTCGATGAGACCTCCATCAACGTCCAGGGAAAGTGGTGCTATCTCTAGCGGGCCATTGATCACGATGGGAACCTGCTTGATTCGCGGTTGAGCAAAAAACGAGATATGGACGCTGCCAAACAGTTTTTCAAGCAGGCTCTGGCTGTGGTTGGGCATGCTCCAGAATCGGTTACGACTGATGGGCATCGTTCCTATCCCCGTGCAGTACGCGAGACCCTGGGAAATGCGGTCGTACATCGGACGAATGTCTCTCTGAACAACCGCATCGAACAAGATCATCGAGGGATCAAACAACGCTCCTATCCCATGCGGGGCTTCGGGAGCGTTGCGTCAGCAGCCCGCTTCTGCCGTGCGTTTGATGAGATTCGTCAGTGCTTTCAGGTTCGGGTCATCAGAGCGCAAAAGGTTTCTTTGGCCCAAAAACGTGAGATGTTCCGTCAGCAATTGGACGCTTTGAAGACGTTGGTGCCGGTGGCCTTGTAGAGAGAAGTGTGAGATGAACCCGGATCATGTGCTTTGTTTGCTTTTGTGTTCTCAGTTCTGACACTTCCTTACACGTATCCTGGGCCTGTCTCCTGACGGCGCATTCTTCCTCCTACCCCTCCGAGCGCATCCCCAGCGAAAACTTGTGTACCATCCGATCAATAAATGCTCTGACAGGTGCGTCATCTATCTGCTCGGCAAACTCAGGGAGCAGCCATTGATACTTCTGTAGCTCATAGTAGTCAGAAAGCAGCGTTCGCAGCGTCAAATCGTGCTCCATGAGGAATATGGGGTCCATGATGTTGCGCAGGAAGAGTTCGTTTTGCAGCACCGCGAGCATTGGCTTGATGGGATGGAAGATGCCCTGAGCAATGCCCTGCTCATAGAACTGTTGGATCTGGAGCTGTAATTTCCGTTGGGCCTCTTTGACATGCTCCCATAAGGGCGGAGAGAGCTGTTTCAGGTCAAGCAAAAGCGCCTCGGGGAGGTAGCAGGCAACGTCCACGGATTGCATAAAGACCTGCTGAAAGCGTAGCAGTGGAGGAGAGGACTCGTCTCCTATGAGCGTGGCAGCCTGCTTGAGCAGATCCACCACCATGTCCACCCCTTGCTCAATGACGTCTTCCTTTGAGGAAAAATACTTATAGAACGTGGCTTTACTGATATCCATAAAGCGCACGACGTCATCAAGCCGCAGGTGGCTCAATCTCTGGTGTTGGATCACAGGCAGTAAGCGGGTGAGATACTTCTGTTTCAACTCCTCACGCCGTTCACCGCGCTGCTCAACAGGCGAAGCGCTCTTTTCAACTTCACTCATACATGCTCCTGACTTGACTGGCCCTGCCAGTCAAGTATACCAGATCACCGGGCCGCTGTAAATGAAAGAGACAAAATATATAAAGTAGACGAAAAAGGATAAATTTGTTTACTTTATACTAAGCTTGTGGTAGAGTAACGGAGAAGCAATGCTTCCCTTCGGCGTTCGCGCGCACTGGCGCGGCGTCATTCTCTGAATATAAGGAGACTCATATGAGTGGAGAACTTGTACTTGTCACAGGTGGATCGGGATTTCTTGGTGCGCACTGCATCCTGCACCTTCTGGACGCTGGCTATCGTGTGAGAACAACGGTGCGTTCGCTCAAGCGTGAAGCCGATGTACGTGCCATGCTCAAAGCGGGCGGTGCTGAACCGGGAGAGGCACTCTCCTTCGTCGCCGCCGATCTGATGGACGATGCGGGCTGGTCAGAAGCCGTGGCAGGATGTGACTTCGTACTTCACGTCGCCTCGCCCTTTCCGCCCAGTCAGCCGAAAAACGAGGACGAACTCATCATTCCAGCCCGCGAAGGTGCTCTGCGTGTACTACGGGCTGCGCGGGACGCGGACGTCAAACGCGTCGTGCTGACCTCTTCGTTCGCCGCCATCCACTACGGTTTCGCGTCCACAAACCACCTCTTTACCGAAGAGGACTGGACCGACCTGAACAGCCGCCATCTCAGCGCCTATGTGAAATCGAAGACGCTGGCAGAGCGTGCGGCCTGGGACTTCATCGCCCGCGAAGGTCGTACGTTGGAACTCACAGTCATCAATCCGGTCGGTGTCTTTGGGCCCGTGCTTGGAGCGGACTATTCAAGCTCCATCCAGCTCGTGCAGCGTTTAATGGACGGAGCCCTGCCGGGCTGTCCGCGCCTCTCCTTTGGTGTCGTCGATGTGCGGGACGTCGTGGATCTGCACGTGCGTGCCATGACCAATCCGGCGGCCAATGGGCAGCGCTTCCTAGCCACCGCTGGAGACAGCATGACCATTCAGCAAATCGCCCTCGTGCTGAAAAGGCGGCTGGGAGATGCAGCGAGACGCGTGCCGACCAGGGAACTGCCCGATTGGCTGGTGCGGCTGGCCTCATTGATCGATTCCTCGATCGCGCAATTCATTCCCGAACTGGGCAAAGCCTGGAACGTCACCAATGCCAAAGCCAGAGAGCTGCTTGGTTGGACGCCGCGCTCGAACGAAGAGGCCATCGTCGCGACTGCCGAGAGCTTGCTGCAGCTCGGGCTATTGCGGAATACCAAAAGGGCAGCGTGAGAAGACGGAAGCGGTTCAACGTGCCCAGGTACTGCTGGGATAAAATGGTAGAGAGGCCTCGCTGGACAAGCTTCCCGGCAGTGTGCTAGAGAGCGCGCAGCGCCTCGATCGGATCAAGCTGGGACGCGCGTATAGCGGGATAGAGGCCAAAGATCACACCAATCGTGGCTGAGATGGCGAAGGGGAAGCAGCAGAGCCAACACAGAGATGACCAGCGGCAGGTTAAGGGCACTGGTTACTGCATAGCCGGTGCCAGGGCCAATGAGCATACCGATGATACAAGAGGCAGGCCCAGGCTACGTGTAAAGTTCTATCACTAGGATCTCGCTTCTGATAGAACTTTACACGTAGCCTGGGCCTGCCTCCATATGACAAGGAAATGAAAAAGGCCCTTTGCCAGAGAGCGCGTCACCGCGAATGCCAATGAGACTCTCCCCTCACACCTTCCCCAGAGGTTTCCCTCTCCTCAACACCTGTCATTGTCTTTTTCTGTTGCCCCAGCACCTCCCGTACAGCCACTAGGAGTTCCTGAACCAAGGGAGAGATTTCTTCCCGACGCCATACCACAACTGTCTCGACGGCGATATCAACATTCACATCGGCCAGAGGAGGTTCCGTCAGAACGCAAACAACCTATGGGCAAGCCGTCACGCTTCTGTTCTGCTCATCCTCTCAAAAGAGCGTTGAACCAGGAGCGTTGGCTGATGAATTGTCCCTATGGCGCTGCGACGACGACCAAGAAGCGAACGAAGAAGACCAAACTCGGCGACACAACATGCTTCTGCCCTCACTGTCGCCGTATCTTCAACGAGCGAACTGGCACACCGTGCAACGCTCTGGAATGTCCTACGGACAGTGTCCTGCTTGCGGTCTTGTGGCGGCTGCGCTACAAATTGAGTCTGCGTGACAGTGCTGAGATGTGTTAAGCGCGGCTTTCCCTTCACACATGAGGCCATCCGAGACTGGGAAGCGCGGTTTGCTGCGTGAATAACGGATCAGTGACGAACCCGCGCGACGTGGACAAGCCGGGGAGTCCTGCTATGTCGATGAAACAACATCCATCAAGGTGCATGGAAAATGGTGTGACCTGTAGCGAGCGATTGATCGTGACGGCAATCTGGTTGATACCCGTCTCAGCGAGACGTGAGATAGGGCTGCAGCCAACCATTTTTTTCAGCAAGCCGTCGATGGAGTCGGCTCTGTTCCCGAGCAAGTGACGACTGATAGGCATACTTCCTATCCACGAGCGCTTCGCGAGATAATGGGCAGCGATGTCCTTCATCGAAAGAAGACATATCGCAATCATGGGTTGGAACAAGACCCTCGTGGGATCAAACA
>DATAYF010000337.1:0-11914 GCA_036272735.1 Ktedonobacteraceae bacterium
ATCAACCGAGAACAACAGTTGCCGATAGTTGCCCAGGCCGATGACGCGATAGTGGTCCGAGTTGAATTGGGTGTAGTTGGTAATGGAAAGGTACAGGGTATACGCGATGGGCCACAGGTTAATCACAACGATGGTCCCGAACATGGGGAGTAAGAAAAATAAGGTTGTCCAGCGTTTCGTTTTCAGCATCTGCGTTCTCTCTATTAACGGCCCCTGCAAGGGAAACGCCCGCAAGGGAGGCCTCCCTTGCGGGGATCGCCCCCTTGTGGAAGTTGTTCGCGGTGGTCATACACCTTTACGAGCTAATTTGTTGAATCCCCTTGGTGGCGGCACCTTGCGCGTCATTTAAAGCCTTTTGAGGCGTTTGGCTGCCATTCCAGACGGTGGTGAGCGCATCCTGAACCGGCGTCCAGAGCGCGGTCATATAAGGGGTATTTGGCAGCGCGACTCCAAGTTTGGCCTGGGCGGCGTAACTGGCAACCGCTGGCAACGCCGTGATAGCCGGATCGTTATTCGCCGCCAGGTTCGCTGGAATCTCGCTATCGGCCTGAGACATCGCCACCTGGTTGGTTTTGTTCGTATAGAACTTCATCAGGTCGGCCACCAGGGGCGCATTTTTGGCGGTTTTCGCCATCCATAGTGACTTCACGCCGACGAATGGTTTGGCCGGTGTGCCGGTTGCGCTGATGGTGGGCAGAGTGGCGAAACCAACAGGAATTTTGGCATTTTGCGCGTAGTCGGCGTAGGACCAGGGCCCATTAATGATCGCGGCCGCTTTCCCCTCGGTAAAGAGCGAAGAAGCCACGTCATAGGTCATCTGTTTGGGCAGGTAGGGACGGAAGGAGGCGATGTACTGCATGGCAGAGAGCGCCTGTGGGGTGTTCAGATGCGCCTGACCATCAGGAGTGACGTACTGCGCGCCAAAGCCATAGAACCAGGGAGCATCGGTATAGGGATCGAGCGTGTTCCAGACCGCTCCGTAACTTTTGGGATGCGCCTGTTGGTAGCTCTTTTCGAACGCCAGCAGATCAGCACTGGTTTTGGGCAACTGACTGGCCGAGACCAACTTCTTGTTATACATCAAGGTGATGGCTTCGACTGTCTCTGGCACCCCGTAGATATGCCCATTGAAGCTCACCGCCTGCGCCGCCGCTGGACTATATGTCTGATTGATAAAGCTCTGGCTGAAGTATTGATCCATCGGTTGCACGACACCGCTCAGCGCCAGCTTTCCAAGGTTGTCATCGGTGAAGGCGATAATGTCGGGGCCGTTGCCAGCTTTGACGGCGGTCGTCGATTTGCCAGCGATATCGTCCTGGTGAACCAGCACAATTTTTAGCTTGGGATGCATTTTCATGTACGCGTCAAAAATGTGCTGCTTGGCTTGCAGATAGGTGCCTTGCCAGCCGTGCCAGATGGTAATGGTTCCACTGTAATCAATCGTGGATGAACCGTTGCCGCCGCTACTGCCGGCGCTGCCGCCACAAGCCGCGAGCAACATCACCGCGAGCAGGGCAATGAGGGGACAGCAGTAACGTAGACGAGCGAAAGGCGTCTTCATGTCTCTTTATCCTCGCTGATAAATACTACGGAGTTGCTGGAAGATGTTTCCTGATGATCTCCCTTGAACAAATTACAAACAGGACGTCTATGTATAGGGAAACTTCAATGTATTGCCCCAGGGTCTGCTAAATAAATCCATCACCTCCTTCGTACTTACTGCATCAAAAAGCTTGCTCCACTGAGCGGTGAAAGCGTTATCTCCACAGTATGAGAAGTTCTACTAACGGCCGGTTCATGCGCGGTTGCCAGCAAGCAATGTGCAGTCACGGGCAACATCGCCGTTGGCAACACAAACGTCTGCACAGTCTCACTCAGGTTAAACAGCACCAGTACGTCTCCTACCCCTGGCGCTGCTCCTTCTGTGTGCGTCCTGAGATACGCGTAGGTCTGTTGCTCTCCATCAAGGTGGACCGTGCGGCGTCTGCCAGAGGCCAGGATTGGTGCGGCACGGCGCATGTGTGTGAGCGCCTGGTAAAAAGACAATAGGGCAATATCCCAGGCGTCGTGTTGCCAAGGCATAGGACGACGCGCCTCCGCGTCTCCGCCCTGCGCAGTATCGAGCCGTTGCGACATGCCCACCTCGGACCCATAATAGATGGTTGGGATGGCATCCAGGGTAAATTGACAGAGCACCGCCAGTTTGAGTCGTTCAACGTGATCGTCTGCGATAAAGAGAAAGCGATTCATATCGTGGTTATCGAGGAAACTGACGCGCCCGGGGCCAGGAGCCATATATTGTTCATGGGTGGTCAGGAATGCATCCAATCGTTGCACGTTCCACTTTCCAATGCCGAACGTGTAGCGCAAAGCAGCGGCAAGTGGGAAATCGAGCACACCATCCAGCTTGCCACGATAGCGCACCAGCGCGTCTGGCGTATCGGTCACCTCTCCTACACAGAAGACATCAGGCGAAGCCGCACGCGTGGCCTGGCGGAACGCGGTCCAGAAGTCCATGCCATGACCGATGGCGTGGTCCAGGCGGAAGCCATCGACGCCATATGCGGTCATCCAGTGGGTTGCGCTGTCGATAATGTGCTGGCGTACACCTGTGCTCTCCGTCCAGAGTGAGGGCAGGGAAGGCACGGTCTCTAAAAAGCAGCGATAGCGGTCAGGCCAGCGTTCGAACGTAAACCAGTCGAACGCTGGAGCCTGTTGATCGCGCTGCGCAGCCACAAAGGCGGGATGGTGCCAGGAGACATGGCAGGGCACAAAGTCGAGGATGATCCGCATGTCCTGAGCATGGGCCTGGTCGATCAATGCTTTAAGATCTTCGTTCGTCCCCAGGCGCGGATCGACGATATAGTAGTCGGTCGCGTCGTAACGATGATAGGATTCGGCCGCGTGGATGGGCGAGAGCCAGAGACACGTTACTCCCAGTTCCGCCAGGTAGGGGAGCGCACATATCACACCGTGCAAGGTGCCGCCGTGAAACGCCTGTGGATCGGGCTGTTCCGCTAAAGTTCCATCCGCCTCGCCGGAATGAAAACGATCAAGAAATATCTGGTAGATAACCGCGTGCTCGATCCAGGCGGGAAGTAGCGGCGCAGCATCTTCTACCGTGAAAGCGAACGTGGTAATGGTGCGCTCACCCGCAAAATGAAAACCAATTCCCTGACCATCCTGTGCCCACATATCTGGTTCCCTCTTGTCGACGCTGGCAGGATAGGCAAGCCATCCACCGATGCGATAGCGCACAACCGTCTGTGCCGACTGCGCTGGCAGCAATGCGCGCCAGCGTTTCAGGTAGCCAGCATGGGCATCCCAATCGATGCGGACGCGCTCCATCGCCACCGCTTGAGCAGCGCTATCAGGCTGGCTGCCATCGATAGTATAGAAAAGCATGGCACGATCTACTGGCAGGTCTTCACCGCTCGTGGCCCAGACCTCTACCGTTTGACCGGGGCGAGGAGCGAAGGGAACGATGGTATTATCGTGACGCAACTGGCCGCGTTGGGCAGCGATGCGCGCGATAATCTCGGTGAATGGGAGGGTGCCCGGCGCGCTGGCAATATCGTGTGTTGGTGCCTGTGTTGGTGCCTGTGTTGGTGCCTGCGCAAGCGCGTTCGCGGCCTGTCCAAATACTTTTGACACGCTGGTTTCCCTTATAATGCTTTGTTGACTTTGCTGGTTACTTCTTTCGTCGCACGTTCGATTTCGGTCCGTAGCGTACGGCGCAAACGTTGATGCATCTCAAGCAAATTTTCTATTTCATCTTGGCTCAACGCGTGAAAACGCTGCTGTATCGCCTCTTCGAGCGCGGCCTGGGCCTGATCGCGCCGTGCTACCCCGGCTGGCGTCAGCGTCACACGTTGGGAACGGCGGTCCTCGGGGTCCGCGGCCCGTTGTATGAGTCCCTCACCTTCCAGATAATCCATCAGGCGCGTCACGGTGCTTCTTTCACACATCAAGCGTTCGCTTAGATCGGTCAACCGCCGTCCATTCTCGACATCCAGCAGCAGCAGTGCATTATACTGGATGGTGCTCAGGTTGAACGGCCGCAGTACGAGGCGGTCGGCGTGATCGAGAAGCACGCTCAATTCCTGAAAGATGTGGTACGTCTGATACTCGTTCATGCGCTGTTTCTTTCTACTTTTGACAAAGAAGGATGCATAAATTTGTTGCTCGCGTAATTGTTGCAAGTAATACTGTTGCGTAAGAAAGTATATCCGAGACATGGATGCTTTGTCAAGTGGGAGCAAGGGCTTCTTTTCTTTCCCATTCGATAGGAGAGCTGTTCCTATGTCAAGAAAGGAAAAAGAGGAAGAAAAATGCCCTGTTTTCAGTGTAGAATGGAGAGAAGAAGGTCTTTTCAAAGACAAGGAGATGCCAATGGCTCAATCATCCACAACTTATTATGCAGTTCTCCGAGAACGGGGTGAGAACTGGGACGTCAGGCACCCCATGCGCCAGCAGAAGCAATGGGAGGAGCACGCCGCATTCATGGATGCCCTGGCAGGCGATGGCTTCATCATCCTGGGTGGCCCACTTGGCACTGGGGAGAAAATCTTGCTCATCATTGCTGCTGATAGTGAGCAAGCCATCGAGACCCGACTCGCGAACGATCCATGGACGCCTCTAGGGTTGTTGCGTCTTGCAAAAGTCGAGCGCTGGGAAATCCTCCTGAACGCGCCCCAGTAGCGAACAGACACAAAAAAGGGCACCTGTAAAGGTGCCCAAGGCTACATGATTATTGCTAGAGAAGCATGCTCGCAAAAGCGGCTCTCTCATGGTGTAACCAACTGACAGATGTAATTAGAGCACGAAGCTATCGGCCAGTGGGCTACGTGAATTGTTGTCCCGCTTGTCACTATTCAGGTTCACCGTGGACTGTCCGCCCGTCTGGCGGCCGTTCCCATTCTGGCTGGTATAATTATTCGGTGAACTCTGCGGGGACAGCGATGGCTGCGAGGCCTGCAAGTTTTGCAGGCTTTGTAGCGCGGCCTGCGACTGCGCGCTCATGGGGATAGGGGCACCGGGCTCGGTGGCGAGCTGAATTGTTTTGCCATCAATAACGACCGCAATTCCTACGCCCCGGCGCACATCGGACAATTGGCGGCGCAGTTCTCGGTTCTCAGCCTCTAATGCATCCATCAATTTTTTTTGCTCAAGTAGCATCTGCGCGATGCCTTCAAAGCCTGCGCTAGCAGCACGATCCATGTTGGACTCCTCCTGCGTACTTCGTGGTGTACCCATTAATTCTAAAACAAAATCTCCCATCACAACGCCACAACCTCCCAACAAGTTACCTTACTCCTTATCCGAAAACCTGAGCGCGTAGCGCCAGCCACACCAGTGGTGTTGGTTTTCGCAATAAGAGCTTAGTCTACTGTACCCAGTAATGACACAACTCGATCCCAAATTGCTGCCGCGACACCAGTTTTGGGCATCACGGGCAGTTCTTCCACGGCTCCATGCGCGTGAAAGATGCTCACTTTGTTTGTGTCCGTTCCAAAGCCACTGTCCGAGCGTGTCACATCGTTGGCTACCAGTAGATCTAGCCGCTTCTTTCGCAACTTCTCCTGGGCATACTCGGTGATCTTCTCGGTCTCAGCCGCGAAACCAACGCGTATCAAGCGCTGATTGGGCAACTGTTTCCCTGGCTGCTTATACAGTGATTCGGCAAGCTCTCCCAAGATGTCTGGATTTTTGACCAGGCGTAGGGATAACTCACCTTCTGCTTCGTGTTCGCTCAGCGTAAGCGTACCACTGTTTTTTTTGATCTTCTGTGCGGCTGATTGTGCCGGGCGAAAATCCGCAACTGCTGCACTCATGAGCAGCACGTCGGCACCGGGTAGCAAGCTCCGCACGGCGTCTCGCATCTCTAACGCGGTCTCCACCGAGTGCAGCTCTACTCCGTAGGGGGCCGTTAATGCAGTCGGTCCCGCTATAAGTATTACGTGCGCACCTCGGTCTCTGGCTTCACTTGCCAGCGCGTATCCCATTTTTCCCGATGAGCGATTGCCTACGTATCTCACCGGATCTATTGGCTCGTGAGTTCCTCCTGCTGTGACAATCACTCGACGACCTGACAGATCGCCTGTTTTGCCCAGGACCATGCTGATCCCCCCCAACAGGGTTGCCGTGTCGGGTAAACGTCCCGGTCCCACGTCACCAGAGGCCAGGCGGCCTACTGCTGGCTCGATGATTGTCGTGCCACGCTCTCGTAACAGGGCGAGATTGGCCTGGGTCGCCGGGTGCGTATACATCTCACTGTGCATCGCGGGAGCCAATAGCAAGGGGGCGCGCGTCGCCAGCGCCACCGCTGTGAGCATGTTAGCTGCCATTCCGTGCGCCAGCATAGCGATACTATTTGCTGTCGCCGGAACGATGGCTAATAACTCTGCCGCCTGGGCCAACTCGATGTGTAGCTCAGCCGCTTTGCCTGAGGGTTCCCACAGGTCGTTATACACGGGCCTATGGCTGACGGTCGAAAACGTGAGCGCACGCACAAACTCTTCCGCGTGCTCCGTCATGATCACATCGACGTGCGCCCCTGCCTGTTGCAATTTGCTTACCAGGTCGACCGCTTTGTACGATGCAATTCCACCGCAAACTCCCACGATAATGCGCCTGTTGCTTAACATGGTTGGCTTGCTCTTTCCCTTTGCCTCTCTCATATACATGAGAACACTGCTACCATAGCATACACGTACATAATGCGGCAAGCTCTGCACCAAGAAGTACCACGCCACTATGTAGTATTTTCTTGCTACTATGTACCTATTGTAAACGATCCGTGCAAGGAAGTAGCAGAAGCGGTGTTTGGTGTAGGGACCGATTGATCGTGTCCGCCGTAGCTGCCGATCAACGAACTCAGCGCCTGACAACGGTGCGGCTCCGATGTTGGTTAATCGATAGGGTTGGCCGGACACGATCAATCGGTCCCTACCGGCCTTTCGTGCATCCTCCTACTTACTACTAACGTGCACGTCTTTGCGCTTCAAGAAGTAGCCGATGACGCAACCGAGCACGACAATCATAATGATCAAGGCAAACCAGGCTAACAGCATGTGCGCCACCGCCTGGCTTTTGCTGCTATCGCTGAACAACGTGCTCACGTAGGCAAAGCTGTCGACACCAAGCGAGTCGCCATGCAAGCCAACGCTGGTGCCCATCGCGATCATGGCCCAGCGCGTGGGAAAGAAGATCGATAGGAACTGGATGATGGCCGTGCTTTTCAAAGAGAAAATGACGCCCGCGAAGATGACCTGCGGCAGCAAGGCCAGCGGCACCAGGCTCATCGCACGGTCGTTGTTGGGCACCACCGCCGATATCGTCAGCCCGATCATCAGACCCGCCAGCGAGGTAAGCAACATTGTAATGTAGATCTCCGCGAACGGTGGCAGGATCAGATGCGTGGTGATTGGCGAGCGCCAGAAGACGCAGACGACCAGGATCAGGCTTTGCAGCATGCATAGGAGGCCGAGCACGACAAACTTCGAGAACATATACGGAATGATACCCAGGTTTACCGAGCGTTCGCGTTTGTAAATTGGGGCCTCTTTGACAATTTCGCGCGCGCCATTGACGCAGCCGAACAGGACGGCGGCAAAGGCCATGAAGAAGAGCGTTTTTTGGGCGTCACCGCCCGATCCAACCTGGATACGCTGGTTGATGGCCTGCTGCTGTGTCTGGTTATGCGCGGTCAAAAACGCCTGCCCCTGTGGCGTTTTCAAAGCGTCCACGATGCGCTGGCAGTTATTCGAGACGATGTGCGCGTTGGGATTGGTATCAAACACATTTTGCGCGGATGGGCAGGTGACGATACTATTTTGTCCGAATGTTCCGCCGCTCGTCATCAGCACCAGGATCAACGCGATGATCGGAGCCTGCAAGAGCAGGATCGCCAGGTTGACCGAGTCATTCTTGAGCAGTTCCAGGTAGCGCATCGCCAGAATGGAGAACTGCCGCCAGGGATTGCCGCGTTTAGGTGGCTTCACCTCGACTGTGGGCATTTGCGGGTTGGCTCGTCCCGCCGGTCCCTGTGCCAGCGACCCCTGCACGTAGCGCTGGTACTCCGGTGATTGCTTGAAGTGTTGCTCAGCCTGGGCGGGAATATCGGCGTTGTCGTCGGTCGGTTCCAGCGCGCTATAAATTTCCGCGAAGTCGTTTTTGCCGAAGAAGGTCTTGGCCTCGTTGGGTGGTCCAAAGTAGGCCAGTCGCCCGCCACGGGCCAGGAAGCAGACGTAATCGCAGGCGTTGATATTATTGGTGGCGTGCGTGACCAGTACGATGGTGCGCCCCCGGTCGGCCAGCTTGCGCATCAGCATCATCATTTTACGATCCAGGCCCGGATCGAGCCCCGATGTTGGTTCATCCAGGAAGAAGACGCTGGGGTTCGCCAATAGTTCCAGGGCGATGGAGACGCGTTTGCGCTGGCCGCCCGAAAGTTTGTTCACGAGCTGGTTGCGCTGCTTTTTCATGTCCACGTCGGCCAGCACCTCGTCGATGCGCTGCCGGATCTGCTCTTTCGTGAAGTCGTCGGGCAGGCGCAGCTTGGCCGCGTAGTAGAGCGCCTTCTCTACGGTAAGTTCGCGGTGAATGATGTCGTCCTGGGGCACGTAGCCCAATTGTGAGCTAAAGGCCGCGAGATGCTTGTAGTAATCCTGCCCGTTATACAGCACAATTCCTTGCTGCGCCGGTCGCAGGCCATTCAAAGCATCCATCAGCGTCGACTTGCCTGCACCAGAGCCACCAACCAGGGCCACAAATTTGCGTGGCGGGATGGCGAGCGAGATGTTGTCGAGCAGCACCACCTGCTTATTACCGTGCTTGACAAGGTTGAGAGCATCGACGCGGATACTATTGCTCTCGTCTTGCTGCGTCAGTTGTATGCCCGTATATGTCAGTTTGAATGGACCGATGCGTATCTCGTCGCCAGGCTGCAATAGCTGCTGCGTGTGGATACGTTGCGCGTTCACATACACGTGGTTGGTGCTGCCCAGGTCGATCAGGCGATAGCCGCCGGGGACCTGTTCCAGCCGTGCGTGCTGGCTGGAGACTTGTGGATGATTGAGCACGACGTTGTTGCCAGGCTGGCGTCCAATGGTGATGACCGGTGCCCCCAGCGGGATCGGATGTATCTCTGGTACGGCTTCCTGAGTCGCGCCAGAGCCATCATTATAGGACAGGGTGACGAAAGTACCGTTTTCGTCGCTGATACGGAAAATGTCGCCGCGCGTCAACACCCTGCGGAATGGCTGATTGCCAGGGACGCTCGTTCCCATGAAATCGATACCGTTGAGCGTCCTCTCACGGTTGGGATGCGGGTGCGTCAGAACCAGTTGATTACCCTCGTGCACAATTTGCGCGTGAAAGCTCGACACTGTTGGTCGATTAATGATGATCGTGTTGTGCGGGTCTCGTCCAATATCGATTACCGGTTGGCTGAGCTGGTAGGTGTGGCGCTCGTGATCGACGTTGGTGCTGACCTCCAGCGTGGGCACGCCCACACTCACCAATTGTGTGCCGTCGGGCTGGCTGGCTGGCACTGCACCCGGAAATGACGCCTGTTCCGTACCAGTTGGCCCGACGTTTCTCACTGGTGGAGAAAATGAGGTATGAGCCTGCGGCGTGGCTGCCATGCTGCCCTGAGCGGGGAACACCAACTGCTGCTGTTGTTGCTGCGCTGCTGGTTGTACGTCTGCTTGTGAGCCACGCGGCGTTTGCGGCACGGCACTCCTAACCTGAAAGAGAAAGGTTGAGCCTGATCCTAAGCCGATAGTATCGTTGGTGCTCAGTGGAGATTGATGCACGTTTCGCTGGTTGATGGTCAGGATATTCTGCGGTGCAAGCTTTCTGATCGACCATTCTCCACTGCTATAGACAATTTGCGCGTGCTGTCGCGACACTGATGGGTCAGATACCACAATATCGTTCGTCGGCTCGCGCCCTATGCTTGTCAAGGGCTTGCTTATTGGGTAGGTATTGCCCGCCATGGGGCCTGTAAGAAATTTCACATAGCCAAGAGCCGGGGGACTATTTACCACATCCATTCTGCACTACAGCCGCTGTGGTCGTTAGCCTGACGGTGTGACGATGACTACGACAGCACAACGGTTTCTCCTTTCAATATGAGGTTGTTTGTGGGTGGGTGTGACCCTGTCTTTTCTTCACTAGAAAAACGCTGTACATCTCTATTTTTGGCATACGCCGCCTTCCTGCGCTATTATACTATAGTCGGCAGGTGAAGGAGATGATGACACTACATATTTTGCTTTTGATAGGTAATATTACCCAGGCTCACATCGACAACCAGTGTGGCCTGCGCGTTCGCATTGCCTGGAGTGAGCGGACCATTGTAGCTTGCCATATCACCGCTTTTTTGGATGGGAAACGCGAAATTGCTCTGAATGCTGCCCGAATTGGTATTGGTATCTAGGGTTACATTCGTATTTTGTGGCAAACTCATGCTGATGTTGCCCTTTTCGACCGAAAAATTGAATGAGGAAGGCGACGATGCTTGCTGCCGTTGTGCATTTGCTGCGCCTGGTGCAAGCAGGTTCCCAGCGAACGTGATGTTGCCTTGCCCGGTGTCAATGGTCGATCCCAGGGCTATGTTGCTCTGTTTGATGGTGATGTTGCCGGTATTGCCCTTGATCTTGAGCAGTCCGCTTACCCCTTGCACGTCGATATTGCCAACGGATGATTCGATGCCAACCTGCATATCTGGTGTATGTGGTAGGATGCCGGGTGGTAGGACAACGTTGATATCGACGGAGTTGTTGGTGTTGGGCATAAGCCCACTACCATCAGGAATGGTCACGTTGACCGTGAGGCTGTTGTTTGTTCCGGCGTTGGCACTGCTGGACGTCGTTTGTGACGCGTGTCCACAGGTGAGGGCGTTGTTGATAGTCCCTGGTGGTTGCATTTCGACGCTCATATGTTGAAATAACTGTTGCGCTGCTTGCTGGCTGCTAGCCTGCACAATTTTTTTCGCACTGACGCTGGCCTGTGTAGCCTGGGGATCGACGGTAATAGAAATATTGCCGATCTTGTCGCACACCTGCAACTTTTGAATGGTGCTGAGGTTGATGGTCTGGCTTTCAGGCTGCGTGTAGGTCCGGTTCCCACCCAGGTTGGGAACGCCCGGCAGTCCTGCCCCCTGCGAGTTGTGCAAACTCACAAAGACGATGGCGGCGGCGACCAGCGCGATGCAAATGATGCAGGTAACGCAGCCGATAAAAAATGCTGCCAGGAACGAATGGCGATGGTGACGCTGCCTGCCGGGCTGCTCGTCGTATGCGTACTCGTCGTCGTATTCATCCGCATTCTCGTATGCTGCATACCGTTGCGCTGGTGGTTGTGATCTGCGTCTGACACGTTGTCTCTGTTCCCACGATGGCGGTGGGTTGTTGCGGCGTGGTGCGGCATCACGTTGTTGGGGTGGCTGTGATGCGTCACGCTGCCGTGGGGCATTGCTATTGCTGCGGCGTGGCGGAACGTCGTGCCTCCTTGCGCGTTCGCGTCGTCTGTATTCGCGCTCTCTTTCGTCATCCATTAATGGTTGCCCTCTGCTAAAAAATAATGTACTTGTGTCCTACCATAACTACGTACCAACGAGCTCTACGGTTCATGAGTATTTGGCGCGGATACCTCTGTGCTTCAGCCAGAGGAGGAAGCGCCGCTCCTTGCAACAGCATTTCCGGTTCCCGACTGCTCAGAAAGAAGAGGGAGGGGTAGGCTTAAGGCACTCCGGTTCGCGCGGCGTGAGACGGTTCGCCTACAAGCACCTTCCCAACTGAGTGGTCGAGGTTCCAGACAAGAACGCCGTGCCTGGGTAAAACACACGCGGCGCGAGAGGAACGCTCCTTGTTCGGCATGCTGAGCAAGGACGGGGCACTTGTCCATT
>DATAYF010000338.1:0-13188 GCA_036272735.1 Ktedonobacteraceae bacterium
TGTCCTTTCTTCGCTAGGCGTTCCCTGGCTGCGCGGCCGTCGGGGCTGTTGTTTCTCGACAGGCGTCTAGTTGTTCTGCCAACCATGCTTTCTCCAGATGTTGTCCAATAAAAACGCCGCGCTGCAATGAACGATCATGGAGCGGAAAGGCTCGGATATGGATATATCCTGGAAAGTATTGAAACAGGAAGGTTGCCTTCTTGCCAACAAACGACACAAAACCCTTGGCACGATAGACGGTATTGGGCAAGCTTTCTAGCAACTGCTCGAACCTGTTTCTATCCAACGGTTGGTCCAGTGGAAAACTCACGGTATGGATCGACTCATGCGCCTGCCCATGAGCATGATCGTGATCATGCTCATCGTGATCATGGTGGTCGTGATGGCTATGCTCTGCGGGTGTCACGTGCATCTGCTGCTCGTGATCGTCAGCTGGCGCTGGTTGGTGACGCTCACGTCCGATGGCGAGTGCGTGCACCAATAATGCCTCTACCCCCTCTTCAGGCAGCCCCTCCCTGGCCGCAAAAATTTTTGCGTAAGGCGCGAGTATGGGCAACGTGTCTGCCAGGGCATCGCGCCATTCCTGGGTGATGAGGTCGCACTTATTCATTACCAGCACATCAGCATAGGCAACCTGGCGACGGGCAAGTTCATTATCTTCAGACAACTCCACGAAGCGTTTGCTGTCCACAACCGAAATGATCCCCCCTACTTCTACACATTGCCATAAGAAAAATTCAGTCAACTCGTCGAGCATATCGGCGGGATCGGCTAAGCCGGTGGCCTCAAGAAAAATCAGATCAACGTCGGGGCGTGATGCCATCTCGATAAGCGCCTGGGTCATGTCCCCACTAGCAGTGCAACAAACGCAACCGCTGGTCAACTCGGTCATCTGGAGGCCGACCTGGCGCACCTCCTCACCATCAATCGAGATATCTCCGAATTCGTTGATAATAAGCCCCGGCTTGAGGCCAGCGTTGACACACCACTCGATTAACTGAGACAAGACGGTTGTTTTGCCGCTACCAAGAAAGCCCACCAGGACATAGGCTGGAACGCGCCTCTGCTCTTGCGCTTTTACGACACTCATCATCTTTTCTCCTGTTGCCTTTATACTGTCGGGGTGCTACATACGGTTACGAGGCCGCTTTCCGTTCCCAATGCCAGCAGGCGGTCATCAGGCGACCAGGTGAGTTGACTGATGCTGCTATCAAAGGCTGCTTGTACCAGGGGGTGTGGTTGCTTCTGCTTGCCAATCTGCCAGAAGATCAGCCGCCCATCCGCGCTGGCCGTGGCGATAAGTAGCCCTCGATGGGCAAATGCCAGAGCACTGATGAACGCATCATGGCCTGCCAACTCGATAGGCTTTGAGCCTGCGGGCCCTTTTCCACTACAATCCCAGACCGTGACCACATCGCTGCCTCCGGTTGCCAGGTAGCGGCTGGTTCCATCCCATGAAAGTTCGCGCACCTTCGTCGGATAGCCATACATCTGCAAATCCTGGCCCGTTTGTACCATCCAGAAGTGCACGGTGGAATCCTGATCACCCGTGGCGATATAGCGCCCATCTGGACTACAGGCGATCACCAGAATCGACCCTTTCCAGGTGAGGCTACGCACCAGGTTTGTACTGTCAGGCAACCAGAAGTGCATCCCGCCGTACGCGGCCGAGATCAGTAATGGAGCATGGGGTTGCCATTGCACGTCGTAGATGGTGCCACTATGCGGGGGATACTCTTGCACCATCTGGCTCGTGGCGGCATTCCAGACGCGCAAAGAACGACCGGCAGCGGATGCCAGCAGATCCCCGCCAGGCACCCACGCCAGATGCTCAACCCACGCAGACCCACCCTCAAACTCTTGCCGTATCTCACCACTCTCCCGATCCCACAGTCGAACCTTACCATCTTGTCCGGCGCTGGCGAGAAGCGTGCCAGCATCGTTCCAGGCAATCTCGCTTGTGCCAAAGCGATGCCCTATCAGGGTATGCCGCACCTGCCCCGTCTTGCCATCAAAGATAGTGATCGGACCACTTACCGAGGCGGCGGCCAACCATTGCCCATCGGGAGACCACACAAGTGAGTTCACGTGGTCATCCAACTGCGCCCTCCACTGTTGAGCGGTATTGAGGTTGCCCGTTACCCTTTTACGCTGTGCTTTTATGCCAGGCATGTGCGGAACCCTTCGTTCAGCTTGGCGCGGTCAAGGTTGCGCCCAATAAAAATCAGCGAGTTGTGTCGAGCTTCTGCACCCCAGGGACGATCTGGTCGTCCATCGAAGAGCATATGCACGCCCTGGAAAACGAAGCGATTTTGCTCTCCCTGAATGCTCAAAATGCCCTTCATTCGAAAGATATCGGGACCTTGTGTGCGCAACAGATTGCCCAACCATTCATTGAGCTTGCGCGGATCAAGGTCGCCGTTCGTCTCAATACCGACTGAAGAGACCTCGTCGTCGTGCTCGTGTTTCGGCTTGTACTCGTGCGTCGCGACAGGCTGGAGAACACCGGTTGCATCAAGCAGCTCCACCGGGAACTGGGGATTGCGATGGGTATAGAGCGCGTAGCGACCGGCCTGCTCGACGGCCAGGGAGAATGTGAGTGCCTGTCCATTTTCGCCGTTGAGCTGCAAGACATGGCGCGTTGGCTCACCCGTTACCGGAACAGTGTGACCGGAGACGATGTGTTCATCCTCAGCCGAAAACTGCAAGACCGCCTCCATCGTCAGCTTCTCAAAGTCCGGCGCTGTGTTCGCCTGCATCGGCAGCAGCACCATGCTCATCTCCGCACCAGGAGCGGGGTGCAGAGCCAGTTGATAGGTTCCGACCGTCAGGTCATAAACGCCTGCCCACTCAAAGGGATATTCTGGTTCCATAAACTTCGGGTCGGTCTCCATCGCGCGGCCCAGGTTGAAGCCACCGACGTTGAGGATGCGTTCGACTTCAATTGCCGCCTGCTCTGTATGATAGATTTTGGCGGCGGCATTCATATGCTTGATGCGCTCTTCCAGGCGAGTGAGATCGTATGGGTTCACCAGGTCGATCTTGTTGAGCAGGATCACATCGGCAAAGGCAATCTGCTCTTTGACCTCGTCGCTGGTGTCGATATGTTGCCAGACATGCCTGGCATCGACAACGGTCACAATACCATCGAGTTGCATTTTGCTTTGCATCTCATCATCAACAAAAAAAGTCTGCGCCACTGGACCCGGATCAGCCATGCCCGTCGTTTCCACCAGGATATAGTCGAAGCGATCTTTGCGCTTCATGAGATTGCTGAGAATGCGGATCAGGTCGCCGCGCACCGTACAGCAGATACAGCCGTTGTTCATCTCGAAGATTTCTTCTTCTGCCCCGATCACCAGATCCTGGTCCACTCCAACCTCGCCAAATTCGTTTTCGATGACCGCAATGCGCTTCCCATGTTCCGCGGTAAGAATATGGTTCAATAGAGTCGTTTTGCCGGAGCCAAGGAAGCCGGTCAGTATGGTGACAGGTACCTGAGATCGCTCTGTAGTGGTCATGAATAGCTCTCCTTTTTGCTGATTCCTCTACGGAATCCACAATTTTTATGGAACGCACAAATTTGTCTGAAAGATGTTTTTACCATCGTCCGGGTGTACAACACGGGCACCCGCTGCTATGAGCAAGAGGACGGGTGCGCTGCTCGTTGCTTGCTGAAGGAGCAGCACGCTTCATTGCAAAACGCGATATCTGACGCTGTGCCTGTATATCACAGCGGGGACAAGGCGAGGGATCATCGGCCTCTTTCATGAGACGTACCTCCTCAAAACGCGTATGGCACGCAGGACAGACGTACTCGTATATCGGCATACAAGGGTTCATCCTTCCTAAATCATAACGATATGCCGTCTCAATAGATATGCGCAAAGTATACCCGACTTGCCTGCAATTTGTCAATGAGACCCAGTATCAATAGTGGATGCGAAGAAACAGGCTGTTTACTGTTTTTGACAATCGGGGCAGAGGCCAGCAATCTCGATATGATGCTGCGAAAGGACAAAACCAACCAGGTGGGCAAGCGTATACAACAGGTGTGGTGCTACATCAGAGTCCAGCTCAACCACCTTGTGACAGCGCTCACAGGTCATATACTGGCGCGCATCTCCCCGACGGCGCACATGATAACTGATCGTGCCATCGTCGAAGGTGAGCCGGTCAACCATTCCCATCGCTACCAGAACATCGATCATACGAAATACCGTGAAACGACCTATGCCTGGATGCCGTCTACGTACCTCGTGCCAGAGCCCCTCAATTGTGAAATCTTCCCCCTCCATCCCTTTGCGCGCAATATACTCGGATAGAATTTGACGTGGCTGAGAGCGTTTGAGGCCCGCGTAATCCAGTTGGGTCATGATACTCTGCGCGCTCACCAGCTCGAACGCCTGTTCCGCACGCTTTCCTTCTTCATCAGGGGAGCCATGACCATCATCTCTCTGATGCATAGGTGCTGACATAATCCGTCTCCTCTTCCTGGTCAGCGTTCACCATTCAGAAACGCGTGAATCTACGTTTTGCCCGTGACGCAACGCTTCACGATCGAAAAAAACACGGCGACGCAGCAGGAACGAGACCCCGTAGCACAGTGCTGCCAGTGTTGAAATCGAGAAACTGACCGGCATCTGATGGCCCAATTTGACAAAGGCCAACGTCAAGCCGCCCCAGGTGAATAGTAAACTAAGTCCTACCGCCAGGGCTATGGTGGCGAGGGGGCGTCGCGTCCAGTGCTGCGCGGTGGCCGCCGGAGCAAGCAGCAGCGCAAAGACCAGTAGCGTGCCAACTACCTGAATGGACGTTGCCACCGTGATCCCCAACAACAGCAGAAACATCACAGAGCACAGGCGCACCGGAATGCCCCGTGCCTGTGCCACATCGGGATCAATCGAGGCAAACAAGAGTGGTCGAAACAAGAGTGCGAGCAGTATGAGTACGAGCAGACCTGTGCCAACCGTCTCACGTACCGCCTGGCTCGTTACACTCAAAATCGACCCGAAAAGGACAGTCACCGTGGTATTGGCGTTGGTTCCAGAGGCATAGAGCCCAAGGAATAAGACGCCCAGGCCCAGAGCGAAGCTCAGCACCATGCCTGTTTCGATGTCGTGCCCACGCCTTCGCTCACCCAATATCCCGATTCCTAGTGCTCCCAGTAAAGTAAAGACGAACGCTCCTGCTAGCGAGGTGAGGCCAAACAAAGAAGCTCCTACGGCTCCAGCAAAGCCAAGGTGCGAGAGCGATTCACTGGCAAATGCCAGTGCGCGCAGGATCACGAAATATCCAACCACCGCCGCCACGATGGCCACGGCGGTCCCGGCCAGAAAAGCATTCTGTACAAATCCTTGTTGTAACAGCGCTCCCATCATTGTTCCTCCTAGCGGCGTAACCCTCTGACGCGATCCTCAACTCGCTCATCCTCACTCATACCCTGTTCCTCCTGCTCGATCATCTCGCCTTGTACTGCTAATTGCTGCCCCACGCCGACCTGCGACTGTTTGCGCCGTTCGTTCCACAGTGGAGAGAGCAGGCGCACAGGCAGGTAAACGCAAAATGAGAGCGTCGAGATAAAGAAGCTGGGCGGCCAGGTTGCTCCTGCTACGTTGATCGCCAGAAAGATGCCACCCCACACATAGATCACCCCGAGCACCATCGCCAGCAGGATGACCCACAGCGGTCGCTTGACCAGGCGCATGGCAGTCGCCGCGGGGCCAACCAGCAGGGTGAAGACCAGCAGCACGCCGATCACCTGCACCGACATCGAAACGGCGATGGCGAGCAACAACAGAAAACCAATGCCAAGCGCGCGCACAGGCACACCCCGCGCCTCGGCCACTTCGGCATCGAACGAACTGAATAATAATGGGCGAAACAGTGCCAGGACGACGACGATGGTTAGCAGACTAAAAGCAGCCGTTACCAGCACATCCGCCTGGCTAATGCCCAAAATATCACCAAAAAGGATAGCGTAGACCCGTTCGGCAAAGCCCGCGTACAGTGAGAGAAAAAGCATGCCCAGGCCCAACGCGAAGGTAAGCATAATGCCAATCGCCAGGTCGCGTTCGCGCGATTCTTTGCTGAGCAGGCTAATACCGATGCCTGATCCCATAGTAAAGACTAGCAGGCCAAAAAGTGGGCTTAGCCCTAGTAATACCGCACCCGCGGCACCCGCAAAGCCAATATGCGAAAGCGCGTGACCGGCGAAGGTCAAACGGCGCGCAATCAAAAAGTAGCCGACAAACGCGGAAACAATAGCGACGCATGTCCCCGTGAGCAGAGCATTTTGAATAAATGGCGAAAAAAACAGATCAAACATATCTTCTATCCTGTGCGGACAGGTGCAGGCGAGGAGAAAAAGCTTCTCCTCACATTTCAGCTACCCTCGGGCTCCTACGTTTCTACACCGACGACAAAGAGACGATCCAATGCCTGGACTACTTCCACGGATGAACCATACAGGCGAGAGAGCGTCTGACTGGTCACGACCTCTTCAGGCGTGCCGATGGCGCTCTGGCTATTCGCGACGTAGAGCACGCGGTCCACCACGGGCAACAATGGGTTGATATCATGAGTCACCAGCATGACGGCAACGTTGCGCTCCCGGCATACCCTGGCAACCAGCGCGACAATCTCTCCGCCACGGTTGATATCCAGGTTCGCCAGCGGCTCATCGAGCAGCAGCAGCCGTGGGTTGGTCAGCAGGGCCTGGGCGATCAAGAGACGCTGCTGTTCCCCACCCGACAATTGGCCGACGGGAACATTGGCAAAGTCCAGGGCATCGACCTCGCGCAAGACGTTATCAATCAGTCCCTTGCGCCTGGCACTGGGAAGCCCAAAGCCCCAACGGGTGCCATCCAGGCCAAAGCCGACCACGTCACAGGCCCGCAAAGCCAGGTCGGCTTCAAGCGTACGATGCTGGGGAGCGTACCCAATGGCGGGATTGCCACGACGTGGCGTACGGCCAAGCAGCTTGACCGTGCCCGCAACTGGCTTGACCAGCCCCAGCAGGGTTTTGAGCAACGTTGACTTGCCCGCGCCGTTTGGTCCCAGGATGACGATAAATTCACCTGCATGCACGCTCAGGCTCATATCTTCCAGGATCGTACGCCCTCCCAGGCGGATATGTGCATGCTCAATCTCGACAATGGGTTCTCCTGTCACAAAACTACCTCGTTATTTTCCTGTTCCCTGCTGTAAAGCCGTCTCCAATGTGTCCAACTGTCCCATCATCCAGGTCTGATAGGTTTTGCTCGGAGGCATGGTCTCAGAAACAGGAACGACGGGAATATTCTGTTTTTTTGCCTCGTTCTGCACGTTTGTGGTGATCGGCGTCACGGTCTGCACATTATAGATGAGTATTTTGGCCTGCTTCTGATTGATTTCGTTATTAATGGCCGCGACGGTATTAGCAGGCGGATCGGTGCCCTCGGCGTTCGCCTTCATAAATTCGAAAGGCGTGAGCACCTTCAGTCCTTCCGGCGTCGTCTGATAGAGATAAATCGTCTCCGTCAAGGCAATTGGCGTCCCATTATAGCGGCTGTGAATTTCGTCGATCTTCTGTTGCAGCGGCGTGAGCGACTGCGTAAAGGTGGCGAGATTCTTATCAAAGGTAGAACTATCAGCGCTATCCAGCTTTTTCAGGGCATTGGTGATCGCCTGAGCAATAGCTGGCATATTATTTACACCATACCAGACGTGCGGGTTATCAGGCAAGGGGTGGTTGGCAAGCGTGCCACCCGTCAGCACGATTCTGTTGGCGTTGGGTGATCCTGAGAGCAACTTGTCCATCCAGTCATCGTAGCCAAGCCCGCTCTTAATCACCAGATCGGCGCTACTGACCTTCGCGGCTGTCTGTACATTCGAGGTATATTCATGAGGATCAACGTTAGGATCAGAAAGAATACTGGTGACGTTCACATGGCTCCCACCCAACTGCTTGACCACGTCACCATAGAAATTCTCCGCCGCCACTACCTTAATCACCTTCGAGGACGATGTACCGCCTGTAGGACCACTCGCGGTCCCTCCTGAGCAGGCGCTCAACAAAAATAAACAAACAATCATAGCGGGCAGTAACAAAGAACGCGCCCGTGTGCGTGAAAGCATAACAATCCTCCCAATAAAGGTGGTACACAAAATAAACAATAAGAACATTGTTGTTGAGACAATGTATCTTTTGAGAGATTACCATACCCTGCGGACGTTGTCAATGAGATTTTGTCTCATTTGCCAGATCGCAACGAAAAATGTATACTACTTTGCAGATTGACTTATATAGAGCAGACCTGAGCGAATTATCGTGAGGCCACATAGACAATGATCTACTGAGTTACCAACTCAGTAGATCAGGATCAATATTATACCTGTGTGCGAGAAAAAGATACCTTGTGATGGAGAAAGAGATGATTTCCCTATTTCAGCAGCAATTTGTGCAAAATGCTTTTCTGGCGGGAACGATAGTGGCACTGATCAGCGCCATTATCGGCTATTTTGTGGTCTTGCGTGCTCAGGCTTTTGCCAGCGACTCGCTGTCGCATATTGGTTTTGCCGGTTCCACCGGAGGCCCTTTGTTCGGCCTGAGTTCGCTGATTGGCATGTTTATGTTGACGATGCTCAGCGCACTCGGCATTGGCGCACTGGGTGAGCGCGTGCGAGGACGCGATGTGGAGACGGGCATGGTGCTGGCCTTTGCCCTGGGGCTAGGGGTCCTGTTCACCGGTCTTTACGCCTCAGGAGGAGATGCCAGCGCCACGGTTAACGCGCTCTTCGGCTCGATCTTGAGCGTAACGCAAGCCAATGTGCTGATTACGGGAATTGCTGGTGTACTCGTGCTGGTAATACTGGCGGTGCTGTTTCGGCCCCTGCTCTTCGCCTCTATCGATCCCGAGGTCGCGCAAGCACGGGGTATCCCACTGCGCCTGTTCTCGATCCTCTTCCTGCTCCTGCTGGCTGCGACCATCGCTATTGCCATTCAAGTTGTGGGAGCGTTACTCGTGTTCGCTTTGTTGATCGCTCCAGCCGCAAGCGCTGCCCGCTTTACGCATCGTCCGTTCACAACGATTGCCCTCTCTATCGTGCTTGGCGTGGCGATTACCTGGCTCGGCCTCGTACTGACGGTGTTTGGCACCGGTCGTTACCTGCCCGCCAGCTTTTATATCGCCACCCTGGCGACCCTGGTCTATGTCGTTGCCTTCGTTGCCAGCCGCTGGTCCACTGCACGTCGCGCACGCTTAGACGGGCGTGTCCATTCATCTCATGAGCGTCTTGTCGGCATGAATCATCACCACTGCGTGCAAAGCGAAGTCGAACGCTAACGAAATCACCTCCATACCTGGTATCAAGAGGCATTGCAAGTCGATCTGCACTGCCTCTTTGTTGTCTTCACCTGCCCTTTCTTACGCTATCAGCAGTCGCGACCATGCAGGACGATCAAAAGTTAATGAGATGACGTCTCATTGACAAGGCAGAATAAAGCTGCTATAGTTTTTATTATTGATACGAAGTTTCATTTAATACATTGTTAGAAAGAAAAACTATGGTCAAGCACTTTTTGAAGCCCGCTGTCCTTTTCTGTCTGCTGCTCATCCCCATTTTCGCGAGTTGTTCGTCCGCGCCAGCAGGAAATTCGGCGGCGAGTTCCACTGGTAAAACTCTTACTGTGGTTGCTGCTGAAGATTTTTGGGGCAGTATCGCCGCTCAGCTTGGCGGTAAGCATGTCACTGTGAATAGTATCGTTTCTTCTCCGAATGTCGATCCACACGGCTATGAAAGCACCGCCAACGATGCGCGCTCATTCGCGCAAGCCGATTATGTGATTCTCAATGGTGTTGGTTATGATGATTGGGGACAGAAGCTGCTCGACGCCAATCCGAGCAGTACACGCAAAGTATTTAACGTTGGCAACTACCTGGGTAAGAAAAGCGGTGATAATCCACACCTCTGGTACAATCCAGCGTATGTGGAGAAGGCGGCTGACCAGATTACCGCCAATTATCAAGCACTCGATCCCGGTGATAAAGCTTATTATACGCAACAACGCCAGCTCTTTGAGCAAGCGCTCAAGCCGTATCACGATGCCATCGCGACCATTCAGAAGCAATTTGCCGGTCAACCTATTGGCTCCTCCGAGTCTATTTATGTCTACATGGCGCAAACCCTGCACCTTAACCTCATCACCCCTGCCGCGTACCTGAACGCGGAAAACAATGGCACCGAGCCGCCAACTAGCGCGGTGACGCAGTTCAATCAGCAAATTAGCCAGAAAAAGATACACGTGATGATGCTCGATGTGCAAAATATCTCGAACCAGACGCGCAATCTGGCTCTGCTGGTCAAGCAACAACATATCCCCATTGTCGAGATTACCGAGACGATACGGCCAGCCGGGGCCACCTTTCAATCGTGGCAATACGCTCAGCTCCAGGCCCTTGAAAAAGCGCTGGCACAGTAGGAAAGCGAGATGGACCCAATGGTACAATACGATGCGCCACAGACATCTTTCCCTCATCAGTCCGCCATCCTTGTGGATCAGGCGTCGATCAGGCTGGGGAAACGTCTGATCTGGCAAGAGGCAGCATTTACGATTGCCACCGGTGAGTTTATCACGATCATCGGTCCGAATGGGGCTGGCAAATCGACGCTGTTGCGTGTGCTGCTGGGTTTGCTTCCGCTCAGTACGGGCGCTGTGACTATTTTGGGGCAGGTTCCGCACCGGGGCAACCCTTTGATCGGTTATGTTCCTCAGCGGCGCACACTTGATGCTGACCTGCGTGTGCGCGCCTTTGATTTTGTGGCCCTTGGTCTTGATGGACACCGCTGGGGCATAGCCATTCCTTTTCATGCACGTCACCGGAGACAGCAAGTAGTGCACGAGGCTCTGGAAGCAGTTGGCGCGACCGCGTATGCCTATCGAGCGGTTGGCAAACTTTCCGGCGGCGAACAGCAACGTCTCCTGCTGGCCCAGGCACTGCTGGCTCAGCCAAAAATCCTTTTGTTAGATGAGCCGCTAGCCAGCCTTGATATGCGCAACCAGAGTGCTATGGCGCGTGAGATTGCTCAGGTGGCGCGTACTCGCGGCATCACGGTGCTGCTCGTTTCACACGATGTCAACCCATTGCTCCCTTTTACCGACCGGGTACTCTACGTTGCACAACAACGCATTGCGCTCGGAACGGCGGAGGAAATTATTACGAGCGAACATCTCTCACAGCTCTATGATGCGCCAATTGAGGTGGTGCGCGATAGCCGTGGTCGTGTGCTGGTATTTGGTCAAGAGGAGCAAGGTGCAGCTTACTCACTCACATACTAACGCTTATAAGGATGATGTTCGCTATGAACGTCATCCTTATCTCTATAAAATTCAGGTACATACTAGAAAATTGATCAGGGGAGCTATCAGCATGTTACTTTCTTCGCTTGCCAGTGAGCCTATCCTCTCGTGGAACCTGCTCATGGACCTGCAAGCTATGTTCCAATATGCCTTCATGCAAAACGCCTTCATCGCCGGAACCGCTGTAGCCATCGTCGCTGGCGTCGTCGGCTATTTTGTCGTACTACGCGGTCTCTCGTTTGCCGCTCACGCGCTGTCGCATATTGGTTTTACCGGTGCCACCGCTGCTGTCGTGCTAGGGATCAGCCCATTGTACGGCCTGCTGCTCTTCGCAGGTTGCGGGTCGTGCATCATGGGATTTCTGAGCAAAAAAATATTTGGGCGTGATGCGATTATTGGTATTGTCCTGGCCTGGGCATTGGGACTGGGCGTCTTTTTCTTGAGCCTGTACGCTGGCTATGCAAACGAAGCCTATTCCATTCTCTTTGGGCAAATTCTCGGCATCAGTCAGGCCGACGTGCGTACGACGCTGCTTACCAGCCTGGTTACTCTGCTCGCCCTGGTCTTGATTTTTCGTCCTCTGCTCTTTTCCTCGCTCGATGAGGAGGTTGCCGAGGCGCGTGGCATCCCGACTCGCCTCATCTCGGTCCTTTTTATGATAATCCTTGCTCTGGCTGTTTCAGCAGCGGTACAGGTTGTTGGTGTCTTGCTCATTTTTGCCCTGCTGGTCACGCCCGCTGCCATTGCCGAACGCTTGAGTGGCAAACCGTCGCGTGCCCTACTGCTTTCGGTCCTGCTCTCGGTTTTGTTTACCTGGTTTGGCCTGATTGTTTCATTTTACCTGCCTTATCCCGTCAGTTTTTCCATTACCAGCGCTGCGTTTGCCACATATCTGATTATCAGGATCATTCCTTTTGTTTCCAATATGCTTCCGCTACGTACAATACGTGCTTAAACAGAAAGAGCGTTGCGAGTCAACCCGCGACGCCCTTCATGTCAGTTCCTGTCAGTTAGCAATCGATCAATTCTGGCTTCTGATTCAAGATCTGGCTGCGTGGTGAGATAAATTCCTCGTACGCCGCACCAAGCTGGTCCTTTCTAAAGAGGGCTACGCGATGACAATTTTGGAAGGCCAGCTTCACCCCAAAATGTTCCTCTATCGCGTGACGCATCGAGTCGCTTGCCAGCACGCGCAAGAGTTGGCCGCGTGCCTGTTCGTTTGGTGGTGGAACCTGGTTGTCCGCAAATGGCTCGGTATTGGCTTCGAGCCTGTTGGCGAGACCCTCGATAAGCTGCCAGGCATAGGGTAGCGATTCCTTGACGCAGCTCAGAAAATCGTTGGAACTGATTTCGCCCGCCTGAGCTTGCTCAAGCAAGGTCGTTGGAACGGTAAGAGACATAGTTGTTTGCTCCTTTTGAGCAGGGCTGGTATTGCCCTGTTACCTAATAAAAATGGAAACAACGTACAAAAACTGGCTACACGATTTCGGCCATCGGCTGATGTATCTGGGAGATGAGCCGATAAGCTGGATCGATCTGCCGCGTAAGATCCTCGCCCGTGGCTGCGTTGGCCCAGGAGAGCGCGTTCTTGCGGTGAAACGCTATCGTCTGGCGCTCGTACTTCTCCCAGTCTTTGTCGCGCCCATCGACCTCCCGCTGCATAAGCGCGAGAGCTTGCTTATTTCGCGCTTCAAGCTGCCGGAACGGCAGGTAGTTACCCTTCTCCATACTGCGTACATAGGCGGATCGCTCGACCCAGGTCAGCATGTTGTCGCTTACCTGCCCACGCAGAAAAGCCAGGTCCTCGTTGGTCTCTATCTTGTTGCCGATAACCTTGATGGCAACGT